>DJVY01000207.1 GCA_002440885.1 Bacteroidales bacterium UBA6244
TGCAATGCCGGACAGATGTTTGACTATACTGATGAAAAGGGAATGTATGAATTTCTGAATAATTTGATAGTGGATTGGGAGAAACCATCCCGAACTTCTGTTGGCGATCAGACGTATTTGAAGTATTCACGCGAAAGACTTACTGAAAGACTTGTTGAGCTGATTCCTTAGTAAACGATTTGCTAAAAAACTTGAATTGCGGTTTTGTGAACCCTGGTTTTGGGAAGATCCTACTGTACAAAATAAAATCGACTGAGATATCCCGAAAAATGCACTAAAAATCAATGGAAAACATTTTTTTGTTGAAAATTGTTTTACATTTGTGCATCACACATAAAATAAACCTTATGAACTCAATGGTTAGAAAATTCTGGATTATCTTGTTGGTTTTTTCATCTAGCTATACTATTGGACAGGACACTGTTACAATGGTTTTTAGCAATGAATTGATTAAGGATGCGTACATTAATATTGTAAATGATGAACCTGACGCAACAAGGCAAAGTCTGATCGCCTCTGTCTGGACCTATTATGGTGAGTTTGGCATAGGACGGAGTTTGATAGGGTTTGATTTTTCGGCTCTAAGAAGCGATTTTCGTGTATTAGAGGCCAGATTGAATTTGTTCCATAATCCGATCTCAGGCCATATCGGACACTCTAATTTGGGTGGAGAGAATGCGGGCATGATCTTCAGAATTACAGAACATTGGGTTGATAACCAGGTAACCTGGGCTAATCAGCCTGCCACCACCAATACAAATGCTATTGTTATTCCTGCTCCGCAGAGTGATGACGATGATTTTCTTGATGTGAACATTACCCCGATAATCAGGGATATGATACGCCATCCTGAAACCAGCGACGGGTTTATGATTAAGCTTTTCAGCGAAGATTCACTTTACAGAAGTTTGGTATTCGCCTCATCTGATCATCCGGATGCAAACCTTCATCCGTCCATTATAATTACGTATGTAACTGACTTGCCAGCTGATTCAATGTATGCCACACAGCCGGACGAGACGACCGGTAAGGATGCATTTGTTTCATCGGGAGAAGGTTTTAAAACCAATGAGCAAAGTCTGATTGCTTCTGTAAATGAAACCGGGCAAGGGATTGTGCTTTCAAGGAGTTTTATTCATTTTGATTTAACACAATATTCAGATAGTTCAGTAATTACATTAGCCGAATTGAGCTTGTACCACGATCCTTATGCTGCCATAGAAGGGCATATTAATGGCGGTCAATCCAATAGCCTTGTGGTAAGCCGGATCGTTGATCCATGGGATGAGGATGAGATTAATTGGATTAATCAACCTTCTGTTTCTCAGGAACATGTTGTTGTTTTACCCTCCTCAAATATTCCTGATCAGGATTATCTTGACATTGAGGTTACGCATATGATCAAAGAGATGGTTTCGGCGGGAAATGGGGCAAATGGTTTTATGTTGAGATTAGAGAATGAGCAGCAGGCCGGGTACGATCGAAATGTGGTATTCGCAGCATCAAATCACTTTCTTCCCGAATTAAGACCAAAACTGGTTATTTATACGAAAAGTCCTACAGGTGTCATCAGCTCAACCGTATTAACCTCCGGTACTAACGTGAGCCCAAATCCCGTTTTTGGTGTATTGACAGTAAAAGAAACAGAGGGCAAAATAATTGATGCTTATCACTTATACGATGTATTTGGAAATCTGATAGAAAAGGGTTCTCCCAATGTGAGTGTTTTTGACATCGACTTGATCGATATGAAGTCAGGTTTATATTTTTTAACTACTTCAACGGAAGGTATTATTACTACGAAAAAAATCGTAAAGCGCTAGATCTTAGTTATATTCGAGACAAAATTGTTAATGTCGTATTTCTGATCGTTAAAAACTTTGTAAAGTTCTTTAAGCATCAGGTTTTTGGTTTTTATGCCACGCTTTTTGGCTATTTCCTCAACAAACACGTTTACAGCCACTTTCCCCTCTAACACAACTTTTTCTGATATATAATCCGTAAAAAAACCTTTGCCGATCAGCAGACCTAAGGTTCTGTTTCGGCTTAAATCGTTGAGTGCCGTGAGGGTAAAATCGCCAAAGCCACAATAATTGAACATGGTAATTTCTTCACCACCAAATTTGCCGATAATAAAGCGCATCTCGTTGATCGCTTTGGTCAGAATTAAAGAACGTAAGTTGGGAGAGTCAAAATGTGCATCAACAATGCCAACCATAATCGCATAAATGTTTTTAAGTATGCTGGCAAGCTCAACGCCCATTACATCGGTAGTAAAATCGAGGTAAATCGAAGTGTTGGAGAACACGCGTGTGAACAAATCAAAGTTTTTTGTGCGCTTGGAAGCCACCGTGAAACCTGTAGGAAGATTGTTGATTATTTCGCGGGCAAACGAAGGACCTTTCATGCTAAATATTTGATTAGGAACTTCTTTGCCAAGGCACTGGGGGATGGTCTTTTGGTTTTCCCCAAATCCTTTGGCCAAATTAACAATAATGGCTGATTCGCTAATCAGTGCCTTGTTTTCTCTCACATAGCTCACGGCCACGTTACTTGGGATTCCAAGAAAAATGATGTCGCTGCTTTGAAGGATGCTTTTGTCGAAAGTGGCCTTGAGGTTTGTATGTAATACAACATTGGGGAAGTACTTTCTGTTGATGCGGTCGTTGCTGATAGAATCGACCACGTCCTGCTCAACGGATAACAAATATACCTCGTGATTAGGTTTCTGTGCCATCACATTGGCCATAGCCGTCGAGATCGCACCGCTCCCAACAAAACAGATTTTTACCGATTCATCCATCATTTCATTGCAAAATTGAAAGGCAAAAGTAACAAAAATTAAATAGATCGGTTTAGGCTTTCTTAAATATACTGATAATCAGTGCAGTTAAAGCATTTATTCTTTGGTTTATGTCCACTGAGACCTGAGTGAGGTAAACCAAAACAGTAAATGAAGCCAGGATGAAGCTGCCCCTGAAAACGATATCTACAAGGTAATTCGAGGCCGTTGGTAACCATAAGGATGTCAGATATACCAAAACCGAAATTGTGACTAGTTTTAAATAGTTCCAATCGAATGGTTGTAATCGATAAACCCGAAACAGGAAAAAATATTTGGCAAAGCCAAAAATTACTTTTGAGATCAGGGATGCCAGAGCAGCTCCCGCAATTCCGTAAAGGGGTATAAACAGGAGGTTGGTTAGGATGAGCAAGGCAGCGTAACCTACCAGAAAATAACTCAGAAACCGATAGTGTTTTGAGTTCAAAATGATATGAGCGTTTACTCCTAAGGCAATTTCAGTTAGATTGGCGATGCCTAAAAACAGGATGACATACTTTCCGGGTAAGTATTTATCACCAATGAGCTGCATGATGTTATCAATGTTACTCCAGAGTCCTAAAAAAAGTAACATCCCGATTACACTTAGGCTGATACTACTTTTTTTGTAGATATCGTCAATGGTTTTTAGTTCGTTTTTTTTCCAGGCTTCGGCAATAACTACAGAGCTTATTTTGCCCATCGTGCGCAGCGGTATTAATATAAGTGAGGCAAAAAAGAAGGTTATTGTATATACACCGGCTGCTTTTAGGTCAATCAATCTTTCCACCATAATCACATCAATATTCAAGGCCAGCACCCCTGAAAAACTGGCCACAATGCCAAAAAGTCCGACACCAATCATCTCATTCCTCAACTCTTTGGTGATAAAGCCAAAGTCGGGCTTTAAACTATAATTGCCGTCTTTAATAAGAGAAATCATTAAAAGAATGGTGGGGGCAATTAACGCAAGGCAATACAAAACAACGGTTTGATGAAAATTAGTCCACTCAAGTAAGAATAACACTACAACCGTGAGTATCAGCATGCGTTGAACTACTTCTTTGTATACAATTCCGACTACTGCCTTATACAAAACGCGGTAGTATGTGTCGAAAACGTTAAAAAATAAAGTGAAGAAAATGAGTGGTACGATGTAATAATAGTAGGAGGCAAGAAGTTGGCTGTTTTCTTTTTCAGGATCGACTATCCACGATTTAAGCAGGATAAAAATGATCACTGAGATAAGCAGTCCGGTTAGTGAAATAAGGGAGGTAAGACCCAGAAATCCATGGTGTTTGCCATCGTTTGTCCTAAAATAGGGAAAAAGTTTTACTGAAATGGAATTTACACCAAAGCTGGCAAACTGCGAGAATAACACAGCGTAGGATACCAATATGCGCATGAGGCCGATTTCGTCAGTCGAAAAGACTTTTGGCCACAGGTATCCGGTTGTAATAAACCCCAGAATCACCCCTATGTATGAGTAGATGGTTCCCGATTGGCTTTGCTTTTGGATTACCCCCATGTTTTCTTGTTATTTTCGTTTCATCAGTACGAACAACCAATATGGTTTTTTCGGAGAGATTAATAGGTTCAGCATATCAACCCCCGTTACCTCATACCGTTTAGCTAATTCATTTGTTATTACCCCGTTTCCGCATCCTACATCCAGAATGGTTTTTACCTCATTTGGGATATATTCCATCACCAGGTTGATTTTGTCCCGGAGGTCGTTGGACTGAAGTTTGTCCCAGTCGAATTTTTCATAAATCGCTGTGTTATCCATGCTGGTTATTGATAAATGGTGTTTAATCTTATGCTGTCGTTTTCCCACAGATATTCCGATTCTACGCCTTTCTTTCCGGCATTTTTCATTTCTCTGAAACGGGACGGTTCTTCGGAAAGTGCAGATACACAGGCGGCAAACTCCTCAGGCTGATCCCAGTGATAGATAAGTCCGCACCCGACTTTCTCTACTATACGTTTTATCGGAGCGCAATCGGAGGCAATAATTGGTTTGCCTGCATACATGTATTGAAATAGTTTGTGAGGAATGGTGGTGTCAGTATGATCGCTTTTTATATGCGGGATTATGCAAATATCTGCTTTTGCAAGATATTCCTGCATTTCGTTGTATGGTTTCCACCCAAAAAATTCAATATGTTCTGACACTTCGTTTTCTTGAGCAAGTCTCTTAAGTTCTTCAGTGTAACTGCCTTCTCCAAGAATCCAAAGTTCTGCCTTTTTCGACATTCCTTTTAGTTTCTTAAGCCCGATGATAGGAAACTGTAACCCGCGGTGTTCACTTATGCCTCCTGCATAGGCAAGTACAATTTTATCATCCGAACCTGGTAAGTCCTTCAGATCGAAATGGTTCAGGTTTAATGTGTTTCCAACGACTGTAATTTTATCTTCTTTTACACCCATGAGCTTGAGCCTGTCTTTGGCTTCTTCCACTACCACAATAACATGGTCGGCAAGCTGAACGTATTTTTTTTCATATCGCTTCCATTGCGTATTTGATGATAGTAGAGTGCCGAGTGGCGTTTTAGTATGAGGTGACATCCTGAGCAAGGCCGGCCAGTTTTCGTGGAGATCAAGTGTAAAAGGGATATTGTTTTTTCGGGCTATTTCATGGCCTACACTGGCAAGGGGCAGGTCGTGAACATGGATGGCTTCGAAACTGTTTTTGTGCATTAAATCTGTTAAAAATGTTCTCCAGAAATGAAAGTAAAGCGGAAATTTAAGACAGCCTACACTGCTTTTATAGGTTAGCTTATTTATGTTTTTTCTGTGCACATGCGCCCCTTGATGCATTTCATTTGCGGGTCTGCCTTTCATCGTATAACAGGCAACATGCACTTCGTGTCCTGTCGCTGTCAGGGCTTCGATTTCGTTTTCAACCCTGATATCTGGAGGGAATTCATGATCGAGAACCATTAATATCTTCATGCCTCAGGAGTTAAAAAGTGATTGATTTCTTTGGCTATTCTCTCTGCTGTTTTGCCGTCCCATAACGGTGGTGTTTTCCCTTTTTTGATGTGCCCACTTAACGTATTCATAGCTTCTGAATAAACCAGATCATAGTCCTGCCCCAGAAGTTGGTTGGTGCCCATATCGACGGTAATCGGACGTTCGGTGCTGTTTCGCACCGTGAGGCATTGGACACCTAAAAAGGTCGTTTCTTCTTGTATTCCTCCGCTATCGGTAATTACCACCGATGCATATTTTGTCAGGTGGAGAAAATCGATATATCCTATCGGCTCAAGCAGGATAAGTTCGGGTGGCAGGCTGTCGGTGAGGTTAAGCCTGTCGAGATGTGCTTTTGTACGTGGATGTACAGGAAAGATAACCTGCTTTTCTTTCGCTAACTTTACCAGGGTTGTTATTATTTGAGTTAAGTTTTCGTCTGAATCTACATTGGAGGGGCGGTGGAAAGTGGCCAGAACATAGTTCCCTTTCTCAATGCCGAGTTGTTTGGTGATAGTTGATTGCTCAATCTTTGGCAGGTAATGCACCAAGCTGTCTATCATGATGTTTCCTGTGAAAAATATTTTGTCGTGCGACTTTCCTTCATTTTCCAGGTTTTGAAGACCGCTTTGTTCTGTAACAAAGAGTAAATCTGCTATTTCATCGGCAAGTATTCTGTTAATCTCTTCTGGCATGCGGCGGTCGAAGCTGCGTAGCCCGGCTTCAACATGAGCCACCGGAATATGAAGCTTAACAGCTACCAGTGCTGCGGCCAGGGTGGAGTTTACATCGCCAGGAACAATAACCAGATCAGGCTTTTCGCTGAGGAGTATTTTTTCAAATTCTACCATCACCTGGGCTGTTTGTACAGCGTGACTTCCTCCGCCAACTCCTAAATAAAAATCGGGAACAGGCATCTCTAACTCGTCAAAAAACACCTGAGACATTTTTTTGTCAAAATGCTGTCCAGTATGGCATATCTTGTGTGATATGGTGTTCTTGTATTGCTCAAAAGCGCGATGTAAGGGTGCAATCTTCACAAAATTTGGTCGTGCACCAACTACTGAAATTATTTTTTTCACCTGGATCAATTTGATTACAAAGGTAAATAATTTGGACAACAGGCATGAAGTCTCATACCACAGGTATCTTAAAAATCTTTAATGTGATAGGTAATTGTTTGTTAATATTGATATAACAACCTTTATTTCAATATCATTACTGTCCCTTTCGCTAACTTTTCTTCCGTATCGTAAGGGCAGGTAAATCGGATTATCCAGGAATAGACGTCGGGTGTTGGGTCATTGTCCTTGTAATAACCGTCCCAGGCTTTGCCTATATCGTCTGATTCGTAAACGATAGTCCCCCACCGGTTTCTTATGATAAGCCTGTAAGTCTCAATTGGTTCGTTGGCGATTGGCGTAAAAAAGTCATTAAGCCCGTCTCCGTTTGGGGTGAAAGCATTTGGGCAGTAAATCTTACAGTGACTTTCGTAGTTCACCTGAATGGTATCGCTGCCGATACATCCATCTTTATCAACAGAAGCCCAGTAAGTTCCGGGTGAGCTAACGTTAATGGTGTATCCGGTTTCACCATTGCTCCAATGAGCAGGCGGGTAGGCTGTGTTAGTAGATAGCACCAAAAGTTCTCCTGCTTGTAAAAGAGTGTCATTTCCCAGAAAAACAAACGGACTTTCAATCATTTGTAAATCTACCGTGTCGCTGGCAGTGCAGCCATACTGGTTGATCGCTTGGGCGTAGTACCTCCCGGATGCTTTCACATGGTAATGGTTTTCAGTACTCCCATCCTGCCAAAGGACATCGTCCTGGTCAGATCCGGCCTGTAGCCATAATTCATCACTACTACAGAAATTGCGGTCTTCACCCAGATTCACTTCGGGTGTTGCGTTAATGGTGATGTTCTTGAATAAGGTATCCGTATTTGCGTTGAACCATGAGATCAAACGAACCGTGTAATCGCCAGGTGATGTGTATATATGGTATGGGTTAATGTCTGTCGATTGATTCAAATCTCCCGATAAAGGATCTCCGAAGTCCCACAATACGCTCATTAGTTCCACTTCGTTGGTGAGGTTAAAAAAAGTGGTGTCGTTTTCGCATTGATTCAGGGAGTAAAAATCCTGTAGTTGAACGAAATAACTTTGAACAAAAGTGGGGAGACCCCATATACATGAGGCTGTGCCCAGGTCAAAATCGTCTTCGATGAAATCACAGGCAGCACCTCTTTTTTCCGGAAAACCTATACTTCCCAGAAAATGATCACCCACAAATTCTGACCCCACCGTGTCGTATTTGGCAATATAGATTTTTCGGTCAGGAGCAATCTGTAGCGCACCAACAAAGTCGTTGCTCACCGATCCGACCTCAATACCCGACTGAATCATTTCGGCTGGGGGAAGCGTAACATCAAATTGTATTATCCTTCGACGATTGTGATAATCGCTAATATAAAGCATGTTGCCACTTGGAGAGAACTCTAAACCATAAGCCCGGGGATATTGGCTTAAAAAAGTGATGGGGTTTGAAACCTCACCTGTCTGGTTATCAAAATCGAAAAGCTGAAAGCTATTATTTATTCTGGTGATAATGCCAATTTTCGATCCATCGGGGGAGGCTTTCATGTAACCGGGAGTATACTCACTGCTGCCCTGATGGTCTAAACCACTGTGGCTGATAACAGCCAAATCTTTGTCGATCCCTTGTTCGGTAAGCAAAAAGGCATAAAAAGCATCGGTGTTCCATAAGTGGGTAATGATCCAGATGTCGATCCCGTTGGCATGAGGTATGGCGGTAACTTTTTCTTCTGTAGGCGACGCATTTAAGGTGTTGTTTATGGGTCCTGTTAAGTCACCACCTCCACCGCTGAGCGTCATATCTACAACTGAATACCTCAGTCCATCGTATCCAATTTCTTTGGGAACGGTGAAAATATAATATAGCGGATTGTTTCCCGGTTTTTTGGCAATAATGGCAGACTGTGTGGCTGATTGGTGTCCCATAAGGCTTTGCCCGTTAGGCATTAAATAGCCGTTTTTATTCCAAACTTTTTGTCCGTTTGTATAAAACATCAGGTTACCCTCCTTATCGGATATTACGGCGCAGCCTTCACGTTGGTACATGGCAGAATTGGTCAGGGCGCGGGGTTGTCCGCTATTAAAGTCGAGGCCTGCGTAGTCGCCGAAATACCAGATGTTTCCTTCTTTTTGCGCATGGCAATCTATCTCCGAGATCATCGTAAAAATGCCAATTATCAGGATTTGAAAAAACTCTGTCGAAGGCTTTTTCATTTTAAGAGATTTGTCGGAAACGTGCTTCTGCGATAGTCTTAGATCTGCGTATGCTGGCATCCAGTTCAAATCCAATTAAAATGATGAAGGAGTTGTAAAAGAGCCAAACCATTAACAAAATCAACGATCCTAATGAACCGAACAGGACGTTGTAGTTGGAGAAATTCTCAAAATACACTTTCAAAAAATAACCACCCAAAATAAACAAGATGGTGGAAAGTGTCGATCCGGCTGAAAAAAAGCGGTATCTTCTGGTTTTATCTTTTTTCTGTCCGAGATAATAAAGCACAGAAACACTAAGCAAAATGCTGCCGGATGTAATAAGCCACTGAACAATAACCAAAATAACTTTGATAATGCTGCCCGAAAACTGAAACCATTGATCGAGGCTGCTAATGATATAATTTCCCGAGGTTATTAATAACATGGCTACCATAACCAGAAAGGATATAAGAAGCATGAGCAAAAAGGCCATGAGCTTTTGTCTTAAAAAATTCCAGGTTTCTATTCGGTGATAACTTTGGTTAAAGCCTTCCAGAATAGCGTCTATCCCATTGGTGGCGAAATAGATGGTCATTATAAAACCCAGCGAAAGCAGTCCGCTTTGGGGGCGGCTTACAATTTCGATGATGGTTGGTTTCACCATTTCAAAAACGCTCGCTGGTATAATCTGATCCATTAAATCAAGCAAAGTGCCTTGCATGTCTTCGGAGGTGACGTAAGGAATCAAAGTGAATAAAAAGAGGATGAGAGGAATCAGTGCCAGAAAAAAATTGTAAGCGATGGCTGAAGCCCTGTAGCTTAGCACACCCCTGAAGAGCCCCCGCATGAAAAACACCAGAACATCATACAGTGGAACACCATCAAAGCCGGGCAGCACGATGCGTGAAAGTTTCAGACGTAACAAGTGCCCAACTCCGGAAATATGATCGCTTATATTTAAAAACAGTTTCTTCAACTCTTTGCTATTACTGGTGTGCAGCTTTTAGGCTGATATCGAGGCTTTTAATTTGATGAGTGAGTGCCCCTACAGAGATAAAATCAACACCGCTCTCAGCAAAATCACGGATGGTGTCGATACTTATCCCACCGGAAGCTTCTGTTTCCAACCGACCATCGATCTGTTGAACGGCTTTTTTCAAGTCCTCTGGCGTAAAATTGTCCAGCATCACCCGGTCAATACCTCTCATGTTCAAGACGAGTTCTAACTCGGAAAAGTTGCGGACTTCTACCTCAATTTTTAATTTTTTTCCTAACCTGTCCAGGTAGGCGTGTGTTTTATTTATGGCATTCACCAAACCTCCTGCAAAATCGGCATGATTGTCTTTAATCATAATCATGTCGTAAAGCCCAAACCGGTGATTTTGCCCTCCTCCTGTTTTAACAGCCATTTTTTCTGTAATCCTGTTCCCTGGGGTGGTTTTGCGTGTGTCGAGTAATTTGGTTTTCAATCCGCTGAGCTTCTGAACAATTCTATTTGTAAAAGTGGCTATTCCACTCATGCGCTGTATAAAGTTGAGCGCCGTCCGTTCAGCAGAAAGGATGGACTGTGACCTTCCTTTTACAGTCAAAATGACATCTCCTTTTTTTAAAGTCTGCCCTTCTTCTAATGCAATATTTACCTGAAGTTCGGGGTCAACAGTCTGAAATACCAGTGCTGCTACTTCTGCGCCAGCCAGAATACCTTCCTCTTTCGCTAACATAATAGCTTCGCCCATAGCACTTTTTGGTATAGTGGCCAGAGAAGTATGGTCACCATCTCCCAGATCCTCGCTTAATGCAAAGCGGATAATTTTTAAAACTTGACTTTTTTCTATATCTGTCATTATTCCTGTTTTTTTACCATATCGAGCTGGATAATCTTTTTCTCTGATTCCTGCGTGGCTAAAAGTAAGTATATGCGCCACTTTGTTCCTTTGGTGTGGTAATAGTAAATGAAGTACTCTTGGTTGTCGTCAATTCCCGATTTAAATAATACTACCTGATCTGCTGGATGGTTCTCGAAAAAAGCAGCCAATTGTAGCTTGGCTTGACTCCGGCTGACAACCTTTTGCTCATTGTCGATATTAAGGAGGATAAACGACCCGAAATGCAGGGCAAGTCCATCGGTATTCCCTGATTTAAGCTCTGACAGGAAGCTCTTGGTTTGGCTTGTGGTCTTCTGGGCCATAACCTGACCTAAAGAAAAGAGCCACAAAATCAATAGCATTCCTAAAATTCCGGTAATTTTCATCCCTATTGTTTTAAAATCCAAAGGTACATGATTTTTTTCAAGGTTTAATTTTTTATCCCATCGTTTGGGTTTTTAAGGCTATTCTCAACTGTTTTTTATTACCGGCTTCAATGTTGTCGCAGCAATTTTTATGATTCTGTTTTTGTTTTCTGCGAAACTTTTTAATTGACCTATCAAAAACCCCGGGTTATTTACTACTTTTGGAACTTGTTTAGAATAGCATATGAAGATGAAGTGGTTAGTTTTATTTAGGTGGGTTACGTTGCTAATGGTTTTAATAGCAAGCTCTTGTAATTTTGGCGAAGATGGTAGCGATCGTTCTTTTAACCAAAATCTACAGTCTTTCAACGATTCTTTTAATAAGGTAGATAGCGCCATTTTACTCATCGATCAAATGCAAGATGAGCTTGACATTGTTGAAGCGCAGCAACAAAATGGACAACTCGATGCCGGAGAGGCAAAACGCGCACGTCAAAGAATAAGAAGTGATTATGGGAACAGGATTTCTCAAAATAGTCATGTGATGCCAGTTACCGGTTTGCCACTTTGGGCTTCTCAGCTAGGGCTGTCAGAGCCTGTTGGCATGACGCTGGATGCCAATTTTTCGCAATCTACATCTGAAAATAATCCCAATGAAGGGTATAATTCCATTGTTTTAGTCTATCGGGGCAGTTACGATCAGGCTATGCAACAGGCGGAGATAATTTCGTCCCGTGCTTCCATACCCATGAGTAAGGATTTTGCAGATGCACAACAACTTGCCCGTGAATACGACATTGCTGTTTTAAAAGGCATGGCTTACATGAATTTTGAAATTGGGGCAACTCAGCTGCCTCATTATTCTGTTGCTATCACCGTTGATGAGGATGGAACTTTAACCATATCGGCTACCGATACGCAAAAATTCAACGAACAAATGAACGATTTAGAATAACCAGATGAATATTATTATCACCGGGGCAAGCAACGGCATTGGAAGCGACATAGCCCGTACGTTGGCATTGAATCCGGACAACAGAATAGTTGGAATTGCACGCTCAGACGAGAAACTTAAGGTGTTGTCCGACGAAATTAATCAGAATGGTGATGATGAGAATTTCTTTGCTCTTCCATATGATCTGGGATTCCCGGACATTGCCGAAAGACTCGTGCCAAAGATATTAACCCTTATGCCAACTATTGATATTCTCGTCAACAATGCTGGTTTGCTGATCAATAAGCCTTTTGAACTAATGACCGATATGGACTTTGATGAACTGTTTAAGGTAAATGTCAAGGCTCCATTTAGACTGATTAGTAGTTTGTTGCTCTTTTTTAATAGGAACGCACATATCGTAAATGTGTCGAGTATGGGAGGATTGCAGGGGAGTGCCAAATTTGCCGGTTTGTCGCTCTACAGTGCATCCAAAGGCGCTTTGGCTGTTTTAAGTGAATGCTTGGCACAGGAATTTGTTGACAGATCAATTTCAGTAAATGCGCTGGCGCTGGGTGCTGTTCAAACGGAAATGTTGAACCAGGCTTTCCCGGGATATACGGCTCCGCTTAAATCAACTGAGATGGCAAAGTTTATCGCTGATTTTGCACTAAACGGCCATAAATATTTCAATGGAAAAATCCTGCCGGTTTCGGTTTCAACGCCATAGTTTTGGCCATTCAGACAAGTGTTATCTGAATTTATACTAATTTTTAACAGGTATGCGAAGCGATAACTGTTTAGAAGTAGTAATACTCGATAGGAACAAACAAAAATTTTTGTAATCCTGTTCCGATTCGGTATAGTTCGTAATTTTGCAGCGTAAGAAAATTTATTGCTTTGAAAGAACAAATTGTTACCCACCCCGGTTTTGTTAAAACCATTGAGCGCAACCGTGTAGAAATCGCCATTATGTCAGTGGCAGGATGTGCTTCCTGCCAACTTAAAGGAGCTTGTTCTGTGAGTGATGTGGAGGAGAAACAAGTGTGGGTAAAGATGGACGACACTTCGCAGTACAGGATCGGGCAGCAAGTTACCATCGAAATGAAACAATCGCTGGGTACATGGGCTGTTTTGCTCGGCTATGTGTTCCCTTTTTTGGTGCTGCTTCTGGTATTGATTTTGTGTATTTCTCTGGGTTTCGATCAGGGGTTGTCAGGACTTTTCGCTTTGGGTATGCTGGTGCCTTACTATACAGTTCTGTACCTAATGCGTCACTGGCTTGATTCAAGATTTCACTATTCTCTCCGTAACTAGGCTTATGTCCTGGTCAGGTGTTTTTTAATTCTTTCTAAATTAACACAAGCCGATAATTTAGAGGCTTTCTAATCAACTTTCTAAAGGTATTGTAATTCAGCAAGTTTCGGTCTTGCCGTAAAACAACTTCCTTTTTATTGTACACTTAACATGCAGAATTCGTGATTATTACGTGCTTTGGGGGTTGCGACTTGCTTCAGTCGATCAATTCTTAAAAGTACTACTTTTGTACGTCGTTGAGTAAACAGCGATTGAAACTAGTAATACATTAAAACCGAAAATAGTGGACAACATTATTGTAATTGCCGTTCTGGCACTGGGAGGTTTAGGATTAATTGCAGCTGTCGTGCTTTTCTTTATCGCCAGTAAATTCAGGGTGTTTGAAGATCCAAAGATTGATGAAGTGGAGGAGGCGTTGCCGTCAGCAAATTGCGGAGGGTGTGGCTATCCCGGCTGCCGTGCTTTTGCCGAAGCCACCGTTAAATCGGCCAAGGAGAATAAAAGCATCGAGGGACTGAACTGTCCTGTGGGTGGAAATGACGTGATGCAAACAGTGGGAAATATTCTTGGGTTAGCAGTAGATGCCACTGACCCAATGATTGCCGTGGTGCGCTGCAACGGATCATTCGCGCATACACCTGCCAAAGTTAAATACGAAGGAGCTACCTCGTGCGCTTTTGCTCACGCGTTATACGGCGGAGAAGGTGGTTGCCAGTATGGCTGTTTGGGTCTGGGCGATTGTGTTGCTGCCTGTAATTTCGATGCCATCCACATGAATCCTGAAACAGGATTGCCTGAAGTAAACGACAAATGTACCGCTTGCAACGCATGTGTTATTGCATGTCCGAGAGATATCATCGAGTTGCGAAAACGTGGTCCCAAGGATAAAAGGATCTTTGTTTCCTGTGTAAATATGGAAAAGGGTGCTGCCGCCAAAAAGAATTGTGAAGTAGCCTGTATAGGATGCAGCTTGTGCCAAAAAGCATGTGCTTTTGACGCCATCACCATTACCAACTTCCTGGCTTATATCGATTTTAACAAATGTACCTTGTGTCGTAAGTGCGTTGAAGTGTGTCCTACCAATGCCATTCATGAAATAAACTTTAAACCCAGGAAACCTAAACCCGAATCAGCTCCGGAGAAAACGGTTGTCAGGAAATCTGAAACGGTTGAAAAGGAGGCTGTGCCGGCAAAGGAGCAGATAGAGAAAGGTGATACCAAAGCTCCCGATGCTACTACAGAGGTTAAGGAAGATATAAAAGTAACTAAAGAATAAAATTCGATATAATGGGAATACTAAAAACATTTGCCTTGGGCGGTGTGCATCCCGAAGAGAATAAACTGTCTTCTCATGCTGCCATTGAGGTGTTGCCTGTTCCAAAGCAGGTGATTGTTCCCCTGGGCCAAAACCTGGGAGCTCCCTCAAAAGCCATTGTAAAAAAAGGGGATAAAGTTAAGGTTGGTCAACTAATTGCCGAAGCCGGTGGATTTATTTCTGCCAACATACATTCTCCGGTGTCCGGGACTGTTTTGAAAATTGATCCGGCCATCGACTCAACCGGCTATCGCAGACCCTGTGTTTTTATCACTGTGGAAGGGGATGAATGGGACGAAAATATCGACAAAACCGACACGCTTATACCAGAAATCGCACTAACACCGGAGGAGATAGTAAACCGAATAAAATCGGCTGGGATTGTGGGTTTGGGAGGCGCTACTTTCCCTACCTCAGTGAAACTTATGCCTCCTCCCGGAAAAACGGCTGAATTTCTCATTATCAATGGGGTAGAGTGTGAACCTTATCTGACTTCTGATCATCGCGTTATGCTCGAAAAGGGTCAGGAAATTATGGTAGGTATTCAAATCCTGATGAAAGCTCTGAAAGTCGAAAAGGCATTCATCGGTATCGAGAACAATAAAAAGGATGCGATAACCTACCTTAGCGAATTATCGCAATCTTATCAGGGAATTGAAGTTGTGCCACTAAAAGTGCAATACCCACAAGGTGGTGAAAAACAGTTGATAAAAGCCGTTGTGAACCGGGAAGTGCCATCAGGTAAATTGCCAATTGAAGTGGGTTGTGTGGTTCAAAATGTAGGAACTGCTTTGGCTGTTTATGAAGCTGTTCAAAAGAATAAACCACTTATCGAAAGGGTGGTCACTGTAACAGGTAAAGGAGTGAAGAAACCATCCAATTTCTTGGTACGCATTGGAACTCCTGTTGAGCAGCTGATTGAAGCGGCAGAGGGACTCCCCGAAAATACCGGGAAAGTGATCAGCGGTGGTCCGATGATGGGTAAATCGCTCACTTCTCTGGACGCTCCGGTGGTAAAGGGAACTAGTGGTATACTTATCATGGAGAAGGAGGAGTCGGGTCGAAAAACAGAATCGCCCTGCATTCGTTGTTCCAAGTGTACCTACGTGTGTCCTATGGGGCTCGAGCCTTTTTTACTGGCGAAGGCTGCTAAGCTTGGTAAATTTGAAATGGCGGAAAATGAAATGATAATGGATTGTATTGAATGTGGTTCATGCCAGTATACGTGTCCGGCAAATATTCCGCTGCTGGATTACCTGCGTTTAGGAAAATTAAAAGTAGGTCAGGCCATCAGGAACAGAAATAAAAAGTAAACAAATGAATAAATTCACAATATCAGGATCTCCTCATGTTCATGGAGATGAGTCGACTAAAAAAGTGATGTATGGCGTGGTAATTGCCATGATTCCTGCTGTTTTGGTTGGGGTTTATTATTTCGGATTAGATGCCGTGAGGGTGCTGCTTCTGGCCGTGGCCGCCAGCTTGTTCTTCGAGTGGCTCATTCAAAAGTACCTTATCAAAGGACCACTTACCATAAATGATGGCAGTGCGCTGGTTACCGGTATTTTGGTGGCGCTCAATGTGCCCTCCAACCTCCCGGGATGGATGGTGATTATCGGCGCATTGGTGGCTATTGGTATGGCAAAAATGTCTTTTGGAGGACTAGGTAAGAATGTGTTTAATCCTGCTTTGGTAGCTCGTGTGTTTTTACTGGTAAGTTTTCCGGTGCAGATGACTTCCTGGCCTAAGCCAACGCCAATTACCGACGGACTTGTAGATGTGATTACCGGACCTACACCGTTGGGTATTGTTAAAGAAGGGTTGGGCAATGGACAAACGATGTCGCAGCTTTCCACCGAGTTGCCCTCTTATACCCAGGACATGGTTGGAAATATTGGTGGTTCTTTAGGTGAGGTATCAGCACTTGCTTTGATATTAGGAGGTGTTTATATGCTATGGCGAAAAATTATTACCTGGCATATCCCGGTTTCTGTTTTGGCTACAGTGGCCATTTTCTCAGGAATTTTCTGGGGATTTGATCCAGAGCATTATGCCGATCCGATGTTTCATATGCTGACAGGTGGTTTAATGCTTGGAGCTATTTATATGGCTACCGACATGGTGACCTCGCCCATGACCAAATCAGGTCAGTTGGTCTTTGGTTTTGGTGTTGGACTTTTAACCATATTAATTCGTATGTGGGGAGCCTATCCTGAAGGTGTTTCATTTGCAATCCTGATCATGAACGCGGTTGTGCCACTTATCAACAAAGGCTTTAAACCACGTCGTTTTGGTGTAAAACCGGGTGTGGAAGTCAAAGCGTAATAACAGTAAAAAAGAAGAAAATGGCATCAAAAAGAGAATCTAACTTTGTTAATATGGTGGTTACTTTGTTTATAGTAGCTGCCGTTGCTGCCTTTGCGCTTGGTGGCGTATACTCAGTAACAAAAGAGCCCATTGCTCTGGCAAAAAAGGCCAAACTTGAAGCGGCTATCAAAGCGGTTGTTCCGGCTTTCGACGAACTGAATACACAAACTGTCCCTGTTGGCGATGGTGGCGACTCGATTATCCTGTACCGAGCTTCTAAAGAGGGTCAGGTTGTGGGCACGGCCATTAAAACCTTTACCATGAAAGGGTTTAGTGGCAGGATTGAACTTATGGTCGGTTTTTTAAACGATGGCTCTATTGATAATACCGCGGTGCTGATGCACAAGGAGACTCCCGGTTTGGGAGATAAAATGGATAAATCGAAGTCGGATTTCCCTTTGCAGTTCAAAGGAAAAAATCCGGCAAGCTTTAAACTTAAAGTAAAGAAAGACGGAGGGGATGTGGACGCCATAACGGCTGCTACTATCAGCTCACGTGCTTTCTGTGATGCCGTTCAAACTGCGTATGATGTTTTTGAAAAAGAAGGAGGGAACAAGTAATGAACCAGATTAAAAATTTTACCAAAGGGTTAATCAAAGAAAATCCTGTATTTGTCCTTCTACTTGGACTCTGTCCAACGCTTGGTGTAACTACCTCTGCCATAAATGGTTTAGGGATGGGGCTGGCCACTACTTTCGTTTTGGTTATGTCGAATCTGGTGGTATCACTGGTACGCGATTTTATCCCTGATAAGGTTAGAATCCCGTCGTTTATCGTGATTATCGCTTCATTCGTTACCATCGTTGAGCTGGTTATGCAGGCCTATTTGCCTGCTTTGTTCGATTCTTTGGGGCTGTTCATTCCGCTTATCGTGGTTAACTGCATCGTTCTGGGCAGGGCCGAGGCTTTTGCTTCCAAAAACAATCCGCTTTCCTCAATCATCGACGGATTAGGTATGGGCTTTGGCTTCGCATTTGCCTTGACTCTTCTGGGAGGTGTTCGTGAATTACTTGGCAGTGGAGCCATCTTCGGACTCAAACTAATGCAGGGCGATCTGATGCTGGTTTTTATCCTTGCCCCGGGTGCGTTTATCGTGTTAGGTTACCTGATCGCCTTAATCAATAAGTTAAACAAAGCTACTTAAAATCTGAGTTATGGAATATTTTGTAATCATTATAGGGTCTATTTTCGTCAGTAACATTGTTCTGGCTCAGTTTCTTGGAATATGTCCTTTTGTGGGAGTTTCAGGTAAACTGTCTACCTCTATCGGTATGGGAGGTGCGGTGCTTTTCGTGCTCACTCTTGCTACCCTGGTAACATGGATTATTCAGTACTACGTATTGAATCCATTTGGTTTGGCTTTTATGCAAACCATCGTGTTTATTCTGGTGATTGCTGCACTGGTGCAGATGGTAGAGATTATCCTTAAAAAGGTAAGTCCTTCACTTTATTCAGCTTTGGGTGTTTTCCTTCCGCTCATCACCACCAACTGCGCTGTGCTTGGGGTAGCCATTTTAACGATTCAAAAAGACTTTAACCTTCTTGAAGGGGTAGTTTTTGCCATGTCTAATGCTATTGGTTTTACTTTGGCCATCGTTCTGTTCGCAGGCATTCGCGAGCATCTCGACTTAATGGAAGTGCCTAAGGGTATGCGCGGCGTTCCAATCGCTTTGTTAGTGGCTGGCATATTGGCTCTGGCTTTCATGGGTTTTACCGGGCTTGTGTAGTTTCCCACGCAGTATCCTTTTCTTGCTGTTGATTTCTGTGATTTAGGCTTTTCGGACGCGAACAGTCGAACATTTCTAAACACATTTGTTGGGTTGCAAAGCCTCTCTTACTGGTTTCTCTTGTCCCCATTGGCGATTGACCAAAATTTCAATTACTTTTGAATCCGGAAATTTTCATATTATGACGACTCAAAGCTTGATTTCATTATCTGACGTATCAGTATTTCAGAAAAATAAACTTGTTCTCACCCATGTCGATTTGCATGTTGCTCATGGTGATTTTTTGTATTTAATTGGAAAAACAGGAAGTGGAAAATCAAGTTTGTTGCAGCTTTTGTATGCAGATTTACCTCTTGAGCAGGGCTTAGGTTCGGTATGTGGGTTCGATCTTAAAAACATAAAACGTTCTGAGGTGCCATTCCTAAGGCGGAAGCTGGGTATTGTCTTTCAGGATTTCCAGCTGCTTGACGATAGAAATGTAAAGGATAATTTGGTTTTCGTTTTGAAGGCCACCGGATGGAACGACAATGCCAAAATTAGTCAGCGAATCCTGGAAGCTTTGGATGAAGTGGGGTTGGTGGAAAAGTTACATGCTATGCCACACCAACTCTCGGGTGGCGAACAACAACGCATTGGAATTGCACGCGCCCTCCTAAATCAGCCTGAAGTGCTGCTGGCAGATGAGCCTACAGGAAACCTTGACCCGGATACTTCAAACGGAATTATGAAAATACTATTCAACATTAGCGAAAAGGGAAGTGCAGTAATTATGGCTACCCACAACTACAACCTGATAAATAAATTTCCCGGGAAAGTTGTTAAATGTGAAGAAGGTACGCTTACAGGGTCAACTCAATAACGAAATCAGCCTGTCTACATTGTGGCCATTATTGTAAACCGATTCGAGGATGGCTTTTCTTTCCATAATGGAGTCTTCTCCGAAATCACGTTTGAACAAGCTTTTTATCTTACGTTTTATGGTAGCCTCATTGTTTGCAATGTCGCATAACTCATCTAATTTACTTCCGCTTAGCATTTTGTCGTTAACCAAACAAAAGCGGCCATTGTATAGGTTGTTCAGCAATTTGAGCTTAAGTCCTGTTTTTTGGGCAGTAATCGATATGTTGATATGGGCGTTTTCGATGAGCTCCTGAAGCTGGTTGTCATCCGGATTGGCTATCAACTGTACATGCGGCATCTTGTTTATTGTGTTACGCAACTGCTTGCTGGGATTGAGTCCGGCCACATAAAACGGGATATGCATTTCGTTAAACACATATTCAAGTAAAAAATTTACCGCGTTGATGTTTTCTGCTACGCTTAGGTTGCCGTGGTAGAGTACATAAGCTCCGCGACCCGTTTTTGATGAAATTTTCTTAAATGGATGAAAGGCCGGAATATAATCTACATGATTGAAGTACTTGCAAAAATGATGCTTGTCGTTTTCCGAAATGGCCAGAATCAGATCTGCTTTTTGAAGAATTTTCTCGTATCTCTTCAGTTTTCCGGCTTCATTTGAATAATAGTAGCGCTTAAAAAGGTCGTTTTCGGCTTTGGCCAGGTGTTGATAATATTCATGTTCCACATTATGTGCCCTGACAATCTTTTTTCTCCCTTTAAACTTTTCATTGTTAAGAATGGAAGTCGTATGCAAACCTTCCATCAAAATGGGGTAATCATCTTTCAACAGATTCTCTTCAAGCTCTTCTGATGCACGCGAACTAACGATGTAGGGAATACTCTTAAAGACCTGTTTTTTAGAGATATCACGTTCGTAGAAATATACTTTGTGAAATATCTTCTCGAGGGCTTTGTGTGGTTTTCTGCCATATTCAAAGCAATGCAAATGTACTTTTACGCCCTTTTCGGCCAAAAATTTGGCCTTGTAAAATACATCAATCACTCCTCCGTAGTTGGCCGGATAAGGAATGTCGAAAGAGATGATATGTAGATGTAAATCAGACATACTTGGAGTATAAGTCAATGATAACCTTTTCTTCTATTTCCCAATTTAAGTTTAGGGAGGCAAAGCTACAATTATTTTTCCATTTATCTATTAGTTGTTGATCTGCAAGCACTTCATTTATTGTTTTAGCCATGTTTACCGGGTTGTGGTCGGTAATGGTGGTGCCAACCTGATAAGTGTTAATGATATGGGCTATTTCGGGAAGCGGTGAGGCAATCACCGGAATGCCGGCCTGAATATAGTCGAATATTTTGTTGGGTAGGCTATACCTGTAATTCAGGTTGGTGTCCTTGTCGAGGGTGAGCCCGAGATCGGCATTTTTTGTTAACTGCATGAGTTCCTGATAGGGCATGCGCGGACGAAAGATTACTTTGTTTTCAAGCGATCGTTCGGATACCATCTTTTTTAACAAAGGAATCACATCCCCCTGACCTGCAATTAGTAGTATCGAATGATCGATGTACTGCATGGCCTCCACCATCTCTTCAGCTCCACGCTGGATATTTATTCCTGCACCTTGTAGAATAAGGAGGTGTTTGTCTTCGGGTAAGCCAAGTTCCTTTCTGGTTTTTTTCTCTGTCTTTTTCATCAGGTGCGGAACATTCCTTACTACTACCGGTCGTAAACCGTAGTCTTGCTCAAAAAGCCCTGCAATAGAATCGTTTACAGTGATAACGTCTGTCAGCTTAGGGAAAATCGTACGTTCGATGCGTTTCCATATTTTCTGAACAGTTGGTCGGTTAACCAACTCAGGGACTTCCGTAAAGTATTCATGGCTGTCGTATACCAGAGGTTTTCGTTTTAACTTTGCTATGAGATAATTGGGAAGTAGCGTGTCTAAATCGTTTGATACCAAGAGGTCAGCGTTCAGAAACATCAATTTCCAAAACAACCTGAGGTTGTATTCGGCATAAAACAAAAAGCCCTTTTCAAACAGAAGCCGCATACGTATCACCCGGTAGGGTCTTGTATCCATTTCCGGACTCTTTCTTAACTGCCTTCCTATCAGTGTGATCTGGAATCCCATCAGGTTCAGTGTGGCACATACTTTCTTCACGCGCTGATCGCTCACCAGATCATTTATAACAGAAACAACTACTTTTTTTCTCAACTTAATCTTTTTTTCATTCCTTATGCCTCGCATCAAAAATAACAAGATATCTTCGATTTTATTGCAGCCATTTTATGTACTTTTGAACATGGTTTCCATCAAAACAGATTTTTGCCTTAAGCCATTCAATACTTTTAGGATGGCGGTGCGTGCCGAACGCTTTTGTGCTGTTTCGCGGGTTGCCGATTTGTTAGAACTGTATAGTAAAGGTGAGTTCCAAAACAAAAAAGTTATGATCCTTAGTCAGGGAAGTAATGTTTTGTTTACCAATCATATCGATCATCTGGTGTTGCATAATGAAATGTGGGGTAAGCAGCTTGTGGCTGAAAATGATGATTTTGTGATGCTTAAAGTGAATGCAGGTGAGTCGTGGGAGTTGTTAGTCGATTATGTGGTGCAGCAAGGTTGGGGCGGTATAGAGAATCTGGCTCTTATTCCCGGGAAGGTTGGTGCATCACCCATTCAGAATATTGGAGCCTACGGAGCTGAGGTAAAAGATGTGATAATTGAGGTTGAAGCATTCGATCTCCATTCGGGTGAGATCAGACGTTTTAATAATGAAGAATGTCAGTTTGGTTACCGATCCAGCGTTTTTAAAACTGAATTCAAAGACCGGTTTTTCATTACTTCAGTGGTGTTTAAACTCGCTAAAAATCCCGTTTTAAACCTGAACTATCAGCCTTTAAAGTTGGCTTTTGGTGATAGAAAAGAGGTAACTCTGGCAGAGGTGCGCGATGAAGTGGTACGTATCAGGAAATCAAAATTACCAGATCCTGAAGAGTTTCCAAATGCAGGAAGCTTTTTTAAAAATCCTGTGGTGACTAAAGAGGAAGCGAATTTAATACTGGCGTCTTTCCCTTCAGCGCCTGTTTACCCACAGCCTGACGGCATGGTTAAGTTGGCAGCCGGATGGCTTATCGAGCAGTGTGGCTATAAAGGGAAACGCAACGGTGATGTCGGAGTGCATCCGTATCAGGCCTTGGTATTGGTAAACTATGGTGAGGCAACTGGGCAGGAGGTATTGCAGTTTGCAGAGCAGATTATTGCAGATGTTAAACTTAATTTTGGCATCGGGCTTTGCCCTGAAGTGAATATTTACCCCTGAGCTGTTTTGCACAGGGCAATAAGTTGTTGGCCTATTTTTTCTTTCCGCCAAATTTTTTTCCTCTGAACTTACCTTTTTCACCCGGTCGTCCTTCCTGGCGTTTGGGATTCCACTGCGGGGCTTCACCCAATTGTGGAGGCAGGGGGATTTTCATGATTTGCTCTCCAAGAAAATCCTCGATGCGTTTAAACTTGAACATGTCTTCTTCGTTAACCAGCGTCAAGGCCACACCAGTCTCGTCGGCGCGTGCTGTTCTGCCCACCCTGTGTACATAGTCTTCAGCGTCATTAGGCACATCAAAATTTATCACCAAATCAATGGCTTTGATGTCGATACCACGACTTAGCACATCGGTGGCTACCAATACCCTGGTTTTTTTACTTCTGAAACGAAGCAGCACTTCCTCGCGGGCATCTTGCTCCAGATTGGAAGAAATTCCTTCGATTAAGAAGTCTTTGCTGCGTAAACCGCGAACTATATCATTGACCTTTAGTTTGGTTGAGCTGAAAATTAAAATACTCTTCAGATTTGGTTTGTTGTCGATCAAACTTTTTATCAGAGGGATTTTTTGTGTGTTGTAAGTTAGGTAAGCCGCTTGCAACACTCCATCGGCAGGCTTTGATATTTCGGTGCTTAGATGAACCGGGTTGTTTAAAATTCTTTTCGCAAGCTGTCTTATTTTTTCAGGCATTGTAGCGCTGAACATAAGTGTTTGCCGGTTTTTTGGCAGAAATGTAATGATTTTAAGGATGTCGTCATGAAAACCAATATCCAACATTCGGTCGGCTTCGTCCAGTATTAAAAACTGTATTTGATCGAATTTCACATAGCCCATATTCAGATGGGATATGAGTTTTCCAGGCGTGGCCACAATAATATCTGCACCACTGGTTAAGGCTTTTTTCTGTATTTCCCAGTCGTTGCCATCGGTTCCGCCATAAACTGAAAGAGATTGTATGTCGGTGAAATAGGTGAACCCTTGTATTTGTTGTTCAATTTGTATAGCCAGTTCACGGGTAGGGGCAATGATGAGGGTGCTTGTGCCGCCATGTTTATGCTGTGTCAATTGATTAATGATGGGCAACACAAAGGCTGCTGTTTTTCCTGTTCCTGTTTGTGCGCAGGCAATCAAGTCGTTACCTGCAAGTATTTCAGGAATGGCCAACTCCTGAATAGGAGTCGCGTTTTGATATCCCATGTAGGATATCGATTCAAGCATTTGTGCGTTGAGGCCCAGTTCTTCGAATTTCATTTGTTTTGTTTATAGTATTTTACTAAAGCTTTGTTAATTTTTTTTGCAATAAATGGGCCTTCGTAGATAAAGCCGGTGTAAACTTGAAGTAAATCTGCTCCTGCTTCCAGCTTTTCGATGGCGTCTTCCGGGGTTTCTATTCCTCCCACTCCAATAATTGGAAAGGCTTTACCGGACTTATCAGCCAGATAACGAATGACTTCAGTTGCTCTCTTTTTCAAAGGTGCGCCGCTAAGTCCACCGTTTCCAATGGCTTTTACTTCTTCTTCCGGAGTATTTAAATGTTGTCGGGTAATGGTTGTGTTTACGGCCACTACGCCATCTATCAGGCGTTTTTTGGCTAAATCAATTACTTCATCCAATTGCGACCAATTCAGGTCAGGACTTACCTTGAGTAGTATAGGTTTCGGATTTGGTTTTTTCTGATTGATCTCCCTGAGATTGCTTAAAATCCGCAACAGGGCTTCCTGGTCTTGTAGCTCGCGCAAGTCGGTAATATTAGGGCAGCTTACATTCACAACAAAATAGTCGACATAATCGAAGAGACCTTCCATCACCTGCACATAATCATTTTCTGCTTCGGTGTTGGAAGTCAGGGTGTTCTTTCCTAGATTACCTCCAATAATGGCCTTGGTTGTGCGTTTTTTTAGGTTAGCTACGGCAGCATCAACCCCATCGTTGTTAAAGCCCATACGGTTAATGAGCCCGCGATCGCCGGGAAGACGGAACAGCCTTTTTCTTGGGTTTCCGGGTTGCCCTTTTGGAGTCACTGTTCCAATCTCAACAAAGCCAAAACCCAAATCAGACAACTCGTTGTATACGTGAGCGTTTTTATCGAAACCGGCGGCTATTCCTACCGGATTCTTAAAGGTGAGTCCAAACAACTCCTTGCGCAACACAGGGTCATCTACACGACACATGCGCTTGACCAACATCCGGACACCGGGTATGGAAAATCCCAGTTTCAGCAATGCGACTACCTGATGGTGAACTCTTTCCGGGTCAACGGTAAAGAAAAGCGGCCTGATCAGGTTTTTGTACATGTGGTTGTGGTTGGTGTATTCGCTGAAAAAGTTCTGTGTTGATTAGGTGTAAGTTGCTATTGTAGATCTGAGATTGAGATTATTCCTGCTCTGTAGTTTCTTCTTTTTCTTCCTCTTTTTCAGTTTCACCTTCAGTGGATTCCGAAAAGTCAAGCAGTCCTTTCTCAAGCAAAAGATTGTACCACACGAAAACTTTTTTCATGTCTGAAGTGTAAACCGATTCTTTGTCGTAGTCGGGAAGGATGGCCTCGAATATCGATTTAAGCCCCTGATTACTCATTTTTTTTGGGTCATCAACGGGTTTCCCTTCCTGGTGGTTGTATACTTTTTCAAACACTTTTTCCAATGGAGTATCTTCTCCTTCGGTATAAATGCTGATCTCTTTTAATGAGCTTACCCTGTCATGGGCAAATGATGGAATCTTTTTTCCATCAAGAAGCGATTCGATGATCAGGTTGTTCTTGGCTTCGCCAACCATACGGTATAACCCGGGTTTACCGGAAACTGATAAGATTTTACTTAAATCCATATAAAACAAAAATTTGTACAAAAATAGACTTTTTTAATGGCATAAGGACAAAAAAAATTCTCTTTAGGAGGCCAGCCACGCTCAAAGGTCGGGTTGCGAATTCGAGCGCTTCAGTTGGCAAACCTTTTAAAATAATAAGACTACCTTTGCGACTCAAAAATTTTCGAGTTATGATGAGGCGTTTTTTCGGTTTCCTTTTTGTTCTTTCATTTTTGTTAACTTCTTGTTCTACAACAGGATCTGTGAGCAAAACAAAAATTTCAGCAGACCAACTTTACAAGCAGGGAGAGTATCAGCAAGCCATGACCATATGGGAAGTGGATATTAGGTCAAGTGAAAGCAAAGGTCGTGAAAATGTCTGCGAATCCTATACTCCTGCTGCTTTTGCGGCCATAAAGCTTCATCAATACGATAAAGCTATTCTTTGGTTAAAAAAGGCCACCTATTCCGAAAAGGCGACCGATAGCACCTATGTGGCCATGGCCGAGGTTTACCGAGTTCAGGATAACCTAAGTCTTGAGATGTTGGCTTTGCAAGATTACATGGCCAAATACCCTCAGGGAAAATATACAGAAAAGGTAGGCATGCGGCTTTTTGAGATTTATACTGAAAGCGGAAACTGGGAACTTGCTGAAAAATATTATGGTTTACTTCCTGAAGATAGAAAGCGAGATGCATCCTACCTGTTGAATTACCTGACAATTAATCAGGCACTCGACCATCAGGATATTTGCGATAGTATTGTAGGTGTTCTTCTTGAGGTTAATCCTAACCAAATTGTTGCCTTAAACTGGAGGGGAAAAAAGTACTATCATTTGGCTGAGGAGGCCTACCAAAACGAAATGACAGCTTATGAGCAGAATAAAACCCGTAAGCAGTATAATCAATTGCTCAAAGCGCTGGATTCGATAACCTCTGATTTTAAAAAGTCGTTGGATTATTTTGCAAAATCCTATGAACTGAACCCTGATCCTCAAGTGGCTAACTACCTGAGCTATATTTATAACCGTCTTGACGATAAGAAAAAGTCAGAGTATTACCGCAGATTGTCAGAAAGGTAGGTTTATAAGTTTATAAGTTTATAAGTTTATGGGTTTATGGGTTTATGAGTTTATGGGTTTATAGGTGGATAGGTTTATGGGTTTATAGGTGGATAGGTTTATGGGTTTATAAGTTTATACGTTTTTAAGGGAGAACCAGAAGAATCGGTCATAAAAATAAATAGATGGATGATAATCCGCAACAAATAAACTTATGGACTCATAAGCCATTAAAAAGTCCCCTCAATGGATCCATTATGAACTCATAAACTAAAAAACCATTTAAACCAAAGTCAACCCGGTATAATTTTCCGGTCGGATGGCCAGTAGTTCTTGCTTTACATCTTCCGAAACTTCCAGATTCATGATAAAAGTCCGTATGGAAGATTCCGTGATTTTTTCATTGGTTCTGGTCAATTGCTTAAGGGCTTCGTATGGGTTTGGGTAATTTTCTCTACGCAGGATGGTCTGAATGCCTTCGGCTACTACTGCCCAGTTGGCTTCCAGGTCGGCGGCTATTTTTTCTTCATTAAGCAGCAGTTTTCCTAATCCTTTCTGAATGGATTTGATAGCAATCAGCATGTGTGCAATGGGTGTTCCTATGTTGCGGGTCACGGTTGAATCTGTCAGATCACGCTGTAACCTGCTTACCGGGAGCTTTTCCGAAAGGTGGTGCAATATTACATTGGCCATTCCCAAATTGCCTTCAGCATTTTCAAAGTCGATGGGGTTTACCTTATGCGGCATAGCTGACGAACCCACCTCGCCGGCAGTGATTTTCTGCTTAAAGTAGTCCATCGATATGTAAGTCCATACATCGCGACAAAAATCAATGAGTATAGTGTTTATACGCATCAGCGAATGAAAATAGGCCGCCAGATAATCATAATGTTCAATTTGGGTGGTTGTCTTTTGCCTGTGTATTTGCAAATTCTTTTTAACAAAATTGCAGGCAAAATTCTCCCAATCTATGGCAGGATAAGCCACAAAATGGGCATTCATGTTCCCTGTAGCTCCTCCGAATTTTCCTGAAAAGGGCACTTCACTCAGCATGGTCAGTTGGTTGTCGAGTCGTTCACAGAACACATAAAACTCTTTACCCAATCGGGTAGGGGAGGCCGGTTGTCCGTGTGTTCGTGCCAGCATACTTACTTCTCTCCATTTAAAACTTCTGGTGTTAATCTCATCTAGCAGGTCTTCGAGTGCTGGCAGCAAAATATTCCGGTGGGCATCTTTCATCAGCAATGGAAGTGCTGTGTTGTTGATGTCTTGTGAGGTAAGGCCAAAATGCACAAATTCCTTGTAGCTGGACAGGTCTTGCAGGTCGAGTTTGTTTTTCACGAAATATTCTACAGCCTTCACATCATGGTTGGTGATTTTTTCAATTTCTTTGATAGCGAGGGCATCCTCAACAGTGAAATCCGTATATATTTTCCGTAGGCTCTCAAAGGTCTTTTTACTTACTTTTTCCAAACCAGGTAAAGGAATTTTACAAAGTGCGATAAAGTATTCCACCTCAACTTTGACGCGGTATTTAAACAAGGCGTATTCAGAATAATAGTCTGATAACTCGATGGTTTTTGAGCGATAACGGCCATCAATAGGCGAAAGGGCTGTAACAGGGGAAAATTCCATATTTTTTTTCGTAAAATTATAAAAATCTTGTCATGAGACAAGCTCTTCGATCGTATTAAAGCTGGAAAAATGAAAAAAGTCACCCGCTGGGGATGACCTTTTTGTATTCAGTTTATTTCGAGTCTTGAGCGAAATAATGATAAAACCAGGTAATGGTTTCAATACCATTGTAGAAGTTTTCTACCGGAAAGTTTTCGTTAGGCGAGTGGATAGCATCCGATTCTAAGCCAAATCCCATTAGGATTGATTTTAGACCGAGTTTTTCTTCAAATGTCGAAATGATCGGGATACTTCCCCCGCTGCGCGTAGGTACAGGCACTTTTCCGTATATTTTGGTGTAGGCTTTTTCGGCTGCTCTGTATGCAGGCAGATCAATCGGGCAAACATACGCCTGACCACCGTGCAATGAATCTACCTTCACTTTTACTGAATTCGGAGCTATGCTCACGAAATAGTCTTCAAACATACGGGCAATTTTTTCGTGATCCTGATTGGGAACCAGACGTGAAGAGATTTTTGCGTAAGCTTTTGACGGAAGTACGGTTTTTGCGCCTTCGCCTGTGTAACCTCCCCAAATTCCACAAACATCAAATGACGGCCTGATTCCTGTCCGCTCGATGGTCGTATATCCGGTCTCACCCGAAACATCTTCCACATCAATGGCTTTTTTGTAATTATCCAGATTGAAAGGCGCTTTGTTTAATTTTTCTCTTTCTTCCGGTGTGGCGGCCAGCACATCATCATAAAAGCCAGGCATGGTAATTCGGTTGTTTTTATCGGTCATAGAGGCAATCATCTTCGACAACACGTTGATCGGGTTAGCAACGCCTCCTCCAAACAATCCGGAGTGGAGATCCCGGTTCGGACCGGTAACTTCCACCTGCCAATAGGCTAAACCACGCAATCCCACTGTTATCGAAGGGATGTCTTTGGCAATCATACCGGTGTCGGAAACAAGTATGATGTCGGCTTTGAGCATTTCTTTGTGTTTATCACAAAAAGCCCCTAAACTAACTGATCCGATCTCTTCCTCACCTTCTATCATAAACTTTACATTCACCTTGAGGTTGTTGGTCTTCACCAAAGTCTCAAATGCTTTTACATGCATAAAACCTTGTCCTTTGTCGTCGTCAGCACCTCTGGCGAAGATATGTCCCTCTCGGATTTCAGGTTCGAAAGGCGGGCTCTTCCATAGTTCAATCGGGTCAACAGGCATTACATCGTAATGGGCATATACCAACACGGTGGGAAGTGTGGGGTCGATTATTTTTTCGGCGTAGACCACCGGATTTCCTTTGGTAGGCATGACTTCTGCTCTGTCGGCACCGGCCTTTAACAGGCTTTCTTTGTAGTGGTTAGCCATTTTAATCATGTCGGGTTTGTGTTCCGAAATAGAGCTTATCGAGGGTATGCGAATAAGTTCGAATAACTCTTCCATGAACCGTGTTTTGTTGTTTTCAATAAAGGTTCTTACTTTTTCCATATCTTTTTATTATTGATTTTCCGGCTGTAAAGTTAAGTAAAACAGGTTAAAAAATAACTTGTTTTTAGGTGTTACCTGATAGCTAAATATGTATAGCTCCTGTTTTCAGGTAATTAACTTATACCTTATTTGGAATTTTTAACGATTGTTGGCGATACCATTCAAAGAGCCCTACTGAGAGCGCGTGGGTTACATTTAGTGAATAGATTTCTCCGGGTAAAGGTATGTAGGCCACTTCATCGGCCATATTTAGTAGTTGCGGTGAAATGCCATATTGTTCGTTTCCAACGACAAATGCTGTTTTAGCAGGCAGATCAAGGGTGTAAATATTTTTTGCCGTATCTGTTGTTTCCAGTGCAATCAGTCTGTAGTCAGAAGGTATAAGCAGTTTCAGGGTGTCTGGGTCTGTAATTTGCCAGTTTGTTTTTTCGTAAGCTCCTGAAGCTGTTCGTTTAATTTTCCAGGTTTTAAAATCAAAGGGATTTTCAGTAACGAAGAGTATTTTTTCAGCACCGATATTCCCTGCCAGACGCATGATAGCCCCAATATTTTCAGGGGTTCTCATATTTTCGGCAATGATTACCGGCCTGGGGTGTTGCAGGTAAAACGCTTTCGCGTTGAGCGTTTTGAATAATTCGACAGCGTTGCTTGTATCTTTCATGATAAAAAAAAGCCTCGCTTTAAGCAAAGCGAGGCTTTTAATACGTTATAATCTATTGAATTAAGATTTTCTGTGTAGTAGAACCGTTTTTGGTGTCGATTTGAATAAAATAAACGCCACTTTCAAGTTCACTTACGTTGATCTGGTTGGCCACCTGATCAAATACAACTTGTCCAACAGTGTTGATCAGTCTTACATTGGTCACCTCACCGTTTGAGTTGATATTCAACATATCGGTAGCCGGATTTGGATAAACTACAACAAATTCTTTTTCGCCATTTTCGTTAATACCAACAGTTACGCTAATAAGTACATTGATGGTTAACATTTCTTGTGTAGGATCATTGCTTCTGATTAACAGAGCTCCTTCATATACATTTGATGTTAAGTCAGTGGCGTCGAGAACGATGTCGATATCCTGTGCTCCTTGTGGTTCAATGGTCACCATTTCAGGTACTGTAGACATCCATTGTACAATTGGATCACCGGTTAAATTGGCGCGGATGTTCCAGTTGTAGTTCAGGTCAGGATTGTCGCCGAGGTGACTCCAGCCCGGGCCGGTAGAAATCCAATCGCCGTTAGGATTGGCAGGACCTGCATCGCAACCAGGGGCAAAAGTGCCACCGGCAGCTGACATCCACCATCCTACCCAGATATCTTTTCCGGTGATGTAGATTGGATCATCAAGAACCACGGTGTTCCAGCTGTTGGCTACGCCGGTGAAGGCCTGTTCAAGCAATGGTTCACCAGGCCCTGGGGTTAACAAGGATCCCATGTCATAAATCTGAATCTTGGCCGCAGTAACCGGATCGTTGATGTAAACATCTACTGAGTTGATCATCATGCCTATATAAGGTTGAATCATGTCAACAGGGAACATGGCAGCAACGCGGTATTCGTAATCAGTAGAACGTCCTATCGCTGAGAAATTATCTCCATCATAATTCAATACTACGTCACGATTGGCTGGTGTTTCGCTTGCAGGAGTGTAAGCGGGAGCTGCCAAATATTCACTGGCACGAACCTTAGCTGAGTGGATTCCGGCAGGTTCGATGTCCAGTGCTTTTGTTCCAACTTCGTATGTAGGTATAAATTCAGCATACAGTTCTGACTCACCTGAGTTCGATACGTTACGAACGATGGTGGTTGAGTTTCCTTCTTCTAATACTGTGGTTATAGGGCTGGTACTAACGTTGATAATAGGATTGGTAACACCCGGATCCAGAACGATGAAAGCTACATCATCAAAATAGAATTTGGGGGTGTCTGTTCCCGGAGCACCGGCGTACAGGTTAACACCACCAATTTGTTTGGCACCCGGGTCGCCTTGTGCCTGTAAACTCCATTGCCATGAAGCGATTTCTACGCCATCAATGAAGAAATAGGCCAAGTCTTCATCCAAATCAATCCAGGTTTCCATTTTGAACCAGGTGTCGTGTTGGAAGGTGAAGGGGATTTCAGCGGGATCTCCGGCATACACATAACCGTTTTCATTACCACTGGCAGCACCGAAATAAGCTTCGTAAGCCCATTCTGTGCCAGGAAGTTCAAAATGCTGCATGTTAATGTAGCCGCCAAATCCTGAAGGAATGTAATACCAAACACTGAAGATATAAGCACCTGAGGTTTTGTTGCCAAGTTTTAATACTTGGTCATTGGTTCCGCTAATCATGACAGATTGAGTTGGGCTGTAAGCTTCATCGGTAGTTACAAGGCCGTCTTCGGCTCCACCCGGAGCATCTGACCATGTTGTCCACCAGTCAGGATCAGCTTGTTCGGCCAGTTTTACACCAGCGGTATAGCCTTCCATATCGTCGAAGAACAAGTAGTCGTAACCGGCTTTAATTTCAACACCGTCGATACCGGCGAGGTCGCCATCGTTACCAACATACTGCCAGGCAACAATGAAAGGATCGGTTGCTATTCCTGAAATGTCGATGCTAACGTAGTTCCATGCCCAGTCAGCGGCAGGGTCGATTTCTTCAGCGGCATTCCAAAGTTCTGTCCAGTTAATACCACCGTCGGTCGAAATATGACATTTCAAAGTGGCAAACTGAATCCAAGGACCACTTACACCAGCATAAAAATTGATTGTCAACGGTTCTTCACCAGCGGCATCAATCTCTGGTGTCATAATCCATTCGTCCTGATCCTGAGCTACCCAGGGAACCATAGCCGAGAATAGGCTGTTGGGATCGATCTCGTTAAAATTGTTGTTTTCTGGATTTGTCTGAATCCAGGTGTTGGCAGCATTCATAATTTCTTGTGTCCAACCTGTTGGTAAGAAGTCGGTGTCAAATCCTTCTTCAATGAACACAGTACGTGAAGCGGTTTTTTGAGGAATTACCGGTGCTTGCTGTACCGAACTGCTGCTTTTCAGGCCAAGAGCCTGTGCTTTTGTCATCAGCGTGCCTTGTGCATTAACTGCACTGACAGCGAAAACCAAAGCAACAGCCACTGTGAATAAACGTGAAAGGTGTTTCATGATTTTGATATTTAGTTAACAATAATTATTCATTAAGCTTACAAATATACTAAAAACTAATTACCCGAAACCATCCGAAATGCAGTTTACCTGTCATTTTTTAATTTTTTTAAAAATTCAGGACAGTTTATTTCCTTTTCTTTTCGATCAATGTCAGGTTGTAAACCCATAAAAGAATGGCCGATACCAGCCCGATACCAAAAACAATGATCCATATCTGATTGGGATGAAAGGTGTTCCAGAGATACTGGGTAAATTCGTTTTCGGTGTAGTTCAGGGTTTTGGCCGTATTACTGAAATACTCTTGTTTGGTCCAGTTTTCGCCCACAGGCAGACCCAAAGCTTCAATGGTTTTTAATACAAAGGTGTGTTTATCTGAGGTTTGTTGGTAAACACTTCCTGAAATCCAACCTGCTCCCAGGTTACCCAGAAACATAGGGATAAAGGAATAGCCCATATACAGTGCTTTTTTATCGGGAGGTGCTATGCGCCCTATGTATTCGGTAATCTTAGGTGAGGCCGCCATTTCGCCCACCGCGAAAATAAACATGGAAGCGAGGATGAACAGCACGTTCTGGGTATATAAGGTTAAGGCCATCCCGATGCTGGCGAGAATAAATCCGGTAATCATCGAGTTCAAGGCTTTCCACCTCATCACGAGAGAGGATATAAAAACCTGGAAGACCACGATGAACAAGGCGTCAAAATTGGTGATAAACTCAGGATCCATCTGCTGACCCTGTGCATAGTTGTTGGCCAGAAATGGCATATACCGACTAAAAAAATGAAAGAGGTTCTCGGTGTTTACCCATTGCGCGATAAAAACAGGAAGCGTGAAGAACAACTGTAGGTACATAATCCAGAATCCTGCAACGATGATCAGGAAAATTACAAAACGCAGATCGAGCATAACTTTCCAGATATTGCCAAAGACATCGCGCATCGATTGCGAGAAAGTTGTTTTTATGCGATTATTCCCGGGTTCACGGTAATACATTAACAATACCAGATTTAATGCAATGATTCCTGCAGAGATATAAAAAACCTGATCATAACTACCATCCTTCCTCACTAGCAAGGTGAGTAATGGGCCAACAAACGAGCCAATGTTCACCATCATGTAAAATATGCCGAAGCCGATGGAGGCGGTTTGGTCGGTGGTGGTTTTGGCAATGGTGGCTGAAATCACTGGCTTGAAAAGGGCTGCACCTATGGCCAGATAAATATACATGATGAAAACCGCTGAAAAAGTATCAAACAACGGAAGCAGGAGAAAAGCGGTGGCGTAGATCAAAAAACTAATGAACAACACCCGTTTAAACCCATAGTTGTCGGCAATAGCGCCGGTAATTACAGGTAAGAAATACAAAATGGCCGTGCCAACACCCATGATCAGGCCTTTCTGGGTTTGCGAAAACTCTAATGCGCCGCTTTCGGATGTGCCGGTTAAATAGTTGGCGAAAAGCATGAAAAACCCGTACCAGGCCAATCGCTCGAAGAGTTCGAGGGTGTTAGCTACCCAAAAAGTTCGCGGGTATTGTTTCAATGTGTTCGAGATTCTGTTCATCTTTTTCTTTATTTGTTAGTCACATATCCTCTATAAAGTTCGGCAGACTTTTCCGTTTTCTGCTTTTATTGTGGTAAGATGTAAAAATACGGCATCATTTTTACGAGTATGGTATCGTTTACTCCTTCTATCTGGGTTATTTCTTCAATGTTTTTAAATTTCTTGATTTTATCGCGTGTGCTGATGATGGCTTTTGTTGTCTGGTAATCCATATAGGGGTGCTTAAGAAGTTCTTTAAAAGCAATAGTGTTCAGATCAATCTTGTTTAGCTGTGAGGTGTCGATTTTTATCCAGGATTTAATCTTTTCGTAAGTATCGGGTTTCATGCCATAAACTTCCTGAAGTTGCTCTATTCGGTTATAACCTCCGATAAGATACCTGTAATCGCAGATTCTGTTGGCTAGCCATGGGTTTACATTTAGGTTTTTTTCAATTGTGGTGGCATCTGCTGAGTTGATTTCGGTGCTTAACAAGACTGCCTGTTTGCTTTTGTTTGTCTTTTTGTCTGCTTTTGGCTCTGCCAACTTGTATGCAGAGGCTATGCTGATAAATGGTTCGATGATGTTGTACTCGGCTTCAGAAAGGCAGTAGAGTTTTTTTACATCTTCTTTCTTGTTGAATTTACCTCCTTTGGCTTCGTAATTTTTTATCATTTTTACCTGCTTAGGAGTGAATCCCATTGCCAGCCATTCTTCTTCGGGCAGTTTGTTTGGATCGAAAGGCCTGGGTTTAATTTTTTGCTGCGCAATTTCTTCACTCACTTGCCCGGAGTTCTGCAACTTGACTATTGCCAGAGAATCGTTTATTTTCTGTTGTTCTTTTTTAAATGCATCAACATCTGCTATAAATGTTGCAGGGATTTCCTTTTCGTTTTCTTGAATAAAAAAGGACATAACTAAATTGAAACCAATCAGTAAGGCTACAATCACGGCAAGTAATAAAATGCCTCGTTGCTCACTCGTGTTAAGACTGAAAAAGGGTAGAAGCCATTTCTTTATTTTGTTTGGCATGCCTTGGGGTAATTAAGTTATGTATAACGGAATCTCCCTCATCCTTCGTTTTTAACTACTTATATTTTTTAATCTCTCCTGATTTTAGTTGTTTAAAATAATGCTCAACTTCACTTTTAACTTCGGGTAGCAGGATGAGCAACCCGATGATGTTTGGGAAGGCCATGCTCAGAATCATCATATCGGAAAAAGCTATTACCGATCCCAGATTGGAGGAGGATCCGATGATGATAAAAATGAGAAATAGCACAAAATATGTGTATCTGACTACTTGTCTGTTGCCAAAAAGTTTTTCTCCTAAATTACCAAAAAGATAATCGAAGCCTTTTAGTCCATAGTACGACCACGAGATCATAGTAGAGAAGGCGAACAGAAAGATGGCCAGGGCCAACAGGTAAGGAAACCATGAAAAAACCGACCCGAAAGCCCGTGAGGTGAGCTGAGCTCCTTCGTATCCCAGAGGGTTTTCATAGGTTCCTGTAAAAATGAGAACCAAAGCTGTCATCGTACAAATCACAACGGTGTCGATAAAAGGTTCCAACAATGAAACAAACCCTTCTGTAACAGGGCGATTTGTTCTAACTGCTGAGTGGGCAATAGCGGCTGATCCTACTCCTGCCTCGTTACTGAAGGCCGCACGCTGAAAACCAACAATCAACACGCCAATAACGCCTCCTTTCATGGCATCGGCGGCAAAAGCGCCATTCCATATCAGCAACAGCGCATCGTCTGTAAACCGGATGTTCATTAAAATGATCACCAATGCAGTGCCCACATAAATTATGGCCATTATAGGGACTATTTTGTCGGTTACTTTAGCAATGCCCTTGATGCCTCCTATAATAACAACGGCTACCAGTATGGCCAGAATAACACCGTAGTATGCACCGAAGTCGGCGATTCCGGGTACAATGTACGACAATTGAGCAAACGATTGGTTTGCCTGAAACATGTTGCCACCACCAAAAGATCCGCCAATAACCAAAATGGCGAAAATTATCGAGAGGATGATCCCGAGTGTGCCGAGTCCTTTTTTCTTTAATCCGTCACGGAGATAATACATTGGGCCTCCCGACACTACTCCGTTTTTATCTATTTTGCGGTATTTCACGCCTAAAGTACATTCGGTAAATTTGGACGCCATGCCCAGCAGTCCGGCTACAATCATCCAAAAGGTAGCACCAGGTCCTCCAATGGAGATGGCTACGGCAACGCCGGCAATGTTTCCCAATCCGACTGTGGCGGAAAGCGCAGTAGTAAGCGCTTGAAAATGACTTACCTCACCTTTGTGTGCAGGGTCATCGTAATCGCCTCTGATGAGCTGGATGGCGTGCTTGAATCCTCTGATATTAATGAATTTGAGCACAATCGTAAAGGTGAGTGCCCCAAAAATAAGCCATAGCACTACTAATGGAATCTTGGTTTTTACAGGCTTGCCTTTTTTTGTGAGTAGCGGATTTCCGGCATCGTCATAAATTATAGGGTCGTATAAACCAAAAGTGGCCAGCGGATCCCAAAAAAGGATATGGTCGAGAAAATCAACTATGGGAGTAAAAGCTCTATCGATGCGCTGGCTGATGTTTAACTTTTGATCGGTTGTCTCATACCTGTCGGCCACTACCAAGCCTTGTTTGGTGACGGCCAGTGTGTCCGTTGTATTGGTATTTTGTGCCTGTGCCTGAGGTTGGAAAATAAAAAGGCTAAGAAAAAGAAAAATATAAGCAGTTCTCATATGCATGACTGATAGAGCTACAATTGGCGTTATTTTTAATTTGAAATGCAATGATAGCAAAAAATCAGCTTAAAACAGGACTCTACTTTTTATTTTTTGAAATCTTCGGGTCTAAACCATTCAAATTGCGATTCTTCTACCGGATTCCATCCAACGAGCCAGGCTGTAAGCTTGTCGGCCTTCAAACTATTTAGGTCATGGCCAACCCTTAGCATGATGTCGTCTGGGTATAACTCCATTGCTTTGGCTTGTTTCTCGCGGGTTTGAGCGTAGGTGGCGTAAAGATCCCATGCCCCACTGGTATGGAGTATTTCGTGTGCGATGATGGCCGGCACTGGCATTTCAGCCCCGTTGTCGTAACGTTGATAAACAAGTACACCTTCAAGCTGATACTTCTTTTTATTCATGCCGTGTGCATAACGCATAGCATAGGAAATGCCGTCGGCTTTTGCGAAGATCAATACATGCATATTGCTCTGACCATACTGTTTACTAAGTTTCTGGTAGGCATTTTTTGCGTTCCTGTAACCAGCTTGTTGAGTTGCTTTTCGAATCCAATCAACACGCTCTGCCCCGCTTCCTGTTCCTGTGGGAATGTCATCAACTTCCCATACCTCTCCTCCGAGCAGGTCTTTGGCCTCGAATTGGAGGCCAACCTGCCAATTCCCGGCTTGCCCCATAAGCCACTCCTGTGCTTGTTGTAAGGCTTGCAACATCACACGTTTTTCGTCCGGCGTCCAGCGATTTGCCTTGGTCTCTGTAAAGCAATACAGGGTGAGTACTTCGCCTCTCAGGCTTTGTGAACTGCCGCTTTGCCAGCGGTCATCAGGCTGGCTTTGGGCGCTGTGGCTGATGACAACAACCTGAAACAGTATTGTCAGCACCATACAAGTATTTCTGACGAAGGCCTTCATGCAGGTTTCAAGCTATTGATACTCGAATGTGCCGTGCGTAGAACTGATGGTGAGTCTTTTATGATCGCTTGGGATTACTTCACCAATGATTCGGGCTTTGATGTTAAACGACTCCGAGATCTGGATAATATCCTGGCCAATAGCTTCAGGGACGTACAATTCCATGCGGTGTCCCATGTTGAATACCTTGTACATCTCACTCCATGCTGTCCCCGATTGCTGCTGAATGATCCTGAACAGTTCCGGGGTGGGAAACAGGTTGTTTTTTACAACATGAACCCGATCAGTGAAATGTAACACTTTTGTTTGTGCACCTCCACTGCAATGTATCATGCCGTGCACCTGATTGCGGTAAGAGTCTAAAATGGCTTTTATTACAGGTGCATAGGTGCGCGTGGGCGAAAGCAGTAGCTTGCCAACATTTACCCCTGGGATACTGGTGCTGTCGGTCAGGTTGAGACCTCCTGAGTATACCAGATGTGCAGGTATTTGGTTGTCGTAGCTTTCTGGATATTTTTTTGCTAATGAATTAGCCAACACATCGTGGCGTGCCGAGGTGAGCCCATTGCTGCCCATTCCTCCATTGTAATTGCTTTCGTATGTTGCCTGACCGTCAGAAGCAAGTCCTATTATTACATCACCCGGGCGTATTTTATTTTCAATGATTTGGTTTCGTGGTGTGCGGGCTGTCACAGTCGTGTCTACAATCACGGTTCTTACCAGGTCGCCAACATCGGCAGTTTCTCCACCTGTGAGGTGAATTTGTATGCCCATTTTCCTCATGTTTTCCAGAAAGGCTTCAGTGCCTTCGATAAGGGCCGAAATTATTTCTCCCGGTATCAGGTTTTTGTTGCGTCCTATAGTAGAGGATAACAGGATATTGTCGGTGACACCCACGCAGAGCAGGTCGTCGGTATTCATCACGATTGAATCCTGAGCTATGCCAGACCACACACTCAGGTCGCCGGTTTCTTTCCAGTAAAGATAAGCGAGCGAGCTTTTTGTCCCTGCTCCATCGGCATGCATTACATTGCAGTAGTGGGGATCACCACCCAGATAGTCGGGGATTACCTTGCAGAAAGCATTGGGAAATAATCCTTTATCCAGATTTTTTATAGCCTTGTGAACATCTTCCTTTCCGGACGACACGCCCCGCTGGTTGTATCTTGATGATTCGGTATTGGTCATAGACGTATTATCATTTTTGTCTGGCATGCAGAAACGGCGAATTCATACTCAAATAAGCTATTCTATGGTCAGCTTATTGGTTGTGGTGTTATAGGTGTACTTACCAAAGCGCTTCATGAGCCTGTCGCCGAAAACCAAGCCGAAATTGAGCTTATAGGTAACACGCAGTTGCACATCGTTGATGGTTTTGTTGGCTATGGTCAGTTCTTTGATGTTAATCACTGCCCTGTCAGCAATTGTGTTGTTGGCAAGTGCTTTCTCAGGATCGCCTTCAAAATCTTCTTTGCTTATTGCACCCCACTTAAGTAAATCAAGGGCTTTGTCGAGCGAAATCATGGCATCTGCTCCCTGATCGAATGCAAATTCTTCGTTATATCCGGCAATAATACAGTACGACAGATAGGTACCTGTGCCGGGTTGTTGGGTAAAGCCGATGGTGTTGTCGTCGGGGTTTATGACAATATTTATGTCAGCAATATCCGGATTTCCATCGCCGCGTGGCACATAGTCTCTTCTCAATACCCTGAATTCAGATCTTCTGTTCATTTGGTGGGCGGCTTCTTTTTGTTGCTCGGTGACAAGCGAGTTGATGTAGGCTTCGTCGAGCACAGTACCTTGTTCAAACAGGAATCCATCTCTGGTAACATCTTTTTTAAGGGTAAGCGGAACACGTTCACCGTAGCCTTTGGCAACAAGTCTGTAAGGATCGATACCTCGAATGATCAGGTAATCGACAACTGATTGTGCCCGTCGTTGTGAGAGGATGTCGTTGCGTTCGTCGCTGTCGCGGATATCGGTATGTGAGGCCAGCTCTATCACCAGATTAGGGTTGTCACGCAGGGTTTGTACCAGACCTTGCAGTGAGTCTTCATACTGGGGTTTTAGATCCCATTTGGCCAGATCGTAAAGGATTTCAGGCAGGAGGATAGGCTCGGCCGGGATGGGTTGCAACACGAAGTCTTTCTCGAAATCTTTGCTGAACTCAACGCCTACAGTGGTAAAAGTTCCTTTACTGTTGAAGTATCCGGGTTTGGTAACGATCATCTCGTAAGTGGTGTTGGGTTCCACCTGACTTTTTCCAAAGGAATAATATCCCTGATCATTAGTGCGCGTTGAGACGGATGATCCGGATGATCCGATCATTTGAACGGTAGCGTCTTCGACAAACATGAGGGTGCGATCATCTTTTACAGTTCCAGCCACGGTAAATTCAAGGGGTGGTTCAATGAAATACCAAATATCTTCCTGACCCCGTGTTCCTTTTCGGTTGGAGCTCAGAAATCCGTATTCTGCCTGTGGATGAAATACGATACCGAAGTCATCAGAGGTGGAGTTGATGGGGTATTTCAGATTTCTTGGTGTTCCCCAGTTGCCTGCCGTGTCAATGGTGGTCACAAAGATGTCAAGGCCGCCCATACCGCCGTGGCCATCGCTGGCAAAAAACAAGGTGGTGTCGTTGCGCAGAAAAGGAAACAATTCATCGCCGGGGGTGTTGATCACTTCACCCAGATTCAACGGACGTCCGAATGATTCGCTTTTGCTGTCGCGCATGGCTACCCACAGATCTTTTCCACCCATACCGCCTTTGCGGTTGGCTGAGAAGTATATCAGGAGTTCATTTTCGCTTACAGTGGGTTGGCCGATTGTACTCAGCGTGTCGATGCCTTTAATCTCCACCATCTCGGGGTCGCTCCAGTTGCGTCCGCTCCTGTTTGATTTATACACCTGACATCCCGACTCAATCTGTTCAGTGTTAGGACATTTGGTGAAATATATTGTGTTGAACTTGGAGTTAAATGTGGCCGATCCTTCGTTGGCTTTGGTGTTGATGGTTTCAGAGGCATCCAAAGGTACGGGTGTCGACCATTCTTCTTTTCTGTCCATCTTTGAAACAAACAGGTCGCTGAAATTCTGTCCTGTCCATTTGTCGGTTTCCTTACCCTGGCTTCCTTCACGGGTCGAGGTAAAGGCAATTTCGTTGTAGTTTTCACTGGTATAGGCAGGGGCGAAGTCCGCTTCTCTGGAGTTGAGGCTTTTAATGTTGGTAACTTCGTATTTCGATGGGTTCTCTATCCATTCCTCAATGAGGGCAGCGGTTTCAGCGCCTCGCAATCCGCGTGGATCTTCAGGAACGCGCTCGGCATAGGCCTTGTACTGCACAATGGCGTCTTCGAAATCACCATTAATTTTCAACGCATCGGCATAGCGAAGCAGAATTTCAGGATTCCGTTTGTCGTATTCGTTCTTTACCAACCGTTTGTAAGAGGCCACTGCACGCTTATTATTGCCTGTCAAACGGTAACATTCGGCCAGCTGAGCCGTAATGCGGTTTTTTTCCTCATTGTTCTTTTTTACTTTGGTGTAGGCTTTTTTGTATTTGTCGATGGCCAGGGTGTATTGCTGTTTCGAAAAGGCTTCATCGGCTCCTTTTGCCGGATTGCGCTGGGCTGATAATATGCCAGGTAGAGCCAGGAGCAGCCAGGTGAACAATAGTGCAGGTATCCAATTCTTTGTATGTGCCATAGTCTTTTTTAATCGTTAATCTTTAAACGTCATCTGCCTGAAATTATTGGATTTCTTTCTCTGATTCTGATTCAGCAGTTTCGGCTTCCTTTTTTTTGAGAGATTCCTGGTATGCAGCCAGTTTTTTTTCTCTCTCCTGTCTATCTGATTCTTTGTTAATTTCGGTCTTTATGTCTTCCGAAGCGCGCTTTACTTCGTTTATGAATTTGCCTAATCCTCTGGCTATTTCCGGAATCTTACTCGGGCCAAATACCAATATAATGGCTAATACCACCAAAAATATCTCACCTGATCCGAAATCGAAAAACCACAGTGTCATGGATTGCTTTTTATATGTGTGAGCAAAATTAATAAAAAAAGTCCCACTGCGACGACAGCGGGACTTTCACCTTTATTATTAAAGAAAATTATTTTTTTCCTTTTTTGAGGTTTTCTGCTTTCAGCTTCATTTCACGCTCTTGCTTGTCGCCACCCAATAAATCGTAAGCGATAGGACTGGCGGTGAAGAGTGAGGAGTAAGTACCGATGATAATCCCGATGAGCAGTGCGAAAATGAATCCGCGGATAACTTCTCCACCGAAAATGAAAATCACCAGCAATACCACGATGGTTGTTCCTGAGGTGTTCATGGTACGTGCCAAAGTGCTGTTTAGCCCCTCATTGATGTTGCGTTTGATGCTGTGCTTTGGAAATAAGCCCATATTCTCACGGATACGGTCGAAAATAATAACCGTATCGTTGATTGAATACCCGATGATGGTTAGGATAGCCGCAATAAAGGCCTGATCTACTTCCATGCTGAAGGGTAAGAAACCATAGAAAATGCTAAACATACCCATAGTGATGATGGTGTCGTGAGCCAAAGCGGCCACACCGGCCACACCGTATTGCCAGCGTTTAAAACGGATGGCAATATAAATGAAGATAATGATCAGTGCGAAAAAGATGGCCATATAGGCTTTATTGCGGATGTCGTAGGCAATGGTAGGTCCAATTTTCTGCGAGCTTAAAATACCCAGAAGCTTGTTTTCTCCTTCGGTGTCAGACGAAAAGTCGATGTATTCGATGTTGGTTGTATACAAGTCTCTCAGGCCTTCGTGCAGTTTGCGCTGAATGATGCCATCCACTTCCTGACCGTCTTCGTCAATCATGAACTTGGTGGTGATTTTAATCTGTGAGTTTGCACCAAATGTTTTTACCTCAGGAGCCATATTCTCAAACTGAGCAGACAGCTGTGTGCGTGCTCTTTCTACATCCACATCCTGATCAAAACGAATTACATATGTTCTTCCTCCGGTGAAGTCGATTCCGTAGTTAAGACCTCTGAATGTCAAAGAAATCAAACTGATAAGGATCAATACTGTTGAAAGAATGTAAGTGATTCGTCTGTTGTCTATAAAATTAAAGTTGGCATTGGCCAATACATTGGCAGTTGCCTTTGTCGAAAAGTTGATGGTTTTGTTGGTGCGTTCCATCCACATGAAAATCAACCTTGAGATAAAGATGGCGGTGAACAATGAGGCCAGAATACCAATGATCAGGGTGGTGGCGAATCCTTGTACAGGACCTGTACCGAACACGTACAACACAATACCCGTGAGCAATGTGGTTACGTTACCATCGATGATAGCTGAGTAAGCGTTTTGATATCCATCGACAATAGCCAGACGCATGCCTTTTCCTGCCCTGATTTCTTCTTTTATACGTTCGTAGATGATTACGTTAGCATCGACGGCCATACCCAGGGTAAGCACGATACCGGCCATACCGGGAAGGGTAAGCACCGCGCCCAGTGAAGCGAGGATGCCGAAGATAAAGAAAATGTTTGTAACGAGTGCGGCGCTGGCCACTACTCCGGCGCGGTTGTAATACACAATCATGTAAACGAGTACCAGAATAAAGGCCATGATGAAGGAGTTCATGCCTGATGTAACCGCCTCGCGACCCAGAGATGGTCCTACCACGGCCTCCTCTACGATACGAGCAGGAGCGGGTAGCTTACCTGCTTTCAGGATATTCGCTAAGTCTTGTGCTTCATTCAGGGTCATCGATCCTCCCGAAATGGTTGATCTTCCAGTAGGGATTTCACTGTTTACGTTAGGGTAGCTGTACACATAATTATCGAGAACGATGGCAATTTGTTTGCCAATGCTTTCTCCTGTAAGTCTTTTCCAGATTTTAGCTCCCTGTCCGTTCATTTGCATGTCGACAGTAATTTGTCCGTTTTGGTCAAAATCCTGGCGTGCATCTTCAATCACATCGCCGCCTAAGGCTGCACTACCGTCTCTGGCACTGGCTTTCAGGGCTACCAGTTCAAGCAGGTCGGGGGTGTTGGGGTCTGGTTTAACTGTCCACACCAATTTCATGTCGCGAGGGAAGATATCGTACACACGTTTGATCATGTGGTTGATGCGGGCGGTATCTTTTATTGCAGCAATACCAATACGGGCTGTTGCGCCAGGTGACATTCTGCCCGATTGATCCTGGAAGTAAGAAGGTTGCAGGTAGGCATACAAAGGGTATTTCTTTGCGTATTCGGCAAAGTCCATGTCTGAACTGCTTCCGGTGGTATCTGATTCTATTTGTTCCAGGAGCTTGTTTGCGGAGCTCTTGGTGGTATCCACGTTGTTGGTTACTTCTTCTCCGGTTACTGTTTCGCCCGTGTTGGTGGTTTGATCAACCTTAATTTCGTCACCTTTTTCCAGATCGGCAGCTTCTGTTTCTTCGTCGAGGATCTCGGCTGTGCGCAGTTGAGCGTTGGCTTCATCAAAATAAACATACAGGTCGCTGAAGTTATAGGTTTCCCAGAATTCCAGTTTGGCGGTTCCTTGAAGCAGTTTGCGCACGCGATCAGGGTCTTTAATGCCGGGGAGTTCAATTAGAATCCTGCCGGTAGTGGCCAAACGCTGGATGTTGGGTTGGGCAACCCCAAAACGGTCGATACGTGTGCGTAAAATCTGATACGAACGGTCGATGGCATCATTGGCCTCGTCTCTGATTACGCTAAGCACTTCTTCGTTGGTAGAATTGGTGGTGATGCCTTTGTCTTTAAACTCATACAGAAAGATGGAAGCCAGACGTGCATTGGGGTCAATTTCGTTGAACGATTCCCCGAACAGGGTCACAAATCCACTGTTGCTGTTTTTTTGTTTCTCATACGCCATCTTCATAGCTTGTTGAAAAACAGGATCCTGGCTATTACCTGAAAGCGCTTTTACAATATCGCCGACTGATACTTCCAATACCACGTTCATCCCTCCCTTTAGGTCAAGGCCTAGGTTGATTTCTCTTTCTTTGGCCTGCTTATAGGTGTATTTGTCAATCAGGATGTTGTATACAACCACATTGGAAATACTGTCGAGATAATAGTTTTCTCTGGCATTTGAAATGGAATCGAGTAAGATGACTTCCAACACCTCATTTCCGGCTGCAAGTTCCTTTGCCTGTTGCACGGCCACTTCGCTCTGCGCATATTCTTTGGCTTTCTTTTCGGTACGCATGGTAGCGATAGTGAAGCTCAACTGATATAAGCACACCAGAGCAAAAGCAATGGCGAAAAATTTAATAGCTCCTCTGTTCTGCATTTGAGATTAAGTATTAATGATTTTACTTCATTTTTTTGAGGGTGCAAAAATAGTATAATATTTGAGAATTAACAATTTTGCATCTATTTAATAAAGGCTTTCTCTTCAGTTAAAAAAACTTTTGCCTTTGTAGTTCTCTTTTTTTTACCTGATATTGGCATGTGTTTTACCTTTTAACGTGCCGAGAGCCAGGTCCACAGGGTTCGGTAGGTGATCTTTTTTCCATACATCAATATACCGGTTTTATAGATTTTTCCAGCCATCCAGGTGGTTAAGGTAAATCCGACAACGAGCAGAAGCAGCGATAAACCGAGCTCCCAGAAAGGCACACCGAAAGGTATGCGCATGATCATGGTGATAGGAGAGGTGAACGGAATCATCGACATCCAGATAGCCAGTGTGCTATCTGGCTGGTTTACAATAACACCTGACATGGCCACGGCAAATATTAAAGGTATCGACACGGGAAACATGAATTGTTGGGTGTCAGCGTCATTGTCTACCGCTCCGCCAATGGCAGCAAAAAGTGAGGCATACATAAGGTAACCACCTAAAAAGTAAAGGATAAAGCTAATGGCCATCACCGGGAGGTTGATGCTTCCCAGTATATCGGTCACTATCATCATCGGGTTGCTGCCTTCACTTTGTGTTGCCGGGTTGAGTAATCCGGCCTGGGCTTCGGGGAGCTGCATAGAAGCCATATCGCTTCCCATAAAGAACAGCTGCACCATGCCTACTATGATCAATGTGAGAATAATCCACAACAGGAACTGGGTGAGGCCCACCATGGCGATGCCTACAATTTTTCCCGTCATCAGTTGGAAAGGTTTTACCGAAGAAATAATGACTTCTACAATACGGTTCGACTTTTCTTCAATTACACCTTTAAGCACCTGAGCACCAAACATGAAAATGAAAAAGTAGATCATAAGTCCGGCAAAAATTGATAAGCCGACTTCTACTTCAGTGTTGCTTTTTTTCTCGATTCCGGCCTCGTCTACTTTAATGTTCACCAGGTTGATGTCAACTTTCGATGATTTGATGATGTCGGGATCGATGCCCGAGGCAAGCAATTTCTTGTTCTCAACGGTCTGTTTCATCACCGATTTGATGTAACTGGTCACATTTAAACCTGCTTGTTTGTTGGCGTAGAGCTCGGCACTTACAGGTACATTGAGCTCTGGCAAAGGGATAAACAAAAGCAGGTCGCCACGCTTGCTCAGCGCTTCTTCTTTTTCTTTGTCGAAGTCGCCAAAAACATAATAAAAGCTGAGGTGGTCTTCGTTTTTGAATTTTTCAAAAAACCAACCTGTTTCGTCCAAAACGGCAACTTTTCTGTCGGTATTTTCACTCCACTTTGCCAGAAAGGCAGGAAGGATAATCATAGCAGCCATCAGCAGTGGCCCTACGATGGTCATGATGATAAAGGATTTTTTCCTGACGCGGGTTAAATATTCCCGCTGTATGATGAGGAGTATTTTATTCATAACCCGTTGTTGTTGCCTACCTCGCTGATGAAGATGTCGTTGAGCGAAGGTAGTAGTTCGTTAAATCCTAGAATTTCAGCCTGTTGCATCACCTGCTGCAGCAACACATTGGCCGTGTCGTTGGTGAGAATTTTTATTTGAGCTTCCTGATAATCTCCCTTTTTCATGTCGTTTACCACCTCAAATTTATTGGCCGGCAGCAACAGGTTGCGAGGAGCCTGGTAGCGTATCTGGTAGGTATGTGTTTTAAACGACTGTTTAATTTGGTGTATATCTCCCGAAAGGATATTTTTGCTTTGGTTGATCAGGGTAATGCGATCGCATATTTCTTCAACGGAGGCCATGTTGTGGGTGGAAAATATCACCGTAGCTCCTTCTTCGCGCAGACGCAGGATTTCAGTTTTCAGGAGGTTCACATTAATCGGGTCGAAGCCGCTGAAGGGTTCATCGAAAATCAACAACCTGGGGTCATGTAATACAGTGACAATGAACTGTATTTTTTGCTGCATGCCTTTCGAGAGATCTTCCACTTTTTTGTTCCACCATCCTCCGATCTCGAATTTCTCGAACCACCAGCGGAGTTTAGTTTTGGCGTCGTGATGGCTCATGCCCTTAAGTCGCGCCAGGTATACGGCCTGTTCGCCTACTTTCATCTTTTTGTAAAGGCCACGTTCTTCGGGAAGATAGCCAATATGGGCTGCATCGGAGGGTTGCATGGGTTTTCCGTTAAGCCATATTTCGCCGACATCTTTTACAGCAATCATGTTGATGATGCGTATCAGTGTCGTCTTGCCTGCTCCGTTTGGGCCAAGCAAACCGAATATAGATTTTTCGGGTACTTCAATACTTACATCATCCAGGGCTGTGTGACTGGCGTAGGATTTTGTTATGTTCCGGGCTTCTAAGGTGATCATAGGCTATTGAAAAAATTCCCTCATCCTGTCGAAATAACTTCTGTCACTCGCGGTAGGGTTGGGTTGAAAATTGGGAGAGGTTCTCATTTTTTCAAGAAATTCTTTCTCTTCCTTGCTTACAGTCTTCGGAGTCCAGATGTTGATGTTTACGAGCAGATCGCCTTTTCCGTATCCGTTAACATCAGGAAGTCCTTTGCCTTTAAGGCGTAGCACTTTACCTCCTTGCGTTCCGACGGTGATGTTTATTCTGGCTTTGCTGTCGATGGTTGGAATGTCGACACTGGTTCCCAGCGTGGCATCTGCGAAATTGATGAACAGGTCATACAGCAGGTTATTGCCATCACGCGTCAACTCGGGATGCTCTTTTTCCTCTATCAGCACGATCAAATCGCCTGGTACGCCTCCGCGTGCCGCCGCATTGCCACGTCCGCCTACCGAAAGCTGCATGCCTTCGGCTACGCCTGCCGGGATTTTTATCGTTACTACTTCTTCTCCTTTTTCAATGCCGTTACCATGACAATGGGTACATTTGCTCGTGATAATCTCACCACTGCCGCCACATTGCGGACAGGTGCTGCTGGTTTGCATCTGTCCTAAAAAAGTGTTGGTAATTTGTGTTACCTGTCCGCGACCATGACAGGTAGGACAGGTGGTCGGGCTGCTTCCTTTTTCTGCTCCTGAACCTTTACAAACTGTACATTCAACGTATTTCGACAGTTTGATTTTTTTCTCTACGCCATGAGCAATCTCTTCTAATGAGAGTTTAACTTTTACGCGGAGATTTGATCCTCTGTTTACACGACGGCCACGACCTCCCTGACTGCTGAAACCGCCTCCGAATCCGCCACCGCCAAAGGCGCTGCCGAAAATATCTCCGAAATGACTGAAGATGTCGTCCATCGACATATGTCCACCGCCAAATCCTCCACTGTTCCCAAGTCCGGCATGACCATATTGGTCGTAACGGGCTTTTTTGTCAGCGTTACTCAGGACTTCATAAGCTTCGGCGGCCTCCTTAAAGGATTCCTCAGCTTGGGGATCACCGGGGTTCTTGTCGGGATGGTATTTTATGGCCATCTTGCGGTAGGCCTTTTTTATCTCGTCGGCAGAAGCTCCCTTGTTTATTCCCAGAATATCGTAATAATCTCTTTTGCTCATATCATGCTCTCCCCCTAAACAGGTTGGTTTAACTGCCTACAACTACTTTGGCAAATCTTATGATTTTTCCGTTGAGTAAATATCCTTTTTGTATTACATCTACCACTTTCCCTTTTTGGCTTTCGTCGGCTGCAGGGATGTTGGTAATGGCTTCATGAAAGTCGGTGTCGAAGTCCTTTCCCATTGCGTTCATGGGTTCTAACCCTTTCTGGGTAAGTAAGTTGAGTAGTTTGTTGTAAATTAACTCTATGCCCTTAAGCGATTCTTCATTGTTTTGTCCGACCGAAAAACTTTTCATCGCCCTGTCGAAATCATCAAGAACGGGTAACAGTTCAGTAATAATTTCCTGTGAGGCATTTTTCAGGAGTTCCAACCGTTCTTTCTGTGTTCTTTTTCTGTAATTATCGAACTCTGAATACAACCGCAGGTATTTGTCGTTGAGCTCCTGGTTTTTCTCTTCCAGTGCTTCTATTTCTTTTTCTGCTTTGTCTTTCTTGTGTTTACTGCCTTTTTTGACAGATGATTTCTTGTCTTCAGTTGCATGGTCATGCCCTTGCTCCTCCTGATTGGCGTTATCGGCCTCCTCAAACGACACATCGTCCATGTTGTTATCTTTTTCTTTGTCCATGGTCAAATTCAGTATTGATTAAAACTTATTGGTTAAATCTCATTGGCCTCAGCAAATAACTTGCCATACTACCAATGCAGCCAAATTGTCATAATAAGTCATGACCCGGGTCATCATGAGTCAGCTTTTATTAAATACTGAACCTGGTTGGCGATCGTTCGTAGGTGGTGATCTACTCAGCCAGCCTGACCTGATAGCTTTTGTCGATCAGGATGTCGGCTTTGCCTTTAATGCTTTGCACAGCCTTATGTTCCTGCTCGAGAACGCTCCAGCGGTATGGGTTGTCAGGTTCTTTACCGCGGTCGGTCTGGGCCTTTTTGGTTTCGTGGTAGGTGAGTTCTATAAAAACCCTCAGATCGGCTCCTTCGGTGTTGATGGCGTACAGACCATCGATAATCAGCATGTCAACTTTTTTGAAATCTGTTGAAAGCTGGTCTACCTGTTCAGTGACGAGATCCACGCAGGGCATCGTCGATTGACGGCTGTTTTTAAAGTCTTCAATTACCTGATATACCTTATCCCACCTGTATTCGTTGAGGCCGACAACATTTTCTATCCCATGCTTGGTACGCCATGCTGTGCGTTCCAGAGGAAGGGTGTTGTAAAAATTGTCGATGTGGATAGGTTTGGCAAAAACGCCCTCTTTGCGTAACGATTTCGCTATCACATGGGTAAGCTCAGATTTCCCCGATCCGGACTCCCCCGAGATGGCAACGATCATCTTGTCTTTTCTGCGTTTCATTATTTCATTTACAATGAACGCTGCGGCTTGTCTGTGTTTATCGGCAATTAGCAATACATCTTCCAACATGGTTTATAAGTATTATAGGTGAAAAATTTCGTTTGAGGTATTGAAGTCGATAAAGAAGTTGGCTTCTTTTTTAAGCTTTTGCACCACCAGTTGTTCGTGTTGCATTACCTGTATCCTAAAATCATCGGTAGCTTCGGTAGTTTCAAAAATATCCTGCTCCAGCGCTTCTTTGTAAGTAAGCTCGATGAATACTTTCAACTTCGATTCTTTGCATTTTATCGAGTACAAGCCTTTGATGATGAGCAGGTCTACTCCTGAAAAATCAGTTGTCAGCGTGTCCGTATAGTCGGTCATCAGGTCTACCAGAGGCATAGTGGCTACTTTGCTTTGCTTAAAGTCTTCGATGTTGTGGTAGATGCGGTTCCAGTCGTATTCGTCCGGACCTATATGCTGCAAGCCATGCTTTTGCCTCCACTCTTTTCGTTCCATGGGAGGAATTTTATAATAGTTGTCCAGATCCATGATTTTGGCTCTGATTCCGTGTTCTTTGAGTTGTTTAGCCAGCAGATAGGATACGGTACTTTTCCCTGTGCCCACTTCTCCGGTTACGGTAACAATGTATTTCGGCGTCTGTTCCTGGATGATCCTGTCGAAGATCAGTTTGGCTGCAGCCCTGTGTTTATCGGTGATCGTAATAACTTGATTTTGCATAATTTTCTGTTGATTCAAACATCATTTGATGCTCATGAGGGTGGCGTTTTCAATAGTGAAAAACTCTTCGTCGTTGATGAATATTTTGGTGACTTTGTCGGCGGTAACCTGAATGGCTTCTCTCGAAATCTCGAACTGGTAACTAACACCTTTAAAGGTTAGTTTGAAAGCTATTTCGTGCCAATGAGCTGGTAAATTGGGATTTACTTTTAAGTGTTCTCCCCGCATGTCAATGCCGGCGAAGGTATTGAGGGCAATCATGATGGTTCCTGCCATAACACCAGCATGGATGCCTTCTGCGGTAGTTCCTCCCTGAATGTCAGCATAATCGGAGGTGAGGGCGGCCCGGTAAAGTGTTTCACTCAGGTCGTGATTGCCGATAACGCTGGCCAGTTGGGCATGCACAACCCTGCTCAGCGTTGACCCGTGTGAGGTGCGCTGAAAATAGTAGTGTAGATTTTTCTCCAGGTAGTCTTCGGGCAGCGTGTATCCCATCTCGGTAAGGATGTGGGTAACCTGGGCATGGTCGAGGTTGTAAAAGGTCATCAGTGTGTCGGCTTGCTTGGCAACTTTGTAGTCGTCTGCTGACTTTCCCTCTGCCTTAAGAAGCCTGTCCATACGGTAAATGTTTCCGTATTTGTTACGGTAATAATTCCAGTCGAGTTCGTGTAAATCGAAATAGCCATCGTATTGAGCAATGATACCATTCTGGTCGATCACCAGATTTAACCGGTGTTTGATGTGGTTCCATTTTTCCAACTCGCCCTCGTTCAAAAGTGTTTTAATCAGGGTTTTTCCTTTTCCGCTCTTTTTTAGCTTGTTGATGAGGGTTTCGGCAGTGTCTAACATCCATGAAGTCATGATGTTGGTGTAGGCGTTGTCTCTCAGTCCACCTTCAGCGGCTTCGGGATAGCTTTCGTGGAATTCATCCGGTCCCATTACCTTATCAATGGAATACCTGTCAGTGGCGGCGTCATATTGGCTTTTACTAGCCCAGAATTTACAAATATCGATGAACATTTCAGCCCCATAGTCTTCCATAAATGACCAGTCGTTGGTGATATGGTAGTATTGCCATATATTAAAGGCGATGGCTAATGACACGTGGCGTTGCAGTGAGCTGTAGTCGTCGCCCCACTCTCCATTCAATGGATTCAGGTGAACAACCTGTGTTTCTTCCCGGCCATCACTTCCGCTCTGCCACGGATACATTGCACCTTCATAGCCATATTCTTTGGCGTATTCACGGGCTTTCTGTAGTCTCCGGTAACGGTACATAAGCAGAGCTTTGGCCGTTTCCGGGAAATGGATATCGTAGAAAGGCAGGATGAAGAGCTCGTCCCAGAAGATATGTCCGCGGTATGCTTCTCCGTGGAGGCCACGGGCAGTTACGCTGGCATCGATATTTTTGTTGTGCAAAGAGGCCGATACCAGAAGGTGGTAGGTGTGCATGCGTAACAGTTTCTGCGCCAGCCTGTCGCCACTTATCTGGATGTCCGACTGATCCCACAGATGTTGCCATGCAGCTGCACTTTGTTCCAGACTGTCATCGAAGGAGGTCAACGAGTTCAGGTCTGCTTTTGCATTGGTCAACGGGTCGCCGTTGTCAATATGGGAGGCAAATATGGCGACTTGCTTTTCGAGAGAGAGGGTTTCTCCTGCATTCAGCTGATGGCTCACGAAGGTATATACAATGCCATCGTCGGTGGTGACTCCAAAATCAACCGGCTCCGGTAGGTCGTTTATGGCTACACTAAGTTTAGCCGCTTCAGCAATGGCGATGTCCGACTGTGTGGTTTTCACCAGTAACCACGATGTATTTCCCTGACCTCCTGCTTCTATTGGCTGCAGATGTTGTTGGTTAAGGGCATTGTATCTTGTAACGCCTTCATTTTTCAATGTGCCATCAAGTGCAGAGGAAAAACTTATGACTCCGCTGTAGTTAACTGGTGTGACGCTATATCTGATGGCGGCCAGGTGTGGGTTGTGCATGCCTGCAAAGCGTTCACTTTTTATAAGGGTCTTTCTTTTTTCACTGTCTTCAGTAAGCAGTGTTCTGGTTAGCAGGCCTGTTTTGAAATCAAGCACCCTGTGTATGCTGAGCAGTTTAGCCTGATTAGGATCGAACCATGGTTCGTCATCAATTTTAAATTTGATGGGGAGCCAGTTGGGTGCGTTTACAAAATCTTCGTTTTCAACATCACGGTTGGCAATGGGCGTGGTGAGCCGGTTATACAAGCCCGCGATGTAAGTTCCTGGGTAGTTGACAGATCCGGAAGAAGTTTCTTCCATTGCCCCACGTGTGCCGAAGTATCCATTACCAATGGTGAACAGGGCTTCTCTTGATTTTTCGTTTTTCGGGTCGTAGTCGTTGTAACTGAGCAGCCAGTTGTCTTTTCTTTTTCCATGCACAAACCAGTCGTTGAGTTCGTCGATGGTTATCTCTTCCAAATCATTCAATACGAGGTCGGCTCCATTAGCTTTGAGTGCTTCGTGGTTTTCTTCGCGAGCCAATCCCAGCACGAGGCCGAAATTTCCGTTTTTTCCGGCTTGAACGCCAGATACAGCATCTTCAACCACGATGGTCAGGTCGGGATCTACCCCCAGATTCTTGGCGGCAGTCAGAAAAATGTCGGGTTGAGGTTTCCCTTTGAGCCCAATGTCGGCCGACACCACTCCATCGACACGTGTTTCTACCAAATGATTAAGACCTGCTCTCGTCAGCACGGCTTCGCAGTTTTTACTCGATGAGGCCACGCCAATCCTGACCTTGTCTTTTTTAAGTTGCTCCATAAGGGCTACCGTGGCAGGGTACACTTCCACACCTTCGTTGGTCAGTACTTCGTTGAAAGCCTCGTTCTTGCGGTTACCCAACCCGCACACCGTTTCCATCGCGATGTCATCATCGGGATGGCCAAAAGGCAAGTCGATTTGACGTGATTCAAGGAAAGATTTCACTCCTTCGTAACGAGGTTTCCCATCCACGTAGGTGAGGTAGTCTTGTCCGGTAAATTCTTTGAAAGGCTCTTGATACACTTGTTCTCTGCCAAGCAGGTAGTGATCGAACATTTTTTTCCAGGCTCTGCTGTGTGTTAAAGCGGTTTTGGTGATGACCCCGTCAAGGTCGAAAATTACTGCTTCAAAATGGTTCTTTGCCATGGTTCTTATTGTTGTTATAGTGTTACAATCATGTTACTAGGGCTCACTTATGTGTGTAGCGTTGGTTTGAGGGGGCAAAGATCGTATTAATACGGATTCCGGCTACATACATACAGCTCATTCTTCCCTTGATTAGCTTTCAAAGATAAGTGTTTTTTCCGGCTGTGTTATTGCAAACGTGTGCAGATGTCGTGGCCATGTCTGCCTGATGCATGATTCTGTGTTCTGGCTGCTGTTGCAGGTGGAAATTAGCGACCTGACCTATTAATGGTTTTCACCCGTTACTTGCTTTTTTTCGTCTAACTTGTCGTGAACGAAAAACGTGCTTGCCGCACCAAGTATCATCAACACGCCAGCCATTACAAGTGAGTATAGCGGGTCGCCTTTGAACAAGTAAGTAAGGATGAAACCACCGAATACGCCATTCACTATCTGAGGAATGGTGATGGACATGTTGAACAGGCCCATAAAAACTCCCATCTTCTTAGGCGGTATGGAGTTGGCTAACATAGCGTAAGGCATGGCCAGAATGCTTCCCCATGCAATACCGATACCAATCATGGGAATGATGAGATAAGTGGGGTCGGTGAATACCAAAAATGACAGGAAAGATACTCCACCAATGGTCAGCGCAAGTGCGTGGGTAGTCTTACGGCCGAGTCGTTTGGCCACTTTTGGTAACAGCAAAGCTATCATCGCCGATACGCCGTTGTAGATGCCGAAAAGAATGCCTACCCAGTCGCCGGCTTCCTGATATCCGGCTGAGGTCGGGTCGATGGCGTCGTAGAAATGCCTGGCTACGGCTGGAGTTGTGTAGACCCACATACTGAAAAGAGCAAACCATGAAAAAAATTGTACCAGCAGCAGCTGCCACATGGTTTTGGGGATTCTGAACTTTTCCGGAGGAGCGGTTTCATCATCTTCTTCTTTTTGATAGTATTCAGGGGGGTATTCGTTCGTGGTGGTTACCGTCCAGATGATAGAAGACACTAATACTGCCGCGCCAATGTAAAACGACCATATGACGTTTGGCGGAATCAGACCTGAGGCAGATTCGTTAGGCACTCCGAACCAGTTCCCCAGCATATAAGGAAGCCATGATCCCACTACCGCTCCAATGCCAATGAGAAGCGTTTGCACCGAAAACCCCAGTGTGTGTTGTTCTTCTGGAAGTTTGTCGGCCACCAGCGCTCTGAAAGGTTCCATGGAGATGTTGATGGAGGCATCCATGATCATTAACAAACCTCCCCCAATAAACATAGGTGCAATCCATGAGGCAAGATGCGGGGCGTTGGGCATGAGAATAAGCGCCATGCTGGTTAAAAAAGCACCAACCAGGAAATACGGCCGCCTGCGCCCGAATCGATTCCAGGTCTTGTCGCTCATGTATCCGATTATCGGCTGTACAATCATCCCCGTGAGCGGGGCTACAAGCCAAAACCAATTCAGGTGCTCTACATCAGCGCCAAAAGTCTGCAAGATGCGCGAAGCATTGGCATTCTGTAAAGCAAAACCAAACTGAATGCCCAAAAATCCGAAACTCATGTTCCAGATCTGCCAAAAGGATAACCGGGGTTTTTTCATCATTATACCAAGTCTTTTTTTGAAGCCCCGAAGATAGAAAAACTAACCAGATTGACAACCAAGTCCTGGCATTTTTTTATGTGTAATGAATTCGAATCGGATTTTGTCGGGGGACCGTGGCTTGATTCAGCACTGTTATTGGGTAGTTTTTTAAAATCTGATTCAGAAAAAAAAGGCCATCCCGATTTGGGACAGCCTTCTTATACAGGTTCAAAAAAATCAGCTGACTATTTTTTGTCGGCTTTTTCTTCATTTTCGAGATCTGATTTCAGATTTGCCAGCACGTCTAAGTCACCGAAAGTTGTTTTTTCTAACTTTTCGTTTACTTTTTTCATGCTGCGCTGAGTTTTCTGCTCTTCAGTTTTTGCCGCTTCAGCGTTTTTAACTTTAGAGGCTCTCTGATCTTCTTCAAAGATGCGCGAATGAGAAAGAATGATTTTCTTGTTTTCTTTCGAGAATTCGATCACAACGAAATCGATGGTTTCATCAACTTTGATGTTCGATCCGTCTTCTTTTTTCAGATGACGTGAGGGTACAAATCCTTCTACACCGTAGGGGAGGGATACAACAGCACCTTTATCGTGGATGGCTGTAACGGTTCCCTGGTGGGTCGAATTCAAGGTGAAAACATCCTCAAATACATCCCATGGATTTTCTTCGAGTTGTTTGTGTCCGAGGCTTAAGCGGCGGTTTTCTTCATCTACATCCAGAACCACAACTTCAATTTCTTCACCTATTTTGGTGAATTCAGCCGGGTGTTTGATTTTTTTCGACCAGCTTAAATCGCTGATGTGAATTAAACCGTCAACACCTTCTTCTATTTCTACAAAGATTCCGAAGTTGGTGAAGTTACGCACCGAGGCTTTGTGTTTCGATCCAACAGGGTATTTTTCGCGGATGCTGCTCCATGGGTCGGGCATAAGTTGTTTCATACCTAACGACATTCTTCTTTCATCGCGGTCGAGGGTTAAAATCACAGCTTCAACTTCATCGCCTACCTTGAGGAAATCCTGGGCGGTACGCAGGTGTTGCGACCACGACATTTCGCTCACGTGAATTAGTCCTTCTACGCCTGCATTGATCTCTACAAATGCACCGTAATCAGCCAAAACTACGACGGTACCTTTAACGGTGTCGCCTACTTTTAAGTCCTGATCAAGCGAATCCCATGGGTGAGGAGTGAGTTGTTTCAGACCAAGCGCAATTCTTTTCTTGTTTTCGTCGAAGTCAAGAATAACCACTTTAAGTTTCTGGTCGAGTTCAACAACTTCTTCCGGATGTTTGATGCGACCCCATGAAAGGTCGGTAATGTGCACCAATCCGTCTACGCCACCCAGGTCGATGAATACGCCATAGGAGGTGATGTTTTTTACAGTGCCTTCAAGTACCTGGCCTTTTTCGAGTCTGGCAATGATTTCAACGCGTTGTTGTTCCAGCTCATCTTCGATAAGGGCTTTGTGCGAAACTACCACGTTTTTGTAGTCGTGGTTAATTTTCACTACCTTGAATTCCATTGTTTTATCTACGAAAATATCATAGTCGCGAATGGGTTTAACATCGATTTGCGATCCGGGCAGGAAGGCTTCGATGCCAAAAACATCTACGATTAAACCACCTTTGGTACGGCATTTTACATAACCGTTGATGATTTCATCGTTGTCGTGTGCTGCATTGATACGATCCCATGATTTGAGTGTGCGTGCTTTTTTATGCGACAAAATCATCTGACCTGTGGAGTCTTCCTGATTTTCAACATAAATGTCCACTTTGTCACCAACTTTTAATTTCGGGTTGTACCTGAATTCGTTAAAAGGAACGACACCGTCTGATTTATAACCAATGTTGATGACCACTTCACGTGATCCAATACCCACAACAGTACCTTCAATAACTTCGTGTTCGGTGATTGAATTCAGGGTGTTGGCGTACAAATCTTCAAGTTTGGCACGTTCTCCGGAGCTGTAAACATCTTGTTTCTTTCCAATGCTGTCCCAGTCGAATTCACCAGGAACCTGAACGGTTCTCTTGGCGGGTTCAGTTTCCTCAGCCACAGGCTCGATAACTTGTTCTGCCGGTTTTGTTTCTTCTTCTTCAGCAACCACCTGCTCTTCTTCCATTTCAGCTAAGGGCTCAGCAACGGGTGCTTCTACTACTTCAGCTTCAACTTCAGGTACTTCGGTTACTTCGGGATTGGTGTTGGAGGTTTCCCCTTCAAGGGGATCAGAGAGTTTTTTTTCTTCTACTGACATCTGATATTACTTGTGTTCCTGAGCCAACCATCCGGTACATGTGACCCTGAAACAGGTTAAACAATAAGAGTAATGTTTCTAAGAAATTGAGATAAGCATTCTTATCAAATTTCCGGATACCTTAAAAACGGGGCGCAAAAGTACAATAATTATTTGAAAATAAAAAGTTTACCCGCAAAGATTTTAAACCTGCCAATTGTTTTATCTTTGCCGCCGTCAATTTAGGGTGGGATTGTGACTCCCCGACACTGTTTTGTAACATCTAAAAAACTATATATCATGGCTTTAAACTGCGGAATAATTGGGCTTACCAACACTGGGAAAACCACCATCTTCAATTGCATGTCGGATACCAAAGCCGAAAGTTCGAGTTATGCTTTCAGCGCTACAAAAAGCAATATCGGGGTGGTTGATGTGATCGATCCGCGGCTTTACGCCATTGATGCACTGATCCATTCAGAAAAAGTAGTGCCCGCCACCGTTGAGATTGTAGATGTCCCCGGTTTGGCCAAAGGCTCAAGTCAGGGTGAAGGTGTGGGCAATAAATTTCTGGCCGATATCCAGCAAACGCATGCCCTGATTCACGTGTTGAGGTGTTTCGATGACGACAGTTTGCCCCACATCGAGGGATCTGTCGACCCGGTACGCGACATGGATATTGTTGATTTTGAATTGCAGGTGCGCGA
>DJVY01000209.1 GCA_002440885.1 Bacteroidales bacterium UBA6244
TGCGGCCCGGAGAAATCTTCAATTAAAACCGGATTGCCGGCATACACAGCCTCACAGCCAGAGCCATCCGGAACCCTTACCCGGACATTATAATCTAAACCCGGGGTAAGCCCCTCGAACAAGCCTTCATTGCTATGCCATGTGGAGCCATTATCTATAGAGTATTCCAGCATATCGCTCAAGCCGCTTATGGCGGTAATGGTTATGCTTCCATTGTTCTGACCGCAGTAGGAATCTGAATGAGAAACAGATGCAATCAGCACATCGCCGGCATCGTTGATGGTGTATTGCGAAACAAGGTTTGTGCACCCGTTGCCATCAGTAGCCCACAGGTAGTAATTGCCAACGGGCAGGTTAAAAATGTCTTCTTCGCTTGACAATATAGTTCCGGCATTGTTTTTCCATTCAAGGGCAATCGGTTCAGTTCCGCTTACCGTTAGCCCGCGTATGGCGCCGGTGCTGCCTCCGCAGGTGGTGGGGGAGAGGATAAGGTTGGTGGTATCGAGTAATGGGGATGGATAAAGCCCGACATGCACGGTGTCTGAAGCAAAGCATCCAAAACTGTTCATGGCTCTTACCCAATAAGTGCCGGTATCACTAACCACATAAGTTCGTTGGCCGGGGGTAAATGCGCCATTCCAGTTATAACGGTCAAAATCACCACCTGCATCCAGAGTAATGGGTTGTGCGGAACACATCAACTGGTCGGGGCCTAAATCGGGTTCAGGTGCAGGAAGCACTTCTACTTCACGCGAGGTTTCTTCTATTCTTCCATCAGGATAAACCACATACGCATGTACCTCATAGGTGCCACCCTGTTGAAAAACGTGTACCGGGTTAAGTTCCTGTGAAGTTTGCCCATCGCCAAAATTCCAGGTTATGCTTTGGGGTTCAGGTATAAAACGATGTGTGAAAGTGTAGGGAGTTTTGGCGCAGGGGCCGCCTTGCCAGATGAAGCGGTAGAGTATATGTTGTGGAAAGTTGGGGAGATTATCGTATGATTTTCGGCCCAGTAAGCTCACTGCATTTTCAACAAAATTACAGAATGGCCCTCTTTCCCAAACATTTTCAATTCTGTCGAGGTAACCAAACAGCGTGTCGCTACCAGGCTGGAATGAGAATTTTATACCATAAATTTTTCCATCGGGGGCAAGTTGCAATCCTGCAACACTTGCTGTGGTAGTAACTGGTATATGGGAATTTAAGAAGGATAAAGAATCACTTTGAGTTAAATCATATTGATAAATCCATGTGTAATGGTCAGGATTTGCAATATTGTCTGTTCTTAAAAAACTAACGTAGAGGAGTTTTGAATCTGGCGATATTTCAATTCCTAAAACCGGAAAATCATTAACAGATCCGGTGAATTCTTTAATGGAAAATTGAAAATCGATTTCGCCAGTTGAGTTATTAAAATTGCTCACTTCAAAAGATCCATTTACAATTTGTCCCAAATGTCTATGAGCTGATATCAATTTTTTGAAATCGGGTGAAAACTTTAACGGGCCTCTCCATAATCCTGTTATCTCCATGAAGCGTGCCTTACTTAGGATGGGTGAATCAGATATGCCATTTGGTGTAAGCAAGAACGATGCATAATAATCTGAGTTTATTATGCGGGTTACAATCCAATAATCCCGGTTGTTTGAATGTTTTGCGATTGCAATCTTATCCCTTGCCCATATTGCAGTATTAAGCGTTATATTCTTTGAAATCACAACACCTTTACCATTGTCACCCAGTATATCAACTATGCTATATTTTAATCCACTTGATACATTTTCACTACCAATGGTAAAAACATAGAATAAATTTGAATATCCAGGCATTTCACAAATAGCCACCGGTTGAGAGCCGCCATAGTCACCATCAAGTCCTGAACCATTAGTCATAACTTCATCATTCTTATTGAATATGGTCAATCCATCGGAATAAAAAAGTACGTTTCCATTTGTGTCAGAAATGGAAGCTGTTCCACCATTCCCGAAAGATTTTATGGCATTATTTGTAATTGCTATGGCTGCTCCTGTATTAAAGCTGACTCCGGCACCATCCCAATTATTTAAAAACCAGTTATTTGCCTGGTTCTGACAAATTGATAGCCTTGTCAGAACCAGAACAAATAAAAGGATAAGACTTGATGACTTATAACTCATGGTTTTATTCCAAGGTAATGACTCCAATGTCTATTGGACTTCCGAAAATGAAATCATCGCAAGAATATAGTGGAGATGTCCATTTTTTGCCGTAACAAATCTCAGTTAGCGGGTTGAGATAAACCTTGGCAGCTTCAGCGTAAATCTTGTAAATCTTTGTGTTATCGGCAGTGCAAAAACTGCTGAATTGGGTAGTTAAGTTAACAGGATTGCCTGAATAAGTTGTTAAAACTGAAACGGTTTGAGTTTCAACCAGATTATTAGTGTTACTATTGTAGACATAGAATCTTACAACATAGTAGGTATCTTGATCCGGCTGAACACAATCTCCCTCCAATTTTACTGTAACCTGAAACTGAGCAGATGCCATTATTGAAAATGCGCAAAATGTCATTAAAATTAATACGAACTTCTTCATAATTAATAAATTTATTGGTTTAAGACTTTTGAAACAAAAACATGCAAATTAAACCAACATTAAGGAGGGAATCTTTTCAAATATCCCGAAAATTGCAGGGCTTTGCCTGTACTACAAATGCAGTGTTTTACCAGGCTTTGGCAGCAATTATTTGGGTTGCAATGCCCCCCCCCACATATTGTTCAATTTACTGCAAACGGGCAGTAGATGAATGCTTTCGGTAAGGTATTGCAGGTTCATTTAAAAAATTAAGGTTAAAATGAAGTTCAAAAGTAATAAAAATTCTGACGAGTAACGAATATTAATCCAGAATTAAAGAAAAGGAAATACCATTTTATCAAACTTATTGCTTTTCTTTTGTTATCTGGCATGTTTAGGCAGAAGGAGGGAAGTGCTCACTTTAAAAGTGTCACACTCCCCCCTCATTTTAAACACCTTTCCAGTATGGCTGCTGTAGCTGATCGAACAGGTATAAACTCCCGCTTGTGCACCTCACCCCAGCCCTCTCCTCAAGGAGAGGGAGTTAGATCCTGCTAGATTTATAAATTGATTTCTTAAATAGCACAAATTCCGAATACAGTAGGATGCCAGAACCCTCTCCTTGAGGAGAGGGCAGGGTGAGGTGCTACACGGGTGAGGTGCTACTTAACCAACGTCACACTCCCCCTCAACTTAAACACCTTCCCCAAATGGTTGCTGTAACTAATCACCCAGCTATAAACCCCCGCCGGAGCATCCTTCCCATCCCAGCCGTTAGCAGGGTTGGAGGTTTCAAAGATCATCTGCCCCCAGCGGTTGTAGATTACCATGCTGAACTGACGAATCAGATCGCCTGTAGCAACCGGGCGGAAGGTGTCGTTCAGTCCGTCGCTGTTGGGGGTAAAGGCGTTGGGGACGAGAAAAGGCGATTCTGCTTCCTGCATTTTAAGGTAAGTGGAATCAGTACCTGCGCACAGATTGTGTGTGGTGAGCTGAAGGGTGTAGAGCCCTTCAGTGTTTACGGTGATTTCGGGTAGGGTATCGCCGGTGCTCCAGAGGTAGGAGGCATAACCCGCAGGGCCGGCAAGCAGGTATTCGTTTTCAAACAAAATGGTGTCCTGC
>DJVY01000190.1 GCA_002440885.1 Bacteroidales bacterium UBA6244
TATTAAAACTAGTTATATAACTAGACACAAATATAATACGAAAAAAAGCAACCAGTGCACTCTGACCGCTTTTTTTTGAAAAAAAACACTCGGCTATCTAGTTAAATGCCAAACTCAAGTCCCGGGATTAAAATCCCGGGATACAATGTCGGTCATGCCTACGGCATTGGGGGAGTCTTGTTTTGAGTTTTATAGAATATTCTGTTTCATAGGTTCGTTTTATATGTTCTACTTGTACACCTGAGAAAAATTAAAGAAAGGATTCATTACGTTGATACCAGCCTGAGCAATTCTTAGAAACCACCTTGCTGTAGGAGTTTTAACATCCCACAGCAGACAAGCCGCCATCCAAACAAATCAACCGATCACAAAGCCTAAAGCGCTACTCTAACCAAAAACCCAAACGGTTAATAACCTAATATTCCCAATTGTTACTATTGCCTACAGCTTCCTGATGCGATATCCCCTGGTGAGGGATTGTAAGCATTTTCCTTTATGGTGATTGTCCCTGAAACTCCATTCAGACTGATAACAAGCTTGATACCGCATAAATCTGTTAGGTAAGAGTTTTTCACAATTTCCAACTTACCACCTATACTTGTTAAATTTGACAAACCGTCTAAGTCTTTCAGGTTGCTATAGGATAAACCCCCGATAATGATCAAATCTCCTCCGATGGTCGTTAAATTATGTAAGTCATCCAGGTTTTCAAGACGAGAGATTGAAATTTCAAAATTTCCTCCAACGGTTTTAAGACTTGACAACCCGCTAATGTCGGTAAGATGATATTGATGGCCAAAATATATATCCCCCCCCACACTAACGAGCCTGGATAAGCCTGAAATACGTTTAACACTTAATCCGAATAAACTTAAATCCTTGCCAATTGTCGTTAGTCTTGACAGACCTGAAATGTTTTCTAGATCCATATTTTTTAACATTAGATGTCCTCCAATACTCAGTAGGTTTGGAAAACCGCTGATATCTGTTCGAACAGCTTCGCTATCAATAACTAAATCTTCACCTATTTTTATCAGCCTTTCAAACCGAGAAATATTTTCTAACAGCGGATTACTAGAAATATATAAACTTCCCCCTATTGTAGTAAGACTAAATAAGCTATCCATGTTTAATAAGTTTCGCTCGGAAATCTCAAATGTTCCGCCTGCGCTAGTAAGACTTGTTAAACCGTTTAGGTTAGTTAGTTTATTTCTGCAAATTCTAACATCTGCCCCTACACATCTTAAGCTGGAGAACCCATCAATCGTTGAAAGAAGATTATTTGAAAGTATCGTCAGATTGCCTCCAATACTTGTTAAACTTGTGAAACCATGAATTGTTTGAAGTTGATCATTATTATGAATCTTTAATTTTCCTCCAATTGTTTTAAGGCCAGATAACCCATCAATGTTGGTAAGGTTTGCATTGCCCTTATCATCCCCAATAGTAATATCTCCCCCAACAGTTTGCAATTTATCCAATCCGTCTAACGATTGTAGATCGTTGTTCAAATCAATATAGAGCGAGCCTTTTATCTCCAGCACGTTAGATAGTGTTGACATATCAGTTAATCCACTTACATATTTGAGTTCTACCTTACCATCAATAGCATCCCATCCCTCTTTGTAAAATCGCTCAAGCTTTGAATATGGAGGGTTTATAAGGTTTGAATGATATACTTTTTTTGGATGAGGCAAATCCGGATCAAAAAAACTATCCTCCTTTATGCAAGAATGAAGGACAAACATAACCCCAAAACTAAAGAACCAAATTTTTATTAAACCTTTCATGTTTCAACAATCGATTAATAAGCGGATAAAAATCTAATCTTCAAGCAAAATGCAAAAGCATATTAGATTTCTTTTTTATCCTTCAAATTTATGAATTCTAAAGGAATAGACAAGTCCATATTAAAAAAAACGTAAAGTGATTTTAGCCAGCCTCATATCCTTTTTGTCCTTTGGGAATTTCCCTTTATTTCCATCGTGATAAAAGCACATATCCTTTTTGCATTTCCCATAATCATGCGAACTTCATCCCACCACATTTAAGGCTGGTTTTGAAAATTCCACACCAGGCAAGGTGCTGCCCACCCTGATGAGCTCATCTCATTATTCCTAAAACGAAAACCCAAATAAAAACTCTACTTCGGTGTTTTTTTGCTGTAGAAGGTAAATGCCCCTCACACCGAGGGTAATTTCAGGAAGTAACCCCAAGAAATGCCAGTCGGTAAAAAGTTCCAGGCCGGTGGAACTTAACGTTTGTAGTGCCAATTGACTGTTTAGGCCGGTAGCGGTGTCAAAAAACAAATGTCCGCTGATTCGTTTTAAAAACATAACACTTGGGATATCCCAGTCAGGGTAGGCTATTGGAAAGGCATAATCTGCTTTCAATACCGTGAACTCAGCAAAATTTAACCCGAAATAACCCCGTGGTGTGCTTATTACATTTGCGTAAGTAGCCAAATTTCCGGATGATTTCTGATAGGCTGCATACCCCCTGATTCCATGGTGGTTAAAAAGTCCCGGAATCCAGGTTACCGAGGCTATACCTACCTGGTGGCTTACATTTTCAGAAAAAGGAGTGTGCCTGAAAGTGGCTTGCAGGGTCTGTCCCCAACGCGGAAACAGGTCGCGCAGCGAGCGTTTGTATTGAATATATCCATAAAACCTATAGGTGAAAGAGATCAGTTGATTCTCCCTGAACTCGTAAGGGATGTCATTGTCCATGTTTTTGAAAGTGGCACTAACACCGGCCATGGGTTCGATTCCTTTAATCCAGCGACTTGAAGTGAAATTGAGTGGCAGGCTCATGCTTGCGCTGAAGTCTGTTTCGCGCCACTTTAAGGTGCGGCCAGTAGTATCGGTATAGCTGCGACGACCTGTTTCAGCTGTCAGGCTGATCACCGGATACCACCCCATGTAATCCATACCTGCTTTTATTTTTCCGGTTTGTTCATCGGGATCGAAATAATAGCCCGCATAGGCCACTGAAGTGCTTAACACGTTTTGTGATAATATATTAACACCCGGGTTGAAGGAGTAATTATTGAGTTCGACAGCGGTAAGTCCCCAACTGTGAAAATTAAAAAGATGTCCCAGCCGGCTGTACTTTTTAACAGGAAAAAGGGTGTCGCCGATCAGGGATTCATCAAGGTTGAAATCGAAGGTGGCTTTCAGGGCATCNNCTCAGATCCAGCGTTGCAACACGATAGCCGTCGGCAGTATACTCTGCATAACAAAGGCTGTCGCCTGAAGAATAGAAGGCCGGATCGCTGACACCGTAACGGGCATTCGTAAGCTGGTAGAACCTGGCTGTTTTCAACTCTTTGAGGTAGAGGTTATCGACGCCGTTAAACGCTCCTTTAAAAACCAAATGGTCGTTGTTCAGTATAGGTTGCCCAATGTCCGTAAAAGTTGCAGGGACAAGTATGTCCACTTTATCTGACTTGGTATTGTAACGCACAATAGCTTTCCCCTTTTCGCCAAGTGTCACCATGACAACCGATTCGTTATCGTGAGCCCATGTTGGTGTTATAAGAAACCAGTTTTCAGGAAAATGAAATGTGCCAAGCATTTGGCCGTCAGTACTTGAAAACCATTGCAAGGTATAGCGGTTGGCGTGGTCGACGTTTATGGCTGCAACTTTTCTGCCGTCGGGCGATAAACTCGGAGCCATCAGTTTTGTCCGGCGCGTAAGTTGTTTGGTCTTTCCCGTGCCTGTGTGGTAGGTTTTTATCACTGAATAGTCGCGGTTTGTCCACCTGGGATCGAAGGTTTTTTCGTTCCATACAATTAAGGTATCGTTTCCTGAAAGCGACTGTGCAAAATGATAACCCGGAATTTTGAGGATAACTTCATTCCCTGAGTTGTCGATTTTTACAAACCGGCTGATGTCGTCCATCCCTGATTTCTCAGCAATAAATCCACCTTGCTCCAACGGAAAAGCAAAGCGGTAATTGGTAAAATGCGCTGTTTTTGGTTGAGGTATCCAATTTACTGAACCAGGTTCAGCAAGACTTGCATTCCACTCCAATCCCAGATCAGAAAGGGCCAGTTTATAATAAGCCGCTTTGCCCACGCCTGCAAACTGCCTGACTCCATTTGAAAAAGGCATCAGGGAATAAGGCCGTCGGGCGACTTTATTCAGGGTCATGTTCCACACCTCCGTGTTATAACGCGTTAAACCATATAAAACAAGCTGATATCCAAGCGTATAATGATCCGGAACATAATCACGGTATGATCCATATTGCGCTTTATCGTAGGAGTAGAGGCCTTTTTCAACAACCTGTGCTTTTAAATCCATCATAAATTCAGGCTGCCTGCCCCGACCACTATTGCTGTAAATGGTCTCGCTGAAAACGGCGTCTCCCTCAATAAACCAAAACGGCATAAATAACCCCATTAGCGCCCCAATGGCCTGATCGCCAAAAGCCACATACAAACCTTTTCCGAAACCTTGCCTGAGTTTTTGCATTTGTACAACATGACGGTATTCATGGAGGGTAAGCTGCTTTGGCCAGGGCTGGGCGTACGTGTGCTGATCGGGGGTAAGGTAATAATCGGCATGCAGGGGTGTTGGCGATACCATGGCATTCGAGAGGGTGCTCCTGTTGTGAAGCACAATGTCAACCTGCCGCATTTTTGGCTTGTAAGGTTCTGATACGGCCTGATACGAAAGCTGAAGTAACCTTGCATATTCCTGAGCCATTTTCTCAGATTCTTTTGGGAAAATAATTTTGGCCACAGGCGTGTTCAGCTGATACCATCTGATGGAAGCCGGATCCTGACCTGTGATGTAATATTGCGCTTGGGCAACAAAAAACCCAAGTAAGAACAATGCAAATAAGCCGTATTTTATTTTCCTGTGCATGGCGTCAAAGATATTTAAAACCTGCTTCAGGCACAACGACTGCATGTTTGGAATCACAATTTACAGCACATACCAAAATACAGCCACAAAGTGACACAGGCTTCCAATCAGGACAAACACATGAAACACCGCATGATTGTAGGGAAATTTATGCCAGAGATAAAACGCCGCGCCTACGATATACGCAACCCCTCCGGCCATGAGCCAAATTAATCCTCCGGTAGGTAAATTCCTGACCAAAGGTGCAATGGCGATCAGGATAATTAATCCCATGAGCACATAGGCAATGGCTGAAGCTTTGTCGTAGCGCCCTGTGAACCATAGTTTAAAAAACATGCCACCGATGGCCAACCCCCAGATTACCCCAAACAAACTCCATCCCCATGGCCCATTCAAAGTGACCAAAACAAAAGGCGTATAGGTTCCGGCAATTAACAAATAAATGGAGCTATGGTCGAAGATATTCAGGTAATTGCGGGTTTCCTGATTTTTGGCTGCATGAAACAAAGTGGAAGCCAGATAAAGTACCACCAGACTGGCTCCATATATGCTAAAACTGACAATGTGCCAAACTGTTCCGTACAAGCTGGCATTTACCACCAACAAGGCCAATGCAACTATGCTCAGGATCAGGCCTATTCCATGGGTAATTACATTCCACTTTTCTTCACGGGGCGAATAATGGCGAGCGATGGGCTTCATGAATTGTTAATTTTTCAGGTATAACGTAAAAATGAGGGAAGTATTTTCCTAGGCAAGTGCCTTCACGAAGAAATCCCATAACACCTCCTTTGGTGGCGCCGCTGTCACACTCACTAACTGCTTGGTCACCGGATGGGTAAAAGCCACGCTGCGCGCATGCAGGCTGATGGAAGCGTCCGGATTGCTTCTCGGAAATCCATATTTCAAATCACCTTTTATGGGACAACCTATGGCCGCCAGTTGCGCACGTATTTGGTGATGGCGACCGGTAATCAACTCTATTTCAATTAAATGATAATCTTTGCTTGAGGCCAACCATTGATAATTAAGTATGGCCTGCTTGCTGTCTTTAACTTCCTGTTGCCGGACATAGGATTTATTCTGCTTTTCGTTTCGAAGCAGATAATGCTCCAATCGGTCACTTTCGAGAGGGGGTTTATTTTTCACGATGGCCCAATACCGCTTGGTCATTTGGTGATTTTTCACCATTTCGTTCATGCGCGTGAGGGCCTTGCTAGTTCGTGCAAAAATCACTGCTCCGCTCACAGGTCTGTCGATGCGATGAACCACGCCCAGAAATACTTCACCTGGTTTTTGGTGTTTCTTTTTGATGTAGCTCTTAACGGTTTCGCTGAGTGGCTGATCACCGGTTTTGTCGCCCTGAACAATTTCGGACGGCAGTTTGTTGATGACAATCAGGTGATTGTCTTCAAAAAGAATTCTTTGATCCACCGATGTTGGCAACGAAATGTCCATGTAAAACCGTTTCGGTGTTTAGTATTGTTCTTTGTGGTTTGGGAAGTTCACCGATTTTACATCATCGATATAGCCTTCAAATGCCCTAATAATCTCATCGTGCAGGTTGGCATAGCGACGCAAAAACCGAGGTGAGAAATCCTGGTTTATGCCCAGCATATCATGAAGGACCAATACCTGTCCGTCCACCTCGCTGCCTGCACCAATTCCGATGGTAGGAATTGAAATTGACCGGGTGACCTCTCCTGCCAACTGAGCAGGAATTTTTTCGAGGACTATACCAAAACAACCTGCTTTCTCTAGGATTTTGGCATCACTTTTAAGTTTTTCGGCTTCCTTTTCTTCAGTAGCACGCACCACGTAAGTACCGAATTTATTTATTGATTGCGGGGTAAGCCCCAGATGACCCAGTACAGGAATGCCTGCCGACAAAATCCTATCGATAGATTCTACAATTTCCTGACCTCCTTCGAGTTTAATGGCATTTGCCCCCGATTCCTTCATTATCCTGATGGCCGAATTCAGGGCCTCCTTTGAGTTTCCCTGATAAGCGCCAAATGGCAAATCAACCACTACCAGTGCTCTGTCAACGGCACGCATTACCGAGGAGGCATGGTAAATCATCTGGTCGAGGGTTATAGGCAGCGTAGTTTTGTGTCCGGCCATCACGTTGGAAGCTGAATCACCGACCAAAATTACATCGATACGGGCCTCATCAAGTAACCTGGCCATACTAAAATCATATCCCGTTAGCATGGCTATTTTCTCGCCCTTTTGCTTCATCTCCTGGAGCACGTGGGTGGTAATCTTGGGAAGTTCTCTCGTCGTATTCATACGTTTTACCATTAATACAAGGGGGCAAAAGTAGATAAAATGAATCACAAGTCGCCTGTTTTTATCAAAAGGTTTACCTGCCTGTGCCTTGTGCCCGCAAGATAATGGCTTAAAACAAAAGAATAAAGTAGATTTCGCCCAATTCAACTCCCATAATTATAATAAATTTGCAGCTTTTTAGTTTATCATGGCATGAATCTGAAACTTCAAGGCATACGCCACATATCGCTGATATTTATTCTTTCTTTCGTGCTGCTAAGTGGTTTACAGGGGCAGAATGCTACTGTTTCGGGCAAAGTTACCGATGAAAACAACAAACCTGTTGAACTCGCCAACGTAGCCATCGAAGGGGAAAAAGGTGGGACTTCTACCAACAGCAGGGGCGAATTTGAATTGTTGGTTCCGGCTGAGAAAAAAACCACCCTTGTTTTTTCATTTATTGGTTTTTCAGAAAAGCGTGTCCACCTGAACCTGAGGCCGGGCGAATCGCACCGCCTCCACGTCACCCTTGTTTCAGTTTCTACTACCTTGCCGGGATTTGAAGTTAAAGACGAAAACCTGCGCACAGAGAGTATGGTACGCCTCGACCCACGTGATGCACAAGTGGCACCGAGCCTCACAGGTGGTGTGTCTGATATCATAAAAACACTTCCCGGGGTGTCTTCAAGCAACGAAATGAGCTCTCAGTATTCAGTTCGCGGTGGCAACTTCGATGAAAACCTGATTTTTGTTAACGACATTGAAATATATCGCCCTTTTCTGGTTAACTCAGGTCAGCAGGAAGGGTTGAGCTTTGTTAACAGCGCACTGGTTTCGAGCATCTTGTTTTCAGCCGGAGGTTTTGGTGCTGAATACGGCGACAAACTGTCGTCGGTACTCGACATCAAATACACCACCCCCAATGAGTTTGGCGGATCTTTCTCCGCAAGCCTTCTGGGTGCCGAGCTAAGTATGGGCGGTGCTTCACGCAATCAAAAATTTACCTACCTCGTGGGCGCTCGCTACAAAACCAACAGCTATCTGCTCAACAGCCTGCAAACGCAAGGAGAATACCAACCTGAATTTGCTGACATTCAATCGCTTTTTACTTATAAATTAAACAGTAAATGGGATCTCAGCCTGCTGGGATATTATTCAAAAAACAAGTATAAGGTTGTGCCAAGCAACCGCGAAACCGATTTCGGTACTTACCAGGAAGTAATCCGGTTTAAGGTGTATTTCGATGGCAATGAAATTGATAATTACGAAATGTTTCAGGGTGGACTCACCCTGGGTTTCAAACCAAATAACCTCACTGACCTGAGATTAATTTTGTCGGCTTATAACACCAACGAAACTGAAAAATACGATATCCAGGGACAATATTGGATTGGTCAGGCTGAGGCAGATGAAGAAAACAGCGAGTTTGGCGATGTGATTCAAACACAGGGTGTTGGTACGTATTTGCTTCATGCAAGAAATGCTTTTGAAGCCACCGTTATTACCGCCGAGCACAAAGGGACAACCATTTTAAATAACCACCAGCTCAAATGGGGTCTACGCTATCAACATCAGGAGGTTGACGACAGACTGAGAGAATGGGAAATGGTGGATTCGTCAGGTTATTCACTGCCACATCCCATCGATACCCCCGGAAATCCCTTTCCCGACAACCCCAATCTTGAAGTAAAAGACTTTGTTAAAGGACATAATATACTTAACACCAACCGTTTTGCCGCTTATCTGGCTGATCAGTGGAAATTTGTATTAAAAAACAACGACGAGATAAACCTGACGGCCGGCGTACGTGCCAATTACTGGGATTATAACGATGAATTTTTGTTTGCTCCCCGTATCAGCGCAGCTTACAAGCCGGCAAAAAATGAAAACATCGTTTTTCGTTTGGCCACAGGGTACTATTACCAACCAGCCTATTACCGCGAAATGCGCAACATCGATGGTTCCCTTAATCCGAATATAAAAGCGCAAAAATCTATTCACTTTATCATTGGGGGCGACTACCGCTTCAAGGCATGGGATCGCCCGTTTATTTTTACTACCGAGGCCTATTATAAAATCCTCGACAACCTGATTCCTTATATGGTTGAAAACGTACGCATAAGATACTTAGCGAACGAAACCGCCAAAGGATATGCCACTGGAATTGATTTTAAAGTTTATGGCGAGTTTGTGAAAGGCCTCGACAGCTGGATGAGTTTATCCGTTATGCAAACAAAAGAGGACATCAACGGTGATTTCTACTATCAATATTATAACACCGATGGAGAATTAATCAAGCCAGGCATCACCGCCAACACGGAGGTGGGCGACAGCACCATGATTTCGCCTGGATATATACCGCGACCCACCGACCAAAGAGTAAACCTGAGCATTTTTTTCCAGGACTATATCCCAAAATACCCTTTCTTTAAAGTGCACGTCAGGCTGTTATTCGGCACAGGTTTACCATTCGGCCCTCCCGATGGCGAACGGTATCAGCAAACCGGACGTATGCCCGCTTACCGCAGAGTGGATATGGGTTTCAGCTATCAGATAATAAACGAAGGCACAACTTTTGGCCCGAAGAACCCTTTCAGGGGCATTAAAAATATGTGGCTTAATCTGGAAGTCTTCAATATCCTGGATATATATAATACGGTAAGTTACATCTGGATCAAGGACATCAACAACCAGCAATATGCTGTGCCCAATTACCTAACACCCCGACTCGTGAATTTAAAACTAAGTATCGATTTTTAGCTTTGGATTTCGGTTAGATACAATATCAGCGATAGGAATAGATAGAGCACTATTATAAAAGGTATAGCTACTACCTGTAAAAACAGCAGCAACAAGACCGAAACCGCCAGAAAAAAATATTTGATCAAATTGTCGCGGAAGCTAAAGTTTTTGAATTTCAGCCCAAACATCGGGAATCTGGAAACCATTAAAAACGATAGCAATATTCCTGTGGCCAGCAGGAAATAGGTGTTGGTAATCATCATGTAAAACAATTCCCGTTCATCGTATAAGGCGGTGCGAATAAGAGGCAGGGAGGCTATGAAAATGCCTGCGGCAGGGATGGGCAAGCCAATGAAATGATCAGATTGCACATTTTCGGCATTGAAGCGAGCCAAGCGGAGGGCACCAAATGCCGGCACAATAAAAGCGAGAAAAGGGAGTATGGAAAAATCGTTGGAGGTATGCATTGGCTGGCCATGACTCATTTGCAACATCTGAAACAAAATAAAACCAGGCGCAACACCAAACGATACTACATCTGCCAAAGAGTCGAGTTGCTCACCGATGAGCGATTTGGCATGCAGCAACCGAGCCGCCATCCCGTCGAAAAAATCAAAAACGGCAGCGGCAAAAATTAACCAGGCAGCCATGTCTAACTGCCCCGTCATGGCGCAGTAAATAGATATAATACCTGATAGTAAATTAAATAGAGTGATGGTGTTGGGGACAAAATTTTTCAATCTCATGGCCTTAGTTTTAACTATCAAATGTACTAATATTCTTGTTATCTCAAATTTAATTGAGCAAAGAGATACCAAATTGGTATTTTTGCTACTTTTGAAACTAATTCAATTAAATATACGACTATGGCAAAGATTTTGGTTTTGGGCGCAGGAATTGCCGGACACACGGCTTCGGCTCTTCTGAAGAAAAAACTAGGTAAAAAACACGAAGTAATTGTGGTTACTCCCAACGCTTACTATCATTGGATTCCATCAAATATTTGGGTGGGGATAGGCAGGATGACTGTTGATCAGGTAAGGTTTCGCCTCGACCAGCGCTATAAAAAAGCCGGTATCGAATACAAACAGGCCAAGGCCGTTTCTTTTCACCCCGAAGGAGATCACGAAACAGAAAAAGGTTTTGTTACCATTGAATACACCGGACAAAACCGGGTAGGCGAAGTAGAAAAAGTTACCTATGATTTCCTGATAAACGCTACCGGACCAAAACTCAATTTTGAAGCCACTGAAGGGCTCGGGCCGGGCAAATTCACCGAATCGGTTTGTTCGTACGATCACGCACACGAAGCCTGGAAAAAGTTACAGGAAGCCTACAAAAAAATGGAAGCAGGACTTCCTCAAAAATTCCTCATTGGTACAGGACACCCAACAGCCACCTGTCAGGGTGCTGCTTTTGAGTACATTATGAACGTGGCCTACGAGATAAAGAAACGTAAATTATCACATCTGGCCGACATCAAATGGATTACCAATGAATATGAGGTGGGCGACTTTGGCATGGGTGGAGCCTATGTGAAACGTGGTGGATATATTACTTCCACCAAAATTTTCGCTGAATCGTTTTTAAAAGAAAGTGGTATCACCTGGATAAAACGGGCCGGTGTAACCAAGGTTGAGTCTGGCAAAGTACATTATGAACGGCTTGATGGCTCGTTCGGTGAGGAAACTTTTGATTTTGCCATGCTTATCCCCGCTTTTTCAGGCCCGGGTTTTACGGCTTTTAACAAGAATGGTGAAAACATCACTGAGGTATTGTTTGCCCCTAACGGGTTTATGAAAGTAGATGCCGATTACACTGCAAAACCCTTTGAGCAGTGGAAAGCCTCCGACTGGCCGAATACCTACCAAAACCCTGCTTACGAAAATATTTTTGCTGCAGGTATTGCTTTTGCCCCTCCTCACAGCATAAGTAAACCCATGAAAAGCCCAAATGGAACTCCGATTTTCCCTGCTCCGCCACGCACCGGAATGCCATCAGGAGTTATAGGAAAAATTGTGGCTGAAAATATTATCGAATGGATAAAATCGGGGAAACCACAAATGAAGCACAGGGCTTCGATGGCGAAAATGGGGGCAGCCTGCATTATCTCGGCAGGCTACGGACTCATCGGTGGCGCTGCTGCTACCATGACGGTTTCGCCCATCGTGCAAGACTGGGATAAATATCCCGAATATGGACGCGACATCAACTATACCATGGGCGAAGCCGGTTTAGCCGGCCACTGGCTAAAATACTTTATGCATTATATGTTCCTTCACAAAGCCAAAGGCTATCCTTTCTGGTGGCTCTTGCCGGAATAACCTTAAAAAAATAACACAGCATATAAAATGAAAGAAGAAGTAAAAAGAACACTGGCCTACAGCGAAGAATCGTATCCTCCTATGCCTACCAAAGCTACGCTGAGGTGGAGAAAAAATATCTTGTGGCAGGCCTGGAGGTTCGTGGTCCTGAATGTAAAAATCCTGAAGATCGTTGTGGGAGGTCACTCCTGATGTAATTTGCGCCATTCGACTGACTGCATGGCCATGTAAAACCAGATCAATTCACCTTTTGATGAATTAAACTATTTTTGCAGCTAAATTGTAAGCATGCAGCATCCCTTTGCCATAAATATTGACGACTTTAACTACATCCTTCCTGAAGAGAAAATAGCTAAGTTTCCTTTGGCTAACCGTTCAGATTCGAAGTTGTTGTGCGCTAAAGGGATGCCCCCTGAAAGCCGGAAGTTTACCGAGCTCCCTGACCTGCTTCCCGCTAAATCGTTGCTGGTTTTTAACGAAACCAAAGTAGTAAGGGCGCGACTGCTTTTTACAAAAAATACCGGCGCAGTTATCGAGATTTTTTGTCTTGAACCAGTGACGCCAGTAAATGATTTTCAGTTGGCTTTTCAGCAAAAATCAGATGTGGAATGGAAATGCCTTGTGGGGAAGGCAAAACGATGGAAATCGGAAGCGCTTTCGCGGCTGATCAATATTGAGGACAGACAGGTAAAACTCAAGGCCGAAAAAGTGGCCACCTTGTCGGAAGGCTATCTGATTCGGTTTTCCTGGGACGATCCGGAAGTGAGGTTTCATGAGATTATTGAGGCTGGTGGTCTTGTTCCTTTACCTCCTTACCTCAACAGAGAAGCTGAACCTGAGGACAGTATACGTTACCAAACTGTTTATGCCAAATTTGAAGGCTCAGTGGCTGCTCCCACCGCAGGACTGCATTTTACGCCCGAAATATTCGAGGCTTTGCAACGAAAAGGCCATCAGCATGAAAAAGTGACTTTGCATGTAGGCGCAGGAACCTTTAAGCCGGTATCAAGCCAAACTCTGGCCGATCATGAGATGCACATTGAAAAAATCGAAGTCTCCCTTTCGACATTAAAAAGATTGGCTCAAAATACAGATCGTCAGGTTATTGCAGTTGGAACGACCAGCATGCGTACCCTGGAAAGTCTTTTCTGGATGGCTGTTCGTCTTTTTCAGGGCGATAAGTCTTTTGCTGTAGAACAGTGGGACCCCTATCAGCCTGATGTCCATGTCGACTTCGGCATATCGCAAGCGCTGAATTTGTTGGTGGATTATTTGGAAGCCAACGAGCTAACAGTGTTGCAAGGCCAAACACAATTGATCATTGCCCCGGGATATCAGTTTCGTGTGGTCAACGGACTGATAACCAATTTTCACCAGCCGAAAAGCACCTTGCTGTTACTGGTTTCAGCTCTCATTGGAGAAAACTGGAAAACTGCCTACGATTTTGCATTAAGAAACGATTTTCGGTTTCTGAGCTATGGCGACAGTTGTCTCTTTTTGCCTGAACCCACACAATCCCAATAAAAGGCGTATATGATCACAGGAATTGTTCTCACCGGAGGAAAAAGCAAGCGCATGGGGAAAGAAAAAGGGCTATGCCATTTTCGCGGTCAGGCACTTGTAGCCTATGCCATTCAGACCTTGCAGCCTCTTTGTGGTGAAATAATTCTTTCGGCGAACAACAAAATAGAAGAATACAGAAATTTTGGACACCAGGTGGTGAGTGATGTATTTCCTGATACAGGCCCGATGGGCGGACTTTATAGCAGTCTTTTAGCCAGCAAAAGCGATTTAAATCTGGTCATATCATGTGATACACCGTTTGTAACTACCTCTGTTTACGAAGACTTACTAAGCCACCAGGATTTATGGCAAGCCATTGTTCCTCTTCGCGAAAATGGCTATATCGAACCACTAACAGCCTGTTATCACAGGAATTGTTTGCCCATCATTCTAAGCCAAATCCAAACTGAAAAATACAAAATGACTGAACTCCTCGAAAAGCTAAATACCAGGTATGTAAACATAAACCCTGTGATTTCAGGGTCTACAGTATCTCTTTTTCACAACCTGAATACACCCGAAGATTTGTTGTCATGCTGAATCACACGAAACAACAAAGCAATGAACTGTGGCTAAAAGCGGCTGTTGTGGGAGGTTTATGGGCTTCTATCGAAATCATTGTTGGGAGTTTTCTGCACAATACCCGCCTTCCTTTCGCGGGTACTATTCTGGCTGTAGCCGGAACAATCTTACTAATCGGTTTTTACCAGATATGGCCTCACAAGGGATTAATTATCAGGGCCGGATTGATTACAGCACTGATGAAGTCTGTTTCGCCGAGTGCCTTGATTCTCGGTCCTATGACAGGTATTTTTGCTGAAGCGCTCCTTGTTGAATTGGTGATCAGATTGCTGGGGTCGAATCTTGTTTCTTATCTGGTAGCCGGCATTTTTAGCGTTGCAAGTGCTTTGTTTCATAAAATAATTAGTCTCCTCATTGTTTATGGCTTTGATTTGGTGAAAGTTTATGTCAACCTCATCAATTTCGGGCTAAAACAACTGAGGGTAAAGGAAGCCCAACCCCTTGAAATATTCTTGGTTTTGCTGGCTGTATATGTAATGGCAGGTATGGCCGCAGCCTGGATGGGTTATTTGGCCGGAAAGAGATCATTGAAAATGAGCGCTGAAGACCTCAAAATCCCACAAGAATCCGACTTCAGCCGGCGGGAATTTTTTCCTGTTGACAATCAGAAAAATACTTCAACGGCTTTGCTGTTTTTGCATGTACTGGCTCTTCCTTTGGGATTATTTCTCCTCAACTATTTTGAATTTTATACCGGCTTGATTTACGTCATTGTTTATACTATTGCTTTCGGCTTCAGGTATCAACACGCCATGCGCAGGTTGCGAAAACCTGTCTTTTGGCTTCAGATGGTATTTATTCTTTTACTTTCAACTTTTTTCTGGAATGCAGGGGCTTCTCCTTTTGAGCCAAGTATTGAGGGAGGACGAGTTGGTTTTGAAATGATGGTCAGGGCTCTTTTTGTGGTGGTAGCCTTTACCTCCCTGAGTGCAGAGCTCAGGAACGAAAAGGTAAGGGATTTTTTATTTAAAGCCGGCATGGGACAATTGTACCAGGCCATAGGGCTGGCCTTTAGCGCTTTGCCTACAATGATTGCTCTTCTGCCCACCTCGAAACAAATCCTGAGGCATCCGGTAAGGTCACTTCTCAGACCAATGGCTATGGCCAACCATTGGTTAGAAATATTTAAAAACAAAGCCGTTCGTTCAGCGGACGGGCAAGAGAATATGAGTTAAATAGTAAGCTTAAAGCCTATTCCACCGTAACTGATTTTGCCAGATTTCTGGGCATATCCACGCTACAGCCTCTGTTTACGGCAATATAGTAAGCCAGTTTTTGAAGCGGTATCGTAGCCAGAATAGGAACAAACATTTCTTCGGTGTCGGGTATTTCGATGATGTAATCGGCCATGCCGGTCACGGTAACATCGCCTTTTGTCACCACCGCAATTACTTTTCCGCTACGGGCTTTCACTTCCTGAATATTACTTACCATTTTATCGTAAATCCCCTTTTTAGGAGCGATAAATACCACCGGCATGTTTTCATCGATGAGGGCAATTGGTCCATGTTTCATTTCGGCGGCGGGATAACCTTCGGCATGAATATAGCTGATTTCCTTTAGCTTGAGAGCACCTTCGAGTGCTACCGGGAAATTGTATCCTCTACCCAGATACAGGAAGTTATGTACATCTGTAAAATGACGGGCAATTTCTTCAATCATTCCTGAGTCGTTGAGAACCATTTCCACTTTTTCAGGAATACCTTCCAACTCTGTTAGTAAACGGATAAAGCGTGAGCGGGTAACCGTTCCTTTCAGCTCGGCCATACGCAACGCCATGAGGGTAAGTACCGTAACTTGAGCAGTAAAAGCCTTGGTAGAAGCCACTCCGATTTCAGGGCCTGCGTGGGTATACGAACCGGCGTGTGTTGCTCTGGCAATAGACGAGCCTACAACGTTGCAGATGCCCAGGATAATGGCTCCTTTGGACTTGGCTAACTCAATAGCAGCCAGCGTATCGGCAGTTTCACCCGATTGTGAAATGGCAATAACCACATCTCCTTCGTTGATGATCGGGTTGCGGTAACGAAATTCGGAAGCATACTCTACTTCTACCGGAATTCGGGCTATGTCCTCGAACAAATATTCGCCTACCAAAGCAGCATGCCACGACGTGCCACAGGCAATGATTACAATCCGGTTGGCCGAAATAATTTTCTGCTCATAATCAACAATGCCACCCAGCGAAACAATGCCTTTGTTGGCATTCAATCGACCGCGCATGCTGTCCTTAATTGAACGGGGTTGTTCGTATATTTCTTTGAGCATAAAATGCTCGTATCCACCTTTTTCCAGTTCGCTGAGGTTCATCTCAAGCTTCTGAACATATGGTGTTTTCTCGTGATTTTTTATGTCGCGCAGTTTCAGCCCTTCGCCTCTGGTAAGCACGGCAACCTCCTCGTCCTCAAGATAAACCACGTTTTTTGTATACTCAACAATTGGTGTTGCATCTGACGCCACGTAATAATCATCTACTCCGATTCCAATGACCAACGGGCTTCCTTTGCGGGCGGCAATAATGGTGTTGGGATGGTCGGCTGAAAGAATAACGATGGCATAAGCTCCAATAACCTGATTTAAAGCAATACGCACAGCTTCATCGAGGAGAACCTCTTCGTTGAGTTGGATATCTTCAATCAAATTGATTAGCACTTCGGTATCTGTCTCAGAATTAAAGGCATAGCCTCTGTTAATTAATTCCTCTTTGAGCGAGGCGTAGTTTTCAATGATTCCATTGTGAATGATTGATAAAGATTTTGTTTGCGAATAATGCGGGTGGGCATTCACCTGATTGGGTTCACCATGCGTAGCCCATCTTGTGTGTGCTATACCTAATTCACCGTCTAAGTCTTTATCTACCAGAAAGGTTTGCAAGTCGGCTACTTTGCCCTGCGATTTATAAGTTTTCAGGCCGTGATTGAGTAAGGCCACCCCGGCACTATCGTAACCACGGTATTCTAGTCGTTGGAGTCCCTTTATTAAAATGGGATAAGCAGGTTTATAACCCACATATGCTACAATTCCACACATATTGCTTAG
>DJVY01000089.1:0-18127 GCA_002440885.1 Bacteroidales bacterium UBA6244
CTCACCAACGTGAGCATTACAGGCGTAATGGGCATGGCTACGCTAACAGAAGATGAGCTCCAGATTTCACGCGAATTTGAACAATTACATCAAATTTTTGCACAATTGAAAAACACCTTTTTCATGGAACAACCCTCCTTTTGTGAAATATCGATGGGCATGTCCGACGATTACAAAATTGCCCTCGAAAAGGGCAGCACGATGATCAGGATAGGAACAGGTATTTTTGGCGCAAGAAATTATAGTTAGCAGTTATGGAGTTTTTTTTATTTATTGTCGGTTTTATCATCCTGATTGGTGGCGCAAAATTCCTTGTTGATGGAGCAAGTGGGGCGGGTGTAAAGCTGGGACTATCGCAATTGATCATCGGCCTGACCGTTGTGGCCATAGGCACTTCCCTGCCTGAGTTAATTATCAACGTGTTTGCCAGTGTGGCCGGCAACACTGAGCTCGCCATAAGTAATGTGGTGGGGAGCAACCTGATGAACACCATGCTCATAGCCGGAATCGCAGCCATGATATACCCGATAAAGGCCGGCAGAAGTATTTACAGAAGAGATGTATGGATTAATCTTCTGGCCATCTTGATTTTGATAATGCTAGCCAACGACCACTGGTTCTTTAACGCTCCAAATGTCCTGCAAAGGTTTGATGGGGGAATCCTGCTGGTTTTCGTGGCTTATGTACTTTACTTGATATTCTCCAAATCATCACCCGAAGAAATTGAACAAGAAGTTGATACAGCAAACAAGCAATTGTTGTGGCCAAAATTGATCTTGTTTATTCTGGGAGGAGTTGCAGGGCTATATTTTGGCGGGCGCTGGATAGTTGAAAGCGCTACCATTATTGGCTCGCGCCTGGGTATATCCGACTCAATGCTGGGTATGACGGTTGTGGCTATCGCCACCTCGCTTCCCGAGCTGGTTACAAGTATCGTAGCTGCCCTTAAAAAGAACACCGATATTGCCCTTGGAAATGTACTGGGCAGTAATATCTTCAATATTTTCATGGTGTTGGGAGTAAGCGCCCTCATCCATCCCATTCCATACGAGTCATCGTATAACACTGAACTGTTTATCCTATTGCTCTCCGGTTTGTTTATTACCCTGCTTATCTATACCGGGAAAACCTCGAAAACCATTTCCCGCATCGAAGGAGGATTTCTCGTTTTAGGGTATTTGGCCTTCTTAACCTGGACTATTGCCGGAGCACTTTAAAACAATATTGAATGTGCCATCAGTTCGTTGTTGAGGCTACGAAAACGTTTTAATTAGGCAAAAATTACCTAATTCTTCTGTTTGCTAAGGAGCTAATAAATAACAGTGTTATTTTTTTAACAAATACTTGCAAAAAACAATGATCAGACTTACATTTGCCTTGTTATTTAATTAACAAATAAAATTAATGGAAGAGAAGGATTCATTTAATCATTTGCCCCACAAAACCATTGCCAGACTAAGCCAGTACCGTCGTGCTTTGTTGCTTTGCTTGAGCAGGGGGAAAAGTCATATTTTTTCACATGAAATAGCTACTATCCAACATATTACACCTGTTCAGGTTAGGCGCGATTTGATGTTAATCGGGTATTCAGGAACCTTACGAAAAGGGTATAATATTCGGGAACTTATCGACCTGATCGGAAACATCATCGACAGCGATGAGGGGATCAAGGTAGCCATCGTAGGCATGGGAAATCTGGGCAGGGCGCTCATCAATTACTTTAGCGGCAAGCGTCATAAGCTTGAGATTGTTGCAGGATTCGATACCAACCCGGATAAAATTGGTAATACCATGAATGGTGTTCCATGTTATCCGGCAGAAAGGATGAAGGAAATTATTGAAAGAGAGAAGATCGAAATAGGAATTATCACAGTTCCCGCGCAAAATGCCAGTCAAACGGCCAACGAATTGGTAGCTGCCGGCATCAAAGGTCTCCTCAATTACACCCCAAAACCCATTGATGTTCCTGACTATGTGTACCTTGAAGAGTACGACATGATTACCACGCTCGAAAAAGTAGCATTCTACGTTAAAATGCGACAAAGCGAAGAAGAAAGCAACAAGAAATAAAAGGTGTTGCAAATCAAAACCTCAAGAGGAATAAACCACATTAAGCCATTCGTCATTGCGTATAGCTTACAGGTGAAGTATTTTGATGAAACCAGAGGGTCTGAGGTAAAATTCATTTAACAAAACCTGGTTCGTAGCGAAATAGTGTTCCAAAAAAACAAAGAGGCTGCCCTTGAGAGACAGCCTCTATTAATATCTTTTGTTTTACTAAACCATTGTTACACGAGTTCCCCCGTTATCAATGCCAAGCATAGAGGTTTCCGTAATAATAGCATCTTTTCCACTGCGCTCAACAAATTGTATGGCCGCTTTAATTTTTGGTCCCATACTGCCTTCGCCAAACTGTCCTTCAGCAAGATAGCGCTTGGCATCAGCAATATTTATCCTGTCGAGAGAGGTCTGTTGTGGTGTATTAAAATTCAAACAAACCTTAGGCACATCCGTCAAAATGAAAAACTTGTCGGCACGTATTTGTGAAGCCAGCAACGAAGAGGCCAAGTCTTTATCGATCACGGCATCAATGCCTTCGAGCATGTTTTCTTCTTTATAATAACAAGGTATACCACCTCCGCCAACGGCAATAACTATATGACCGCTGCGTGCGATCTGCTCGATGGTTTTCCGGTTAAAGATCACCAGCGGTTTCGGCGAGGCTACCACTTTGCGCCATCCGCGACCTGCCGCGTCTTCTTTATACACAGCATTTGATTCTGCCTTTAATTTTTCCACTTCCTCCTTATTGTAGTATGGCCCAATAGGTTTGGTAGGATTTTGAAAAGCGGGGTCATCTTTATTCACCAACACCTGCGTAATGATGGAGATGATATCAGACTCCAGGTCCTCTTTCATCAACACATTGCGGAGTTGCTGCTCCAGGATATAACCTATAAACCCCTGAGAATAAGCCACGCTGATATCCAGCGGCATATCCGGAACACCATACAGTTTATTTCCGGCCGTGTTGGCCAACAATATATTCCCCACTTGTGGTCCATTGCCGTGGGTAAGTACGATGTCATAATCGCGTTTGATAAGCTTTACCAGATTTTTGCTTGCATCACTTGCATTCTGCTCCTGTTCAGAAATAGTTCCCTTTTGACCTGCCCGTAACAAGGCATTCCCACCAAAAGCAACGACTGCTAACTTCCTCATATTCATTATTATTTAGTAAAAACAGAATGCAAAAATAAAGCTTTTTACAACACAGGAATATTCTAGTGTGATTTTTTTAACAATAAACTAATTTCTTTTGAATCGAAAAAAGAAATAATTTAGCTTTATGATAAAGCGCTTAATCGGATTTGGGGTAATCCCTATAGCAAGTCTTTACCTTGCCTTTTTTGCCGACCTCGCACCGGGAAGGCCTGAAATTGCCTACACATTAGCCATAGCTGTGTTAATGGCCGGTTGGTGGATTACAGAAATTATTCCGTTGGCCATAACGGCCTTGTTGCCTGTGGTGTTGTTTCCAGTATTCGGCGTGATGGACGGAAAAGCTGTTTCCTCAGCCTATTTCAATCATGTAATTTTCCTTTTTATTGGTGGTTTTATTATGGCTTTGGCCATGCAAAAATGGGACTTACACCGAAGAATAGCCTTAAAAATCATGATGGTGACAGGATCGAGTCCGAAACAAGTGCTATTGGGTTTTATGCTGTCGACGGCCTTTTTGTCGATGTGGATTTCAAACACAGCCACCGCCATGATGATGGTTCCAATTGTTATGTCGGTGACAAAAAAACTCGCCGATTTTCTGGACACTGCAACCCTTAAACGCTATAGTGTCGGGCTGTTGCTTGCAGTAGCTTACAGTGCCTCGGTAGGTGGAATTGCCACATTGGTAGGCACACCACCCAACCTGAGTTTTGCCCGTATACTCCAGATTATGTTCCCCACAGCTCCTGAAATCAGTTTCGGTAGTTGGTTCTTGTTTGCACTGCCTGTTAGCCTGATCATGCTGGGCTTCATCTGGCTATTGTTGACGAGTATCTACCAACCAAAGGGTTTTGACGCGATGAAAGCCAACGAGGCCATCAGGTCAGAATACAAGAGGTTAGGCAAAAAAACACAGGAAGAAAAGATCATCCTTGTTTTGTTTACATCATTGGCCTTGCTGTGGTTGACACGTGCCAACCTGGGATTTGGTTCGTTTACAATTCCCGGGTGGAGCAACCTTCTCCCCTTTCCCGATTACCTGAACGATGGCACTGTAGCCATTGCTATCGCCGTTTTGTTATTCCTTATTCCATCTTCAGAAAGCAAAGGAAAACGACTCATGGATTGGGAAACCGCTTCCGGATTGCCCTGGAATATCGTGTTACTTTTTGGAGGTGGCTTTGCCTTAGCGGGAGCATTCAAATCCTCGGGGTTATCGCTGTGGATAGGAGAATTGATAAGCGAAACGCACGGCATGCCCATTCTCGTCATCATTGCCATTATTGCTTTTAGCATGACCTTTTTAACTGAACTCACTTCTAACACAGCCACCACAGAGATGGCCCTGCCCATATTGGCAGGACTCGCTGTTTCGATGGAGATAAACCCACTTTTACTTATGTTACCTGCCACAATGAGTGCTTCAATGGCTTTTATGCTTCCTGTTGCCACGCCTCCCAACGCCATTGTATTCGGCTCAAACCAGATTACGGTGACACAAATGGCCGGCACAGGCTTGTTGCTTAACCTTGTCGGGGTGGTAATCGTAACATTGTCAACCTATTTCTGGGGGGCATGGGTGTTTGATATCGATGTAACATTGTTGCCACATTGGGCCACATTCTCAACTCATTAACAACGCTACTATGCATTTAAAAAACCAAAAGAAGGCCTATCTGTTTGCACTGCTTACAGTTTTATTCTGGTCGAGTATGAGCTCTGCCTTCAAACTGACTTTAAATGCTATCACCTTCGATTCCATGCTGTTCTGGTCGAGTATATTTGGGTTCGTCGTTTTGCTTGTCATCAACCAATCCGGGCATTCCCCTTTGCAAATCCGATTAATAACCAAGGGGGAACTGCGGAGATCCGCCATTATGGGTTTTTTCAATCCCTTCTTGTATTATCTCATACTTTTTAAGGCCTATCAGCTACTCGAAGCCCAATTGGCCGGCACCCTCAATTACCTCTGGCCATTGGTACTGGTAATGCTTTCAGGCATTTTCCTCCGTCAAAAAATTCATCTGGTAAGCTACCTGGCTTTACTTATCAGCTTTATCGGGGTCGTTATAATAAGCACCAAAGGAGCCTTTAGTGTTTTTACAATCGATCAGCCGCTAGGTGTTATCCTCGCTTCGGGAAGTGCTTTTATCTGGGCTATCTATTGGATACTGAACATGAAAGATCCCCGCGAGGAGACCGGCAAAATCACACTGAATCTCATTTTTGGCATTATCTACCTATTGATTTACATGGTGTTCACTGATGGAATAACCATTCCAGAAAATATATGGGGATGGGTCGGGTGTGTGTATATTGGCATATTCGAGATGAGTTTCACCTTCGTTATTTGGTTAAAGGCGCTACAGTTTTCTGAAAACACAGCCAAGGTAAGCAACCTGATTTACCTGTCGCCTTTTCTTGGACTTTTCTTTATTTGGATTTTTGTCGGTGAGCCCATTCATTTTTCAACCATCGTGGGATTATCGGTTATTATTGCCGGGATACTGCTCCAACAGTTTTCGAAAACACCATCAGAATCTTCCGACAACGTCTAAATAGGCTATGGCACATTAATTCATTGTTAACAGGGCTGATTTACGGGTAGAAAAACTATCTTTGTATCCTTTGAAAACAATTAGCTATGTATCCGCGAATCAGTGATTTTATCAACGACATGTTCGGCACTCACCTCGATTTACCCATCCAAAGTTATGGCTTTTTTCTGGCCAGTGCATTTCTGGCCGGGGCTTTTTTCCTGCACAAAGAGCTTCATCGTATGGAGTTGAGCGGATTTGCTCACCCCACCACACGAAAAGTTATAACAGGTAAAAAAGCCGGCATTACAGAGTTGTTATCGATATTTTTAATCAGTCTATTAATCGGATTTAAACTGACCGGATTATTTTTCGATTACGCAGTTTTTCAAAAAAACCCACAGGATTACCTTTTTTCATCCGCTGGATCACTTACCGGAGGATTAATTGTAGCAGCGGTGCTCACCTTGCTTCAGTATTATCTTAAAAAGCAAAAATCACTACCGCATCCTATTGAAAAAGAAATTGTTGTACACGCCGCTGACCAAACCTGGATGATCGTCTTCATCGCGGTAATTTTTGGTATCATTGGGGCAAAAATATTCCATCAACTTGAAAACTGGGATGATTTCATGAACGATCCTATTGGATCAATGCTCAGTTTCAGCGGACTTACCTTTTATGGTGGACTCATAGTAGCTGCCGTAGCCGTTGGGGTTTACGCGCAAAAAAACGGTATTCCATGGAAAAGAATGGCCGACGCCATTGCCCCCTCTCTTATTTTGGCTTACGGCATCGGACGCATTGGTTGTCAGGTTTCAGGCGACGGCGACTGGGGCATCGTTAACACTGCTCCCATGCCAGAGTGGATAGCCTTCTTGCCTGATTGGATATGGGCCAACGATTACCCACACAATATCCTCAACAGGGGCATCCCCATCGAAGGTTGTAGCGGGCCTCATTGTTTCAAATTGGCTGAACCTGTTTTCCCAACGCCCATTTACGAAACAACGATGAGCGTGATCATTTTTCTTTTCCTTTGGTTTATCCGGAAAAAAATAAAAATCGCCGGCCTTTTATTTGCCATCTATCTGATGTTTAACGGAATAGAACGCTTCCTGATTGAGAAAATAAGGGTAAACAATGTTTTTGAACTGTGGGGATTGGAGGTAACTCAGGCTGAGGTAATTTCAACCCTTATATTTCTTGGAGGACTGGTTCTGGCTGTTGTCCTTCTGATCCATCAAAATAAAAAACGCGTATGAACCTTGAAAACATAACACGCGAGGTGGTTGCTATCTGCCAACAGGCTGGTGCATTTATCCGAAGTCAGGCTAATGGGTTGTCGGCAACAGATATTGAGGAGAAAGGTACGCATAACCTGGTGACTTATGTGGACAAGGAATCAGAAAACATGATTGTGGAATCGCTCACAGGATTGGTAGAAGGAGCTGGATTTATTGCGGAAGAGAAAAGCGATTTACCACGGGGCGATATTTTCAACTGGATAATTGACCCATTGGACGGCACAACCAATTTTATTCACGGTATCCCGGTGTATTCCATATCAGTTGCTCTGATCAAAGGTAACGAACTCCTCATTGGTGTAGTTTACGAAATAAACCTCGATGAGTGCTTCTATGCCTGGAAAGCAGGTGGAGCATGGCTCAACGGACAACCTATTCACGTTTCTCCTGCCGCCGACCTCAATCAATCGCTTATTGCCACCGGGTTTCCTTACTACGACTACAGCATGCTTCCCGCCTACCTCGATCTTCTTGGCGATTTAATGCAATCAACACGCGGGGTGAGGCGTTTGGGAAGTGCGGCTGTAGATTTGGCCTATGTGGCTTGTGGTCGTTTTGAGCTTTTTTACGAGTATGGCCTGCACCCGTGGGATGTAGCTGCCGGCGTTCTTATTGTAGAGGAAGCAGGCGGCAAAGTAACTGATTTTAAACTTGGTAATGATTTCATTTTCGGGTTTCAAATCATAGCATCAAATACACTTACCCATGATACTTTCCACGAAAAGCTGAAAAAATATTTCATCGACAACCGGGATTAGCCGATAAACCAAAAATATTTAATATTGTACAAAAATTCTTTGCCTTGACTATGAGAAACGCGCGTCAGATACCACCACAAGAAAAAGACAGTCCGACCCGGAGCATCCTTAAATCGCTTAGCTGGCGACTGGTTGCCTCCGGTGCAACCTTTATCATCAGCTTTGTGATATTCAGAAGGTATACCGAAAAAACCTACTCTGAAATCTTTGAAACGGCCACTGTTATCACCAGCATCGAAATGGTTGCAAAGCTTTTGTTGTATTACCTGCACGAAAGGCTCTGGACCAACATCGTATGGGGTAAGTATTGGCATCGACAGGCACTTCGGAAACGCTATAAAAGCATACATAAAAAACGCCCCATAAAAGAAGAATCATGAAAAATATACTTACCAGATTTAGTGTCTTGTTGGCCTTCCTGCTTTCAGGATCAGTTACCTCACTCGCCTCCTCAGATAGCAGTTCAACACTGGTTTACACTTTCGACATCAAAGAAATGATAGCACCTCCGGTATGGCGAACCACGAAAAACGCGATAAACGAAGCGGAGAAGCTGAATGCCGACCTGATTATCATTCACATGAACACCTACGGGGGCACGCTTGATGATGCAGATTCGATAAGAACAAAAATTCTGACCACAAATATTCCCGTGTACGTATTCATCGATAAAAACGCGGCTTCTGCCGGAGCGCTTATCAGCATTGCCTGCGATAGTATCTTCATGGCTCCCGGGTCGAGCATTGGTGCCGCAACGGTTGTGAATCAAACCGGAGAACAGATGCCGGATAAATACCAGAGCTACATGCGCTCGATGATGCGTGCTACAGCCGAGGCCAAAAACAGAAATCCGGATATCGCTCAGGCTATGGTCGACCCAAAAGTATCTGTTCCCGGCATCAGCGACTCTGGACAAGTACTAACTTTTACGGTGAGTGAGGCCATCAAACACAACTATTGTGAAGCTCAGGTAGAAGGGATTCCTGAACTGTTAAAACATGCCGGATTAGATGATTACACTTTGGTAAAACACGAACTCTCGGCCACAGATACAATAATAGGATGGCTAATCAATCCGTTTGTCAGCGGCATACTAATCATGTTGATCATCGGCGGTATTTATTTTGAATTACAAACTCCCGGAATTGGTTTTCCCCTTGCCGCCGCAGTCGTTGCCGCCGTTCTCTATTTTGCCCCACTGTATCTGGAAGGCCTGGCCGCCAATTGGGAAATCATCATTTTTATTATCGGAGTCATTCTCATCGCTGTTGAAATATTTGCGATCCCCGGTTTCGGCGTGGCCGGTGTGCTTGGGCTTGTCCTCATGATTACTGGTCTTACCCTGAGCATGGTTTCCAATATCGAAACAGACAACATCACGGTTAACCTTTCTCAAATCACAAAAGCCCTTTCCATTGTAATTATAGCCTTTTTTCTGGCCATAGCCGGAAGCATATACCTCAGCAAGAAGCTCTTCACCAGTCATGCGTTTGGAAATCTGGCCCTGACAAAAACCCAACAGGCCGGCGAAGGATATACCTCTGCCTCAAAAGAATATCAGAAAATGATTGGAAGAAATGCAACCGCCTACACCGACTTAAGACCTGCGGGTAAAATTATTGTCGATAACGAATTGTTTGATGCCACCGCACGTACAGGCATGATTGAGAAGAATAGCGAGGTTGTTGTAACAGGTTATGTTAATGCACAACTTGTCGTGAAAAAAATTTAGCCGGTTTGGCTAGGCAATAATTTCACCTACCAGGTCCTGCATGGAGTAGTGTCCCTTGCGACCGACCACAAATTCAGCCGCCAATACTGCGCCAACTGCGAATCCACGGCGACTTTTAGCCTGATGTTCAAGCAAAATAATGTCTTCATTTGACTCGTATTTCACCACATGCGTACCCGGAACTTCTCCTTGTCGATAACTGTTTACCTCCAGAACTGAAGCCTCGCTTTTCTTATCCAAGCTCCAACTTTCAATACCAGTTATCTCCTTGACAATCTGATTGGCTATTGTTATGGCCGTTCCACTTGGCGCATCGATTTTGTGCTTATGATGTGTTTCGCTAACTGACGGAACATAACCCGAAACTTTTGACATGATCTGAGCCAAACGCTGATTCAGGTAAAAGAAAATATTTACTCCCAGACTAAAGTTAGAAGCATAAAAGAAAGTGCCCTCCTTGACCCGACATTCCTCAATCACTTCATCCCAATGATTAAGCCAGCCTGTTGTGCCCGAAACCACAGGCATTTGATTGTCGAAGCAATACCTGTAAACCTCCAACACAGCATCCGTCTGGCTAAAATCGATTACTACAAGTTGTTCATTTTTTGGATATTGCAATGCGGTCCATTCCTCAGCCGTATTGATTCGTGCCACCACCTGATGTCCGCGATCGTTGGCTATTTGTTCTACTTCTTTGCCCATTCTGCCGTAGCCGGAAAGGATTATTTTCATGGTAGAGTATATTAAATATTAATTTACAAGCCGTTGATGGACACAATGGGGTTAAAAACTTACCGTAATTCTCAGGCCGTTTGGCGCGATCGTTTGCTGGTAATTGCTCCCCTGTGGTGCTATGCTTACAGGCTGAATCATGGGATCAACCCTAACGGACAAATTATCATCCACCTCCCAATAGTACAAATGGGCATCAACAGTGGCATCGAGCATTTGCAGCACATACCACACGCCCATGATGATATAGGACAGCTCCATGTTTCGTCGGTAATAGTCGCGGATAGTCTTTAAATCATCAGAATCATACTTGAGTGCCAGCTCATTGGTGCATTCATCCCCCAGAGTGATGGCGCACTTGTACGCTACATTGTACTTGCTATATTCCTGCCCATTAGTAATGGCAAAATACCCGGTTACACCAAAGCCGGCATAGACAATGGGCAATTTCCAGTATTTTTTATTGTAAATCTGACCCAAACCCGGGACTAGGGAGTAGAGTGTAGCTTTTTTTGGAGAGTGCAGTCGGGGTTGAGGGAGATTTTCTTTTTCAATTTTATCTAAATCCTGGCCAAAAGTTGATGAAATCGTCAGAAAAGCGAGAACTATCAACCATGATATTTTAGAGTTAATCTTCAGGACCGTCGTTTTTAGTTTAATCCCTGAGCGCTCCGATGATGCGTTCAAGTTCTTGATCATTTTTAAAGCTTATAACGATAGATCCCTGTCCCTTATTGTTTCGTTTCAGGCTAACCTTCGCGCCGAGTTTTTCGCTCAACACGGCTGGAGTCTCCAAAAATTTCTCGGGCATCGAGGCAGTTTCAACACGAACTTTTTGGGTGGGTTTTTTATCCATTGTACGCACCAACTCCTCCACCTGACGCACGTTTAGCCCTTTCGCAATGATGGTTTTTAGAAGCGCTTCCTGCTGTTCCTCACTTTCCACGGTAATCAGGGCACGGGCATGGCCGGTGGTTATAAACCCATCGCGTAAAGCCACCTGCACTGTCGGAGGCAGTTTAAGCAGCCGGAGGGTATTGGCAATCGAAGACCTGTTTTTCCCGATACGTTCGCTGAGCTTTTCCTGGGTAAGTTGACATTCCTCGATAAGTCGTTGATAACTGATCGCTATTTCAATGGCGTTAAGTTCCTGGCGGTGAATATTTTCTATCAGGGCCAGTTCGAGCATCTGCTCATCGTTGGCCACCCGAATAAAGGCCGGAACACGTTCCAGACCAGCTAGTTGTGAAGCCCGGAACCGGCGCTCTCCCGCGATGAGCTGATATTTATCGAATCCCAGCTTTCGCACGGTAATCGGCTGAATAATTCCCTGAGATTTGATAGAGTCAGCCAGCTCCCTGAGCATCATCCCATCAAAATCGGAACGAGGTTGAAAAGGATTGGTCTCAATTTTCGTCAATTCGATTTCAGCAATAGCGCCTGCCACGTAATTCCCTGAAATATCACCCGAAGTGATGTCTGTTTCAGGACTTTGCAGAATTGATTCGAGTCCTCTTCCCAAAGCGCTACGCTTTCCCTTTGTACTACTCATATTTACTCGATTATTTTATCGGCACTATTCATGGCCGTCATGTTGTTCTTTTGCAGTATCTCTCTGGCCAGATTAAGATAGTTGATAGCACCCGTACTTTCAGCATCATACATAATAATTGAATCTCCAAAACTAGGCGCTTCACCTAATTTGGTATTGCGGTTGATGATGGTTTTAAAAACCATTTGCTGAAAATGTGTTTTAACCTCATCTACCACTTGTTTCGAAAGCCTGAGACGGCTGTCGAACATGGTTAAAAGAATCCCCTCAATATCCAGATTTTGATTGAGGCGTGTCTGTACTATCTTAATGGTATTAAGTAACTTACCTAAACCCTCGAGAGCAAAATACTCGCATTGCACAGGCACAATAACAGAGTCGGCGGCACTGAGGGCATTTACTGTAATCAGACCCAATGAGGGAGAGCAATCTATGATAATAAACTGATACTTGTCTCTTACTTTATCAAGAACCTGCTTCATCATCATTTCCCTGTTGGGCATGTTGATAAGTTCGATTTCAGCACCCACCAAATCGATATGAGCCGGCAGCAGATCCAGGTGAGGTGTTTTAGTAGGTAATATTACCTGATTCACATCCAATCCATCGATGATGCATTCGTATATGCTGGCTTGAATTTGCTTGGGATCGAAACCAATTCCTGAGGTAGCGTTAGCCTGAGGATCTGCGTCTACTATTAAGGTTCGGTATTCAAGTACTGCCAAACTTGCAGCGAGATTTATCGAAGTCGTGGTTTTCCCCACCCCCCCTTTTTGATTGGTTACAGCAATCGTTTTTCCCATTTTTATCCCCGTTTGTAAAAATTCATGTTGTCACAAAAATACATCATTGAATTAAAACCATCGTTATATTCGTGTGAACTTATCAACACGTTAAATAATTAATAATCCTTATCAGATGTTGAAGTTTGGGGTGACTAAAGCCAACTTCCCGGACAAATTCTTTTACGATAAATAAGAAGTCAATACTGATTATCTGCTAGTTATCATCTTCAGCACCCAGATCTTCAAAAGAGACATCAAGCGATTCATGTGTAGAGATATCCGTTTCCTCTTCTCCGGAGAAAGGTGGTTCATTGCCTTCTACAAAACCTATGGCAGCTTCTAATCCTTCTCTAAACTTATCGAAATCTTCACCATAGAGAAAAATCTTGTGCTTCTCGTAGGTGAAATGGCCATCCGACTCATTAAAACGTCGTTTGCTCTCAGTTATGGTGATAAACAGCTCGTTTGACCGTGTGGATTTAACATCGAAAAAATAAGTTCTTTTCCCTGCCCTCACCGATTTTGAATAAAAATCGACCCTTCTATCCTGTTTCTCTGATTCTTCCATTCCGTTCAAATAAATAGTTGTTTGATTAATACTTTACTGTTTTATACAGCCCAAAGTTAACAATTATCTGTTACCCCTACTTTAAAGCCGCAGCTTTGTTGAAAAAAACCTGCTCATTGTTAATAACCGGCAACACTGTCAACTGCATCAATAACGATTATTGCTTCACGAACTTAACCACTTCGGTATAATCGGAGGTAATTACACGAATATAATAAACTCCTGACATTAAGCTTATAACCGGCTGGTCTATCTGGATGATGTGGTCGGCATTCGACAGATTGTACTCTCTTTTAAAGAGCAACGCGCCTGAATTACTAACCAGCTCAATCCGCACCAGTTCGGCCGTGTCGAGGGTTAGGTCAAGGGTGAGTCCCTGGCTTGTGGGATTAGGATATACTGCTACCACAGGTTTCTTCATGTTTCTGTTATCCCTGATGGTTGTAAGTACGTCGCTGGCTATTCCGTAATCGGGAATACCCCAGCCCAAAAGATTATCAGGAGCACTATGCTGACTGCCACTTTCCTTTAGAGCCTCCATGATGTCAATGGCACTCATTTCGGGGAATCCCTGCATCAGGCAGGTAGTCATACCCGCTATGATGGGAGATGAAAACGAAGTTCCGTTCCCATAACCGGCATCGCTGCCACCGTAAGCCACAAAAGTGCTTTGGCCGGTCGCTGCAATCACGGGTTTAATGCGCCCATCATAAGTAGGGCCGATAGAACTGAATGACGCCCTGTATCCATTTGGATCAACTGCACCAATAGAAAACACATCGAAGCCATCGGCCGGAGCGCCTATGTAAGGAAAAGAAGAATTTCCTCCTGAGTTTCCGGCACTGTTCACCACCATCAGCCCTTTCGACACCGCTTTGTCAGCTCCACGTGTACACACGTTGGTTATGCCGTCCATATCTTCGTAGGTATGATCAAATGCAGGATTATCGAAATCGATGTAACCCAACGAGCTGTTGATCACGTCAGCTCCGGCACTGTCGGCATATTCAGCTGCTGAAACCCAATTGTACTCTTCGATGATATTTTCTGAGTTCACATCTTCAGGGCGCAACAACAAATAGCTTGCTCTTGGCGCAGTGCCAATCATTTCGCCCGGAGAAAAGGCGGCCATTGTCGACAGAACAGAATTGCCGTGACCGCTATCCGTAAACACACTGCCTCCTTTGTTAACAAAGTCTTTGGTGGCAATGATCCTGTTGTTCATTCGTAAACTATCGAAGAAAGGGTGCACATCAGTACCCGAAAAGCCCCCGTCGAGGACAGCCACAAGCATCCCTTCGCCTTTATACCCGCGATCGTGCAAAATGGCTCCGTTAATCTGGGCGATCTGAGATCCTGCCAAGCCGTAATCCAGCCCGAACAACCAGCCACTTTTCATTTCTGCAAATTGATTGACAGGTGTTAGTGATTCGTTTTTAAAGAAATCTTTTGGCTCAGCAGACTTTGGGTAGTCGGCAAGTTTCACCATATTTTCAACATAAGGCAAGGCCATAATAGCGTCCAGAACAGATTGGTCTTCAGTGAAAACCGTCACCCCGTTCATCCACTTGGTCGGGTTGAGTATTACTGCACCTGTAGCTGCAACTCCCACCAAATAATCGGGGTTTACAGGTAAATCTTCCTCCGCAACAGGTATGTCGTACTTCGATCTTCTGTCGATGGCCCGTTGCGAAAGAAACGCTTCGGGTTGGTTTATTGAATAAGGTGAATCATTCTTATCAGTAAACTGAATGTAGTATTTGGATGGAGCTACCTGAGCGGCAAGTAACGTGGTGGTAAAAACCAGGACGTAGAGGATAAAGTTTTTTAGTTTCATATTAAATTCTAGTTTATTAGCTTTTTTTTTGACACATAACAAGGCCAACTGGTTGCATCCTTATGGAGAGAGTTATGGCTTTAATCGCATAAGTCAGACTTTTTATTCGGGATCAGTAATTACCATTATGTTATTCTCCTTGTTAATATCCGGAATCTGTAGTGAGCCAAGCTCAACCATCTCGATTTTTCGTGTAGGATCAAATTGCACCACAACAGCCTTTCGCTCCATTGCCCAAACACCTGTGTGTTGGTACACTTTCTCCTGCGTTCCATCGGCAAAAAACACGGTTAAATCAACAGGAAGTGGTAAACCTCCCACATTTTCGATCACAATTTTGTTGTCGAGGGTAACTTTTTTTATTCCCAGATCAGCCTGCGCCCGCTCGAAATACCAAGGTTGGATATACCACCACAAATCCTGACCTGTTGTCTGGATAAAGGAGTTAAAAAAGTCGTAAGGTATGGGATGAAGACCGTTCCAATCGATTATAAACTGTTGAAAAGCGAGTTTAAAGAGCTCGTCACCCAGGGCATCGCGCAGAAACGCCAGCGCCATAGCAGATCGGTTATAGGCATGTACACGATAACTGCGGTAGTCGGTTATTTGATAACTCAGATACATCAAAGGCACTTCCCTCTCACGACCGTTGATCCCTTCAAATGCCGCCACCAGACGTTCAAAATAATGGTATTCCGGATCGAGCTCTTGCATTATTTCGTTGGTGGTATAAGCCGCCCAACCTTCATCCATCCAGGCATATTTTCGTTCGTTGGCTCCCATAAAAAATGGAAAATAGGTGTGGCTGATTTCGTGGTAAACAAGTCCAATAGCCTGGGCTTCGTTTAATGGATCACCATTTAAAGCCATCATGGGAGATTCCATCCCTCCGGTATGTCTGCCATTGCTGAAAGTGGTCATGTGCTCGTACGGAAAAGGAATACCGGGGAAGTCGAGCGACATAAGTCTGACTGAAACAGCAGCCCATTCAGCTGTATGCTGAAAGGTAACTGATGAGTCGGGGAACACGGCATCCACAAGCACTTGACGACCTGAAAGGCTATCGACAGTAACAAAACTTCCTTGCCAATTCACCTCTTTGGCCAGACCGAAAGTAAAATCAGGTACATGGTTTGCGATAAAATGCCACGCATTGCTATTTCGGGAGTTAAGCACCCGATCGTTCCGGCAATCATGAGCGGTAAAAAAATACATCATTTCGCCAGTCTTCTGGGCTTCTTCTAACCTCGATAATACACTTGTATCGTAAATTTCCTCTGCGTTTTGAAGTGCACCAGTTGCCCACACTTTGTAGTCATCTGGAACGGTAATCTTTACATTGTAGTTGTTGATGTCGTTGTAAAATTCAACTGTACCCAAATACTCCACTTCATCCCAACCATCAATATCGTCATAAACAGCAATCTGTGGATACCAATAGCCCGCAAACAGAATGTTCTCACCGTATTTACCCATGCGTACCTGTCGGTTGGAAGGAACGTTAAACGACCAGTCGATTTGAATTACAGCACTATCAAAAGGCAAAACAGCCTTTTCAAGCCCGAGGTGCATGTTCGTAGTCGATCGGTTGACATTTTGTCCTTTCAGGTTGACCTCAACCTTGTTTACCACTATTTTTTCTATCAGAGTACCATCGGTCAGGTCGGCATCTCCTATCGACCAGGAACGGGCATTCCCCTTTTTAAAAAGATCAGGATAAAGACGAAACACCAGCTTGTTTAACGTATCAGGACTGTTATTATAATAGGTGATCGATTCGCTTCCGGAAATCCGGCTGTTGGCCACATCAACGCTAACCTCAATGTCATAATTTGCGCTGTTTTGCCAATAATTGTACCCAGGTAGCCCGGATGCTGAACGGCTACCACTTTTGTAGGCCTTCAAAACTTCAAGAGGCATCAGGGTTTGATTTTGAGCCATCAGGTGCGGTGTAAACAACACTATACCATAAACGAGGAGACAAACGTGTAAGAGTCTTTTCATGAACATCGCCATTTTAAACAAATTTTCATTGAGAGCACCATCAGTACACGCCCCCAATTTGCCGTGGTAAAAGTAGAAATTATCTCCTAAAAACCTGTACTTTTGTCCAAATTCACAACAACTGTTAAATGATCACCACAACAAACCCTTATACAGGTCAAAAGATAAAAGACTATTATCCACTGAGCCGACAACAGCTGACTGAAAAATTAAACCTGAACCACCAGGCCTATCATGATTGGAAAAAGTTGAGTTACCAGGAACGCGGAAAACTCTTTTTGAAGATGGCCGAATTACTTCGATCCCGGCAGGAGTCCTTGGCAAGGCTGATTACGAGTGAGATGGGAAAGGTAATCACTGAGTCGAAAGCCGAGATAGAAAAATGTGCCTGGGTTTGTGAGTACTACGCCAATAACACGGCTGAAATACTTCAGAACGAATTGATAACCAGCGATGCCAGCTCAAGCTTTGTGACATTTCAGCCCATGGGCACGGTTTTTGCCATAATGCCCTGGAATTTTCCTTTTTGGCAGGTGTTTCGTGCTGCCGCCCCCACTATGATGGCCGGAAACACAATGGTTTTGAAGCATGCACCAAACGTTTTTGGCTGTGGCGAAACCATCGAAAATTTGTTTATCGAGGCCGGCTTCCCCGAAAACACTTTCAATCCCCTCCCGATAGAAGTACCTGAATCGGAGACTGTAATAGCACACCCGGCAATATGTGGTGTAACCATTACGGGCAGTAGCCGGGCCGGTAAGTCGGTAGCCGCTTTGTCGGGCAAATACTTGAAAAAGTGCGTTTTGGAGCTTGGAGGAAGTGATCCTTTCATCGTGCTAAATGATGCCGACCTGAATCAAGCCTGCCGGACGGGTGTTTGCTCAAGAACGCTCAATTCAGGTCAGGTCTGCATCTCAGCCAAACGCTTTATTGTGGAAAAAGAAAGTTACCATGATTTCGTAGAATCCCAGAAACTCATTCTTGAGTCATTGGTGCTGGGCGATCCGATGCTGCCAGAAACCGACATGGGTCCTATTGCCAGAGAAGATCTGGTCACTCAACTCGAACAACAGGTAAACACTTCTGT
>DJVY01000089.1:18201-35719 GCA_002440885.1 Bacteroidales bacterium UBA6244
ATGGGTCTGGGAGCGAGCATCTGGACACAACGCCTTGATCTGGCTGAAAAAATGGCCCGTGAGGTTGAGGCTGGCGCTGTTTTCATCAATGGCATGACCAAATCAGACCCGCGACTACCTTTCGGAGGAACCAAAGAGTCAGGATTTGGCAGGGAACTTGGCTCTTACGGTTTGAAAGAGTTCCTCAACATTAAAACCATCTGGATAAAATAACTTAATAAACCAGCACATGCGAATTGATATCATCACATTGTTTCCTGAGATGTTCGACGGCCCTTTTAACCAGTCGATTATACAGCGCGCGCAAGACAAAAAGCTGGCCGAAATTCATCTGCACCAGCTCAGAGACTACTCTACCGACAAGCATAAACGCGTGGATGATTACCCCTTTAGCGGCGGAGCAGGGATGGTGATGATGATTGATCCGGTGTTCAGATGTCTATCATCGCTGACAGCGCAAAGAGCGTACGATGCCATTATTTACACCAGCCCTGACGGACAGCTTTTGGATCAACCGCTCGCCAACAGGCTTTCTTGTTTTGAGAACCTGATCATCTTGTGCGGACATTATAAAGGCATCGATGAACGCATCCGCGAACACCTGGTCACGTTAGAAATCAGCATCGGAAACTATGTGCTATCAGGAGGAGAACTTGCCGCTGCTGTCATTGTTGATAGTTTGGTGCGACTGATACCGGGTGTGCTGAGCGATGAAACTTCCGCCCTGAGCGACTCCTTTCAAAACAACCTGCTATCGCCCCCTGTTTACACACGACCGCGCGATTACAACGGATGGACAATTCCAGAGGTTCTGCTCTCCGGTAACGAAAAACTGATAGCCGAATGGAAATTTAACCAAGCATTGCAACGAACACGAGAAAGACGTCCGGAACTACTAGATGAAATATAAAATATTGATTTCGTGATTTTAACACCTCACAAAACACACCAAAAAAGTTGTCAACAACAAACATTTAATAAATCAGTATTTTTTTTTACTGTTTCTGATTGTCAGTAAATAAATAGCTGTATATTTGCACTCTTTTTTGAGTGTACCATGCTAAAAGTGTAAGAAGATGAGCAAGAATGAATTAATTAAACTGGTCAACGATACTGTAGCGATGCAAGAATTCCCTGCTTTTAAGGCAGGCGACACCGTTACAGTTACTTATAAAATTATTGAAGGAACAAAAGAACGACTTCAAAAGTTTCAGGGAGTGATTTTGCAACGTGTGGGTAGCGGTAATACGGCCACTTTCACTATTCGCAAGATGTCGGGTAACGTTGGGGTGGAAAGAATTTTCCCCATCTCCTCTCCTTTCATTACTTCGATAGAAGTTAACAAGGTAGGCGTAGTTCGCAGAGCCCGGATCTTTTACTTCCGTGAGTTGCGTGGTAAAAAAGCAAGAATCAAGGAAAAACGTTTTTAATAATCGTTTAAAGAGATATGGAACTCCGGTCTTCACCGGAGTTTTTTATTTGCCCATTCGTTGCCTGAACACCTCATACAGAAGAACTCCAGCGGCTACCGAAACGTTTAATGAAGCAATACTTCCTGCCATGGGAATCTTCAACAACACATCGGCACGCTTTAGGTATTCGGGGCTTATTCCGTCTCCTTCCGATCCCATGATGATGGCAGAAGGTCCGGTAAGTTGCTGCTCAAAATAAAGCCCATCCCCTTTCTCTGTGGCAGCAAAAATGCGTAGGCCACAGGACTTTAAAAATTCGATTGTTTCTTTCAAATTCTCACTACGGCAAATCGGCAAAGTATAAATAGCTCCTGCCGAGGATTTTACCGTATCAGAATTTATCATGGCCGATCCTTTTTGAGGAACAATGACTGCATTTACCCCGGTACAGGAAGCGGTCCGAAGTATGGCTCCAAAATTTCTTACGTCAGTTATCTTGTCCAGAATCAACACAAATGGATCTTCACCCGATTCATAAATCCCGGGCAGTTCTTGCTCGATGGTGCTAAAAGTAACCGGCGACAAAAAGGCAATGATGCCCTGATGGTTTTTTCGCGTTACCCTGTTCAGCTTTTCGACAGGGACAAACTGATATGGTATAGCTAACTTTTTAAGTTCGGCAATGGTTTCACTGATCACCGGATTTCTTAGTCCATGCTGCACCAATACCTTGTCGATGTCGCGCATGGCTTTTACCGCCTCATTTACAGGCCAAATACCATAGATAAAATCATTTGACGGCTGGTTTTCTTCAAATTTACTCATCTTCGTTTTCTATACTTTCAATTAAATGTTCAGGCAAACTCTTTTTGGTGTTAACACCCATTTTCTTCAATTGTTCCACTTGGCGCAAAATATTTCCACTGCCGGAGGTAAGCTTCTTGTGTGCTTCCCTGTATGATTTATCGGCTCGCTCCAGATGCTGTCCAATATTTTCAAGGTCGGTGACAAAACTTTCAAACTTATCGTATAACTTCCCTCCGCGTTCAGCAATCTCCAGTGCATTTTGTGTTTGTTTCTCATATTTCCAGATGGAAGAAACTGTGCGCAGTGTGGCAAGCAAGGTGGTCGGACTAACGATGACCACGCGATCGCGCCATGCCGTATTAAACAACTCAGGATCGTTCTGCACGGCCAAGGCAAAAGCCGGCTCAACGGGCATAAACATAAGCACGAAGTCGGGAGAGTTAATGCCTAACAGCTGATCATATCTTTTCTCGCTCAGCTCTTTAACATGCCGGCGAACAGAATCGAGATGTTCCCTGAGCTTCTTCTGCCGTTGGGGTTCGTCCTCAGCAGAAATATATTCAGAGTAAGCCGTTAAAGAAACTTTCGAGTCGATAACGAGATGTTTGTCTTCGGGCAACCGAACCACAACATCAGGACGAAGGGTTGCCCCCTCTTCATTTTTGGCGGTAAACTGCAAATAGTACTCCTGGTCTTTTGTTAAACCTGACCTTTCAAGCACCCGCTCGAGTATTATCTCTCCCCAGTTTCCCTGACGTTTGCTGTCGGAACGCAGGGCCTTTGTCAAATCTTTGGCGTCCTTGTCCAAGGTAACACTCAACTCGTAAATTTTTTTGAACTCGGCACGTAAATCCGACTGGTCTTTAAGGCCCTTCTCGTAAGTCTCTTCTACCTTTTTTTCAAAACTCTGTAACTTTTCTTTCAGCGGACTAAGCAAATCGTGCAAACCTTTTTGGCTGTTCAGGCTAAAATCGATTGTGTGTTGTTTTAATATCTTGTTGGCAACATTTTCAAATTCAACACGCAATCGTTCCTGCATCTCATGTAAACGCTTTTGTTCCGACTCCATCTTCTCGAGCAGGTTTTTGTTGTCACTGTCTTTCGACACGAGTAGTTTTTCTGATTCGTGGCGTTTCACACGTTCATCGTCAAGCTGGGTTTCGAGCAAATGAAGTCGCTGTTGTAATTCCTCTGCTCTGGCTTTGGCCAAGGACAAATCCTTATCTATCGAAACCTGTTCTGCCATTAGTCCTGCTTTTTCCTGCTGATGCTGGTTGTTTAGCTGTTGTAGCTTGCCTTTATCGATCAGTTTAACCACTAAAGCCCCTATTATCAGACCTGTGACTAAACCCAAAATTATCTCTAACACGACCATTTTTTTTAGGTAAAACTAACAATTATTACCTAAAAATTGTAATTTCACACGCAAAATCATGTCAAAAAAAATGAAGTACTCCCTTTTACAACCAATGATGCTACTTGTAGTGATATGTATATCATTTTCTTTACACAGTCAAACAGTACCTTCACCCGTGATGAACATGTCTGAGTCGGAATACAAGATCTTTTTAAGTCAATTTGTCAATTATCCCGAAAAAGCGCTTCAGAATGGAGTAGAAGGTGATGTGCAAATTGACTTTTTTTGCGACAAAAATGGCCAGGTAACAGAGAGACTGGTCTCAAAAAATGTTTCTCAGGCCGTTGACAGTGCAGCTTTAGCCATGTTCGACCTAATTATATGGAAACCCTTACCAACAAATGCCCCGGATGTAATGTCAAAGGGATCACTCACTTTCGGGTTCAACATCAAGAAGTTTCGAAAACTGGCTAAACATAGGGGTTATGTACAGGCACCACCCATAAATCAACCGGCTGATACCTCCGGGAAAATCTACACGGTGGAGAAGGCTAAAATTCCCCCTGAATTTATTAAATCAGACGACAATCCAACACTCGCTGATTACATCAACAATGAGCTAAAATACCCTGAAACGGCAAAAAAGCTTGGTCTGGCAGGCACAGTAACACTTTCCTTTATTATTGAACTCAATGGTATGCCATCGAATATCCATGCAGAGAGTTACGTTGGTGGAGGGTGTACCGAAGAGGCCATCAGGCTTATTTCAGCCTTAAAGTGGACACCGGCGATGGTCAATGACAAATATGTCAGAACCTTTAACAAATTGAATATCACATTTGAGAAAGGAAGAAACAACGCCATTTACATTCCAAACCAAAATAATACGGGTATATAACACTCAAAAATGCATAAGGCGGGTCGATCAAATAGCATTTTTTATATTTTTGCCGCAATCTCGTGTAAAACCAACTATTTTTTATATTATTATTTTGAAATTCATTAGCTAATTTACTCTAAATCTTTTTCTTATGAAGAAAGCATCTTTACTCTTAATCCTGATGGCAAGTTTTGGTTTTCTAAGTGCTCAGACAGACACTACCAAAAACTGGACAGTAAAAAACAACCTAAGTATTAACTTCGCCCAAAGTTATTTTTCAAATTGGTCGGCGGGAGGTGAAAACACAGTGGCCATGGTAGGAAAATACAATGTAAATGCTGACTATGTAAAAGGAAACAACAAATGGTCGAATTGGTTAACTCTGGCCTTGGGTTATTCCTACATAGGCGACAACAAGCCCATGAAAACCGATGACAAAATCGAATTTATTTCAGCTTACGGACACAACCTTAGCGAGCATTGGTATGCTACCGTGGTGCTTACCTTTAAAAGCCAGTTTGCAAAAGGATATGATTACAAGGTAGATTCTACAACCATCATTTCAAAATTTTTAGCTCCGGCAACCATTGACATCGGACCAGGTATTGAGTACGCTCCCAACGAACACTTCTACGCCAACTTTTCGCCTGTTACAGCCCGCTGGACTATTGTAAATGACCAAAGGTTGGCCGATTTGGGTTCTTTTGGTCTCGATCCGGCAACAGTTAACGACCAGGGCGATACCACCCATGCCAAAAAGGTAAAAACCATGTTTGGGGGAAAACTTCTTATGGGATACAAGCGTGATATTTTCGAGAATGTGAACTTCGGAACCAAACTCGAATTGTTCTCCGACTACTTAAACAATCCGCAAAATATAGATGTTAACTGGCAGGTAGCCATCGTGCTCAAAGTTAACTCTTGGCTCAATGTTAACATTACATCTGAGTTAATCTACGATAACGATGTAATATTTAAAAATGATGCCGGATTGCCCATTGGCCCACGAACACAATTCAACGAAAACATGATGCTCGGCATTGGGCTAAGCTTCTAACCGTGAAAAAAATAGGAATACTTGCTGACACCCACGGGAGCCTGCTCCCGCGGGTGTTTTCTTTTTTTAGTGCGTGTGACCAAATCTGGCATGCAGGCGATATTGGCAACATGGAAACCTATGATGCGCTGGTTCAATTTAAACCCTTGGTGGCTGTTTACGGCAACATCGACGACCAAAAGGTAAGAAAGCAGTGTAAAGAAATTGAAGTATTTAGTTGTGAACAGGTTAAAGTGGCCATGATGCATATCGGTGGCTATCCGGGGAGATACACCAATGAGGCACGACAAACGATCCAGATGCACCATCCTGATCTTTTTGTTACCGGACTCTCCCATATTCTACGGGTAATGCACGATCAAAAAAACAACCTGTTGTTCATCAATCCCGGTGCGGCTGGAAAATCCGGATTCCATAAGGTAATCACCTGCATTAAAATCACCATCGACGGCAATCGCATGTATGATCTGGAAGTGCTTGAAATAGAAAGAAAAACAAACCTCTAACGAAGTCGTTCAGAAGACCTGATAAGGCGCTCGTCGGCAATGATTCCACGCAAAGCAAGAAACAACAACAGGATAGAAACCGGAATTAGATAGATGCCCAATTCAGGAGTTATCGTACCTGCGGTGGCTTCCTCCATGGCACTGGTATAATAGAGAAAGAAAAGCCCTATGGCCACCACCAACAAAAATACCATCAACCGAACCATTCTGATTTGACGAATTCTGTTTTTATACATAAAAATTGTACCGAAGCTGGTGATGGCCGTTACCAGCACAATGGCCAAAAGAGGCAACAAAAACATTGAACTGAATACGGTTGGAGAATCTGGGACTAAACTCACCACTTTATAAACGTACATTACCAGAGAGTCCCTTTCGCCAATAAAACTCGCGATAGGCAAAAACGCAAGCCCGACCAGTGATGCAACGGCCAGGAATAAAAATAAAGATTGTTTACGCTGTATCATAAATATTTTGTACTTTTGAACCGCAAAATTAATCATTAACCGTTGTCCGGGTAATTCATTAACATTTTTTTTCGCAGAATAATCAAAAACCAAACCCGAAAACTTTCGGGGAACGACCAGGTCAACAATATAAAAGCTAAATTTGCTCAAATATAAGATAGAACAAATCGGTGTTTTAAAAGCCGGAGTTTATTCGGTAGAAATTTAAAAAAATTATCAATAATAGGTTCTCATCACATTTTTTTTCATAATAATCAACAAAAAAAATCTTCATAAATGCTAATCATATTGGAATTTATATTATTTTCGCAGCATTGAAGGAACTTAGGAAAAAGGACCGGATTATTCCATATTTAAAAAAAAATCAACAGTAATATATACTAAACTATGTAGTTTGGGTATGATTCAAAATCCCTCATATGTACGATATTGTGGAACTTAATGGCAAACTGGTTGCCGAATTGCGGCAGATTGCCGAGGAATTCAACATTCCTAAAACAGATAAGCTTTTAAAAAAAGAATTGGTTTACAAAATTCTTGATCATCAAGCCTTGAATCCTACTGAGGATATTCTTCAGAAAGAGGAGGAAACGGTAGTAAAAAAACGGCGTGGTCGTCCTCGCAAAAATCCGCAAAGCGATAAAAAACACGGTGAAACTACTGCAAAACAGGAAGTTCGTGTTGCCAACAAGACTGATGAAAAAGCTGTAGCGGCATCGGATAGCAAAAAGGTATCGGAGGATAAACCGCCTGTAGCTGCTGCTGAAATGCCGAAGAATATTGCTCCTGAAGCCAAAACAGAAAGCAAACCGGCCGTTGAACCAAGAGAACAAAAGCAGGTGGAATCTGCCGACAAATCATCTTCCGGATCTCACAGGAGACGCGAAAGAATCGAACGGAAACCGCTACCTCTTGTTTCAACATCCAGATTCTCGGGCGAAAACAAAGTCACTTCCGATGAAAACCGCCCTCCTCAGCCTATTGCGCAACCCACTGCCAGAGTTTCGACAGAAGACAACGATGCCAGACGCTCCTTCGATAAACGTCCCAGACCAGAACAGGAAAACAAAAGCAACAAAAGCTATGTGAAACCTGAGAACAGCGTCCGCGAGAACGTGCCACAACAAGTCAAACCACAACGCCCTGAATTTGCTTTCGAGTTTGAAGGCATGGTGCCCGCCGAAGGTGTGCTCGAAATAATGCCCGATGGCTATGGTTTCCTTCGCTCATCCGATTATAACTATCTGACTTCACCTGATGATATTTATGTTTCTCAATCACAGATAAAGCTCTTTGGCTTGAAAACAGGCGATACAGTAGAGGGTGTTGTTAGACCACCAAAGGAATCAGAGAAATATTTCCCTCTCATCAAAGTAAATAAAATAAACGGACGTAACCCTGAAGAGGTCAGAGACCGTGTTCCTTTCGATTTCTTAACTCCTTTGTTCCCCGAGGAAAAATTTAAACTTACAGGGCACGCACAGGAAAGCATTTCTACCCGATTGATGGATATGTTCGCCCCCATAGGCAAGGGACAACGCGGACTTATTGTCTCTCAACCAAAAACAGGTAAAACTGTTTTGCTTAAAGAAATTGCCAATGCCATCGCTGCCAATCACCCCGAAGTTTACCTGATCATATTGCTCATCGACGAACGTCCGGAAGAAGTAACCGACATGGCACGAAGCGTAAATGCCGAAGTCATCGCCTCCACTTTCGACGAACCTGCCGAAAAGCATGTAAAAATTGCCAACCTCATTCTTGAAAAAGCGAAAAGACTTACCGAATGTGGTCATGATGTAGTGATTCTTCTGGATTCGATTACCCGACTTGCCCGCGCCTACAATACTGTTTCGCCGGCATCAGGAAAAGTGCTTTCAGGTGGTGTTGAAGCCAATGCGCTACAGAAACCTAAACGTTTCTTTGGTGCTGCCCGCCAGATTGAACATGGGGGCTCGTTGACCATCCTGGCCACAGCACTCATCGATACCGGATCGAAAATGGATGAAGTAATCTTTGAAGAGTTTAAAGGTACAGGAAACATGGAACTTCAACTCGACAGGAAACTTTCGAACAAAAGAATCTATCCTGCCATCGACATCGTGGCCTCCAGCACCCGCCGCGAGGACTTGCTCATGGAAAAAGAAATGCTCCAACGTATTTGGGTACTGCGTAATCACTTGTCAGACATGAACCCGGTGGAGGCAATGGAATTCCTTAAGGATAAAATCAAATTCACCAAAAGCAATCAGGAGTTCCTGATTTCGATGAACTCATAACCGGCTCTGGCCGACAAAAAAACCCCGACTTTCTAAGGACAGAAGCCGGGGTTTTTTATTGAAGTCGTTGTGGTTTTCACCGAACCATGAATCCCCAGTGTTATTACAGGCGTAACAGGATCGTTGCAATAAATCATCACAAAACGATGCTGAACACCCACACATCCTTTCGTGTTGCTCTTCACACGAATCAACCCCTTTTCACCAGGCATGATGTTGGTAGGAGGCTCTTCCACCAAACTACAGTTTGGCGATATATCAATGTGGCTTATCTCCACTGGAAGTCCACCCTTATTCGTAAAAACAAAAGAAATGTATTCGGTTTTACCGCGGTACTGATGTCCAAAGTTGTAATTGTAATGCTCGAAGATCAGTCGGGGGATGGTGTCATAACCAATCTGATTATTTGACCGATTAGTGTTAGGAACAATGTTGGTAAGCAGGTATAAAAACTTGTATTTCGCGGAAGCATCGTCGGTTTCGAGCGACACCTCAGCCCGAAATGGCCCTAAGGGGAGCTCTGGCACTATATCGAGTTCAATGGCAATGGTTCCGGAAGTAGCAGGCATAAGCGATGTCCCACTAAAAACGGATTTCACAAACCGTGAAGATTGCCCATCGACGATACCCATCTCTTTTGAACCGAAATTATGCACTTCCAACAAATAGGTGGTCTTTTCTCCTTGTGGCACATCCGGGATAATCAATTCCAGACTATCCGCTGCAAACACAAGATTCCCAACACGATAAGCAAATTTCTTGAGGAGTATACTATCGTTTGTCTGGCAAAACACGGAGGCAACCGGAACAAGAACCGTTAGTATTGCAGTGAGTAAATGCCTACATTTCATCGCGACAGGTTTTTTGCGAATTCCGCATGGTCGATTCCGTCAAAATTACCGGAACTCATCATCAGAACAACCGTTTTTTCGCCGATGCAATTTTGTAACCAATTTACCATCTTTTCGGAACTGTTGAAGACTTCCAGATCGTCGCGTTTAAATGCAACTTTCACCTGATCGGCATCTAACATGGGCAGCTTTTTAAGTGCCAGTGCGTGTGGATTAAAGTAAACACAGGCCGCATCGGCTTCCGCTAAAGCGCCCTCATATTGACCCAAAAACTGCTGGTTCAGGCTGCTGTAGGTATGTAGTTCAAAGCAGGCTATTACATGATAATCGGCAAACTGCCGGCGAACAGCTGCCAGCGTTGCCCTGACTTTTGATGGAGCATGGGCAAAATCCCGAAAATAAACAAAAGACTCGTCTCCATATACCTTCTCTAGTCTGTTGGCAGCTCCTTCAAACGATTGTATTGCATTGTAAAAGTCGGCATCGCTTACACCCAAATTATTACAAATAAGTCGAGCCCCATTTACATTTTCCAGGTTATGCTTACCGAAGAAGGGCAATGGTATAGATTCATCGCCAACGATCAGGCAGGCAACGCCCTCAATGTTCCGGTTAGGGTGTTCATCATAAGGCAAAACATTTACCCGGGCATGGTTAACTACAATGTCTGTCAGCACTTTATCGCCGCTGTAATAGCACAACGTTCCGCCGGGCTCCATATCGCGGATGAACACCTCGAACTGTAGTTTATAATTTTCAAAATCCGGAAACACATTCATGTGATCCCATGCAATTCCACTTACCAAGGCCAGATGGGGCTTGTACCAATGAAACTTTGGCCGAAGATCAATAGGCGAACTCAGGTATTCATCGCCTTCGAATACCATAACAGGAGCGGTAGAGGAAAGACGAACCATGACATCGAAGTTCTTGACCTTGGAACCTACCAGATAGTCAAAGTCCATATTTAACTCCTTTAGAACATGCATCACCATCGAAGTAATGGTCGTTTTTCCATGACTTCCTCCGATAACCACCCGCTTTTTGTCTCGGGCATGTGCCGCCAGAAATTCAGGATACGACATCACATGTAAGCCATCGGCCTGTGCTTTCAGCAGTTCAGGGTTATTGGCCCGGGCATGCATTCCTAAGATAATGGCATCTAATTGTTTCGTGATTTTTTCCGGGAACCACCCTTCCTCGGGTGGAAGTAGGTTATAGGCTGCAAGGCGACTCCGCGAAGGTTCAAAAATTTCATCATCAGAACCGGTAACCTGATGTCCGGCCAATTGCAGGGCAATGGCCAGGTTGTGCATTGCACTTCCTCCAATAGCAATAAAATGTATCCGCATTTCTATTGTTTAAAAAATTACTGAAGCAACTCCCTACCTCTAATTTGCCGTAAAAGTAGCTGAATCCTTAGATAATTCAAAATTTTCTTAAACTAACCTTTACTTGGCTATGGAAAAATACTATTTTTATCGAAAAATACCTGAACACCATGAAAACCATTCTCATACCGGTTGATTTTTCAGACAATTCTCTGATCACATGCAAGTACGCCATCAAAATTGCAGGCCAAAACCACCTGACCAAGCTACACTTACTTCATATTTATCCCGACCAACTGATGATTCCCGACAGCAGTTTCCCGTCTGGAATTGACAGTGATGCCTTTATGAATGTGCAGTTTATCGAAGAACTTCGAAATCAATCAGAAGAAAGCATGAAGTCATTGGTCAGCGATCTTGAAAAAATAGTGGCTGAAAGCAAGCAGTCGAACCTGATAGTGACTCACAGCATTACGGGAGGCGACCCGGAATGGGAAATCCGAAATGCCTGTGAAGAACTCAAACCCGAAATCATCGTGATGGGCACACACGGGACTGGTAAAAAGGGATTCCTGGAAGGTATTATGGCCGAAAAAATAATGGACCATACCACAGTGCCTGTGATTGCCGTGCCGGCAAGTGTAAAAAACTGCAATATTTCAAACATCATGTATGCCAGTAACGGGAGTGAAAAAGACTATGCCAAGATTAAACTCTTACTGAAGTTATTCGAGGAATCTGCTATTACCATATCGGTAGTGCATTTCCTGCTTGAAAACAAAGCCAAAGACAATGACTTTATGCGCAACCTGGAAGACACTTTCATGCGTGAGGGACTTAATAACCAAGTACATTTCTTTTCGGTAGATGCCGTTGATAAACAAGAAGCACTAAATACTTTTGTAGTACATCAACACATTGACACCATAGCCTTTATAGCGCAAAAATCTAATTTGTTCAAGTCGTTGTTTAGCAACAAACTCGACAAAAAGGATTTCTTCAAACTAGAATTGCCCATGCTGGCACTGCATGAATAATGAGGTATCAGAAAAATAAGGTTTCCGGATTGCAGGTTAATTACCTGTTTTGTAAGATATTTTGGTATAAAGCCGCTATTTTTTCACCCACGGCCTCACTGGAATATGTCGCTCTGGATTTATCCTTGATGAGTTCCGGGTTAAAAGCAAGCGAGCCTTCTATAAACTGCGCCATCGCTTGAGCAAGTTGTTGCTCATCACCCGGTGTTACCAGACAACCGTTTGACGTATCTACAATTTCGTCAATCCCTCCCACACGGGTAGAAATTACAGGCAGCCCCAAAGCCATGCCTTCGATGATAACTACAGGCAGGTTTTCGTAATGACTCGAGACCACAAGCGCATCCGCTTCCAACATCTTCTTAACCAAAGCTTTTCCTTGAAGAAGCCCGGTAAACACCACCTGGTTATCTTTTAACCCGAGGTCAGTGGCGTAATGAACCATGCTGTCAAAATCCATGCCTTCACCAATCAAAATCAACTTAAAACGATGTCCGTTGTCGTTGAGTAGTCGGGCCACACGCAACAGTCCGCTTATGTTCTTAGACTGATCTTCAAAACAACTCACATGAACGAAAGTTGTTTCATTATTTGGAAGTCTCTTGGGATAATCGCGATAAAATATGGGATCGACCACGTTAGCCAAAACAGAATAAGCACGGTTAGTAAGGCGATGGTTCTCCTGCATGGCATTGGCCAGATTTTTTGTGACTGTAGTCACCGCCGAAGCACTTTTCACCACCATGCGGGTGACGCTTTTACGCAAGTTACCAGTAAAACTCCCTGTTCTTAAATACCTGGACCAATGCTCACTAACTACATATGGAATGTGGAGAATTATATGGTAAAAAAACGCAATCACTGCCGGACGGGTAAGGATATGAACGTGGTGTATATCAGGCTTTCCCAGTTTTTCCACCAATAAACGACGCCCCAAGTAATTGGCTTTAAAATAGCGATAAATGTTAATGGTCTGCTTAACAACTGATTTTCCGGGCTTGAATGTCAGGTAATAAACTCTGGCCGTATGCACTCCTTTTTCAAATCGATAATCAAGCTCATATGTTTTTTTGAGCTTACCATCGGTAACCGGATGAGCATAGATTACCCCCGTTTCGGCAAAAATAGCAACGGCTTCTGCATGGCGTTTGATAAAAAGTCCAAACATGGGGTCGTATCGGTTGGGATACCACCGGGTATAATGAAAGACGGTTATGTTTTCTCTATATGTATTCACCTTGCAAAAACTGGTTTACAAAACTAACGGCTTTTTCCATTCTGGACTCATCCGATCCCGAAACCACGCAAAAATTTGCATTAATGTCGGTAAGAGCCTGTTTATAGCGAGAAAACAAGTTGTCGCGATCATAAGGATTTTGGCGCAATGGATCGGGTTGCCAAGGCAAATCGGGGGCACACAGTAAGTACAAGGAATATACATTGCGATGAAACATTTGGTTCACCCAATCAGAACATCGTCCAAAAACCACTTCACTCCAGATTCTGGCCACTGTAAAATCCGTGTCGCAGAAAAGTAGTTCAGAGGCTTTGCTGGCAGCCAGATTCTCCCTTTCCCACTGCCCGCGTGCTATCAGCTCAATGTCTTCAAAAGTATACTCAAGCCCGATTTCCTTTAGATACAACCGTGCATATTCCTCAACCCATGGTTCATGGTAATACCCTGAAAGGCTGGAAGCTAAAGACGATTTCCCCGTCGATTCAGGTCCTGTTATGGCTATTCGCTTAATCATGTGCCGAACCTTTGTCAATTTGCTTTTTCCATTCCAGATAACCCATGATGGCCAGGACTAAAAAGATAGCGTATTGAATTCCGGTAAACCCATAGCCTTTGACAAAATAAAGAGGAATAGAAACGACATCGCCCACAATCCAAAGTGTCCAGTTTTCAAGTTTCTTGTTGGCCATCAGCCACATAGCCGCAAAAAAGATACCCGTTGTAAAGGTATCAAGAAAGGGTGTAGCAGCACGAAAATCTTCAATACTACCTGAACTCAAATGCTGAAAAGCATATTGAAAGCTCTCAATCCAACCCAGCTCATTCGGCATAACATCGTAGTAACGGTATACAGCCACGACAAAAACAGAAGTAAAGACAAAAATGCCTGTAGCCTTTAGTTTGTCTTTCAAATTCGTGCGACTTATGGTATTGCGGCCTGTACGTTTATCAACGACTTTGAGCCACATGTACCATCCGTACATGCTCATCAGTGTATAATATACATTGATAATCAAATCGCCGTAAAGCGACCATTGTGCCAGAAGATAAACATAAATAGCCGTACTGATGATCCCTGTCGGGAAAACCAGGATATTCTCTTTTCGGGCGTAAAACACACTGACCACGCCAAACAATGCCGCAACAATCTCAAGCGCCACCTGAGTTATAGCCGCATTTTGATAAGGCTCGACAAGAAAACCGATCAGCTCATTCATGGTTTAATCGCGTGTATATTGCTGGAGGTCGGCATTAACAATTTTCAATATGAAAACAGAATGAGGTATCTCAAAGGATTTTTTTATTTCGGTGGTAAGGGCTTTCATCACCAGATCGTACGACCCAAACACCTGGGTACTCATCCCGTTGGTCACCACATCGATATCCGGATACTGGTTAACACGTAAAATAAAATTTTTTATTGGAGGGATAAACTCTTCTTTTAAAGGATAATAACTTATATCTACTGAAACATTCATCGTAATATTTTTAAGAACACAAAGGTAGTTGTTTTATAATTTCTATTTTTGTTTAAAAAATGACCAATGACTAAACAATTTCTGGTAACGGCGAGCATTTTAGGAGCAACGACTGTTGTAGCTGGTGCTGTCGGAGCACTTGTATTAGAGGGCAACATCACACAACCTTACCTCAACCAATTCAACTCAGGCCTGTTGTTTCAGGCATTCACCACAGTTGCCTTATTGGCAGTAACTTTTATGAACCGGTATGTTGTCCGCTCGTATCTCAACGCCATGTACTACCTGTTTGTACTGGGAGTAGTGCTATACTCAATACCTTCGTATCTTCTTTCGCTGAAAGAACTTACGGGGTCGGTGTTCGACGCCTTAAGTGCCGCACCTCTTATCGGGGCATTGCTCATGCTGATCGGATGGTTAACCCTTTTTGCTGCCGGCATCAGCTACCACCACAAAAAGAGAAGTAGTAAAGGCTAACGCATATCAATTACTTCAACGTCAGGATAGGCTTTTTCGTTGAAAGTAAAAACTGTGTCGGACAATACCTGATCGGGGATTAGCGAATTGATGTTGTAGGTGAAAATGTTTCCGTTTTTATCATAAATAGAGAAACTTTCCAACGACAGTTTTTTGGTGTTCACGATGACGGTCATTTTCTCAAATTTATTTCCCTCTTCAGGCTTCAGGCTGATCGCTTTCATGTTTTCATCCTTGCAATTTTTGTCGGTACTAAATCTCGCCTTGTAGTCGCTGCTGTATTTCGACAGGATTTGGGTTGGTGAAATGCTTTCATCGCTGTCTTCCACATTACTTACCATTACCTCTTCCGAATCAGGGAGATAAGTCCAAACGGTATGTCCATCACAAATAATCATTTGCCCTTCCATCTCAAGCCGGTAGGCATCGCCCTGAACATAAATCACACCGGATTTTTTTTCATCGATATTCATCTCCACGTTTACCATGGTATAGTCCAGGTCGGCTTTGAAATTAGAATAGGAAGTGGTTTTGTTTATCACCTCTTCAAGTAGTTTAGCAGCATCTGTATTGCTTTGAGCTACTGTGGTTAAGCTCAACAGGACGATAAAGCCCGATAGCCATTTCTTCATAACATTCATTTTAAATCGGTAAAATTATTATAGATCGTTGTGATCGTCTCTTGCATTCAAATCCTTCAAAAACTGTTCCAAAGCCATTTCACTGGCCACTTTCACTTCGCGTGCTTTGCTGCCTTCAAAAGGCCCGACAATTCCGGCAGACTCCAGTTGGTCAATAATACGACCGGCGCGGTTATACCCTAACTTTAGTTTTCGCTGGAGCAAAGAAGTAGAACCCTGCTGGGTTTGCACGATAATCAAGGCTGCATCTTCAAAAAGTTCATCCCTTTCTGAAGGATCATAGTCCTGTTTTGAGTCATTTTCCTCATCCTGGAATTCCGGCAAATGCAAGGCATCAGGATATCCACGCTGTGAGCCAATGTAACTGGTCAGTTTTTCCACCTCAGGTGTATCGATAAAAGCACATTGAAGCCTGATTAAGTCGCTTCCGGTAGAAAAAAGCATGTCGCCACGTCCAACCAATTGATCGGCACCACCGGTATCCAGAATGGTACGCGAGTCGATTTTCGAGATCACACGAAAGGCAATACGGGCCGGGAAGTTAGCTTTAATTGTCCCTGTGATGATGTTAACCGAAGGCCGCTGCGTGGCGATAATAAGGTGAATTCCAACAGCTCTGGCCAGCTGAGCAAGCCGGGTGATAGGCCCTTCAACTTCTTTTCCGGCAGTCATGATGAGGTCGGCAAATTCATCGATTACCAACACCAGATAAGGTAAAAACCGGTGACCATGCAACGGACTGAGTTTTCGTGAGGTAAATTTCTTGTTGTATTCTTTGATGTTTCTCACCTGGGCATCTTTGAGCAATTCGTACCTGTTATCCATTTCTATGCTCAACGAGTTCAAGGTACGTACAACTTTTCGGGTGTCGGTGATGATGGCTTCTTCCGAATCGGGCAGTTTGGCCAGGTAATGCCGCTCGATGCGGGAATAGAGGGTGAGCTCCACTTTTTTGGGATCGACCAGAATAAATTTTAATTCAGCCGGATGCTTTTTGTACAACAAAGAGGCGATCATGGCATTCAGCCCAACCGATTTACCCTGACCTGTAGCTCCGGCCATAAGCACGTGAGGCATTTTCGCCAGGTCGGCCACAAAGCTTTCGTTCGATATCGTTTTCCCGATACCAAAAGGAAGTTCGTAGTTGTTGTTTCTGAATTTTTCCGAAGCAAAAATCGACTTCATGGAGACGATGGTTGGATTGCGGTTCGGCACTTCAATCCCCACAGTTCCTTTGCCGGGGATAGGCGCAATAATACGAATACCCATTGCCGACAAACTGAGCGCGATGTCGTCTTCCAGGTTTTTTATGCGTGAAATTCTCACCCCGGGAGCAGGCACAATTTCGTACAGTGTAACCGTTGGCCCGATGGTAGCTTTAATCTTGGTAATGGTGATGGCGTAATGCTGAAGCGTCTCAACAATTTTGTCCTTGTTGGCTTCCAACTCATCCTTGTCCACGGTAATTTCGCCAGTGTCGTACTCTTCCAGCAGGTCAACAGGTGGCATTTTGTAGTCAGGTAAATCTAGCGTCGGATCAAATTCGGTGTCGACACCAAAATGCGTTCCGGGGGCAAGCTTTGTTGATTTGGAATCAGAAACGGGTTGTTCGATGGTTAGCTCCAGATCTTCCGTTTTCGTTGGTGTAAGTGAGGATTTATCGGTGATTTCCACGTAGTCATCTTCCTCTTCTTCTGTCTC
>DJVY01000202.1 GCA_002440885.1 Bacteroidales bacterium UBA6244
CCGATGCTCAAATCGGTGAATGCCACCGGGTCGTTCACCATGACTGCTGTGGGATTTCCCTCAAATTCGGCGACAGGCGCGGCAGGAGTGCTGGTGTAAAGATCAGATTCCCAGAGTCCGCGCCCAAAAGTACCTGCCCTCAAACGACTGTTAGCGGGATTTGCATCATCGTAATAAATGTCTAATTCGTTAACTACCACATTGGGTAACCCATCAAAAAAGGCAATCCAGTTATCCGAACCAACTTTCATGTAAACACCCACATCAGTTGCGGCGTACAACTCAACTTCTGAGGCGTTTTGCTTGTTTTGAATAACGCTGTTAACAGGAATTTCAGGAAGTCCGGTTGATATGTTTGTCCAGGTGGCTCCACTGTTTGTACTCTCGTAAATTCCGTGGGTGTTAAAACCTCCCATACTGACCCAAATTGTTGAAGGGTCATCGGCCTTTACGGCGATATAGGTGATGCTGGCCGAAGAAACCGGTAACGATCCTGTAATATTCGACCAGTTACTTCCTCCATCGGGAGAGTAGTAAAGGGTGTTGTAGGTGGCGGCATAGATATAATCTGAGTTGGAGGGAGCCACCGCCAGCGATTGAAGAGTGTTACCACCCCAAAAACTCAACTGTATCCAGCTTGCTCCCTGATTAAATGACTTCCACACATCCTGATAACCGATAAAAATGGTGTAATTGTCGTTTGGATCGAGCGAGTAAGGAGCCACCCAGGCCGCGTTTCCAGAGATGCTTCCGGTAATGCCATAAGATGAATTCCATTTGTTTAATGTACGGAACACCTGACCATAATAAAGCGAAGCGTACTGTACATTGTCGTCGGTAGGATCAATAATACACTCCATGCCATCGCCACCATACACATCAGTCCATCCGTTTGAGGCCAGCAGCTTCGATCCGTTGTCCTGTAGACCAGTGATAATGTCGGTATTGTTGGTTTGAGCACATGAAATCCGGTAAATCTGACTGATCTCAAGAGTATTGCTCAGATGATCCCAGGTGTTTCCGCCATCATAGGTTGAATAAATTCCACCATCGTTTCCTTCAAAAAGCTCGGAAGTATTATGGCGGTATACCAGTGTATGCTTGTCGGCATGCACTGTGGTGGCTGACCCGCCACAGGTTGACGACCAATGTGTACTGATGCTCCAGGTTGCACCTCCATCACTTGATTTCCAGGTATTAACACCCCCGATAAAAACCACATTCTCGTTATTTGGGTCAGCGGCAATACACAGGTCATACCAGGCTTGTCCGCCGGAATCTCCGGCATTGCAATCCCATCCAAGTAAGTTGTCGGCATCGTAAGATAGGGTAAAAGTATTTCCAAAATCCACTGATTTGTAAATCCCTTTTAGTCCATTGCTGGTATTGGCTACCAAAGCGTACACAACCGCCGGGTTATCGGGAGTTACAGCCAATTCCGTTCTACGGCCGCCAGTCACATTATTTACGATACTCCAGGTTGATCCACTGTTCACACTTTTGTATACTTTTCCGTTTTTATCGCTGGCATACAAATAGCTGCTGTTCGACGGGTCGAACTCCAGGTCAACATAGGTGGTCGAGATCATCTGAGTCCAGGTATCTCCTGCATCGATGGTTTTGTATAATCCGTTGGAAGTGGCGGCATAGAGTATATTCTGGTTGTTGGGGTTCATAATCATGCGGTGGATAAGTCTTTGTTGGTTCGGCGTCCAATCAAGTCCGGTTGTTTGCCAAGTATTTCCGCCATCAATAGATTTCAAAACGCCCACCGAATAGGTGTCTGAGTGATCTTTGTCGCCCGTGGCCAGGTAAATGGTTTCGCTGCTGCCATTCACAATCGGGATTATTTCGCTTACGCCAAGTGCTGCATTGTCGTCGCCCAGTGGAATCCAGTTTGAACCGCCATTGCTGGTCTTCCAGATTCCACCCGAAGCTGCACCTATGTAAATAACGCTGTTGTTTATAGGATGAAAAGCGATACAGTTGATGCGCCCTAAACCTGCATAACCACCTGAGGAATAGGATGGCCCCATAGCTGTCCAGTTTCCTGAAAGACTACGTGCGGAGGCCATTTCTTCCTGATAAATATCAAACAATGAAACCGACGGAAACGCGCCTGTTTGCTTATCTACACGTGTGGCCCAATATTGTTCCCAACGTTTAAACTGTTTCCAGCCTCCGGCTTTTACATGATTGCCGGAAGCATCCACGTAAAATCCTTTTTCAACCTGATAGGGTTGCCAGTAAGCATTAAAAGCATTCTGATAATCGTAGAAGGTGAGCTCACCCCGGTTCAGTTTATCTTGCGGAAGCAAAGCGTTCCAAGGTTGGGCATTTACCGCCCCGATGACCAAAAAGATCACCATTAGGAGAAAAAAACGTTTCATACTTTGTGATTAAAATTTGGCTGTAAAAATAGCTTTATTATTTAAACATCCTTAAATGACCCCAAAAGTGCCTTTAAAGTTGCATTGTAAACCCAGATCTCACCCTTTCAATTTCTTTTAAAAATTCTTCGTGCGAGGCAACCGGCATACGGCAACTCCCATTATGACAAACATATATTAAATTTTTTCCAATAACGGTACGTCCTTTAAAAACAGGAAGCGAGTCAGGTGTTGTACTGCCAATAATGTAGCAATCAGGCAGCCACATTCTATTCAATTCATCTACAAGTTCACCGGCATTTGCACCGGTAACCACTACCTCGATGGGTTTGGTTTGTAATTTCCATAGTACCCCTAACCAACCGGCAAACCCTGACGGATAGCGTGAGGCAGATGAAACTACATTGGTAGTCATTTCTTCTGATGCAGAAAGAAAATCCTGATCGCCGTTAATTATGCCCATATGGAGCAGGTTTAGCGCCATTACAGCATTCCCCGAAGGCATTACATTGTCGTGAATGTCAGTGGTTCGGGTAAACAAGGCCTCATCTTCGTCCGAAACGAAATAATAAAGTCCGGTTTCGGTGTTGCGAAAATGTGAATTAACGAAGTCGGTAAGCTTCAAAGCTGCTGTAAACCAGTGGTTGTCGAGAGTAACCTGAAACAGGTCAAGAAAGGCCCTGATAACAAACGAATAATCGTCGAGATGGCCAACTACCGCTGAGGAATTTTCACCCGCCTGATGATAAACTTTATAGTCAGAAGTGGTTAGGTGCTGTAAAATGAATTCGCCTAAGCGGTTTGCCCGGTTTTTATAGTCAATAACCCCTGTTGCTTTCCAGGCCTCAGCTAAACCTGAAATCATCAGCGCATTCCACGAAGTGAGAATTTTGTTGTCGAGTCCGGGCCATACCCGCTTGGCTCTGTAATGGGCAAGCCTTTGCTTCCACCTGATCACCTTTTCTTTGAGTTCAGCAACGGCCATCTGTCGGGTGCTTGCAAACGCTTCGTCCTCTGACGTTTTGAGTAACACATAGTGGCCATGCTCCCAATGACCGGCGTCGTTAATGTTGAAATATTCAGCAAAGAGATCATAATCCGATGCCAGCAGGCTTCTTAATTCCGACTCTGTCCAAACATAAAATTTACCCTCAACCCCCTCGCTATCTGCATCCAGCGCCGACATATATCCACCCGACTCTGATAGAAAATGGGCATCGAAAAAACCAATGGTTTCGTTCACTACCTGCAAATACCTTTGATGCCCGAAAGCACGGTAAGCTTTGCTGTACAATCCGATAAGCTGGGCATTGTCGTAAAGCATTTTCTCAAAATGCGGAATATGCCACCTTGTATCTACTGCATAGCGCGAAAAACCCCCTTCAACCTGATCATAAATACCACCGAAAGACATCTTGTCGAGTGTTAGTTTTACGTGATCGATAAGGTCTTTCTTTTTGGAAATTGAACCAAAATCAAGTAAAAAGCTGAGTGCGGCCGGTAGGGGGAATTTCGGAGCGTAGTTGGCACCACCATACACTTTATCAAATGATTTAGCCCACTCATCTATAATTTGATTGACAAAATTATAGTCAATACGTTCGAGTGGGGTGGGGTCGACTTTGGGCTCAAATTGCGCCATGCCACGACTTATTTCATCCGCATACCGCTCAACTTCTCCGGGCTTTTGCCGATACACCGATGACAGTTGGTCAAGAATAGCTATCCATCTCATTTTTGGCACATAGGTAGCTCCCCAAATAGGTCGGCCATCAGGTAAGGCTACGATGTTAAGCGGCCAGCCTCCGTTCCCGTTCATAAGCTGTAAGGCATTCATATACGCCTGATCCACGTCGGGGCGTTCCTCCCTGTCGACTTTTACTGACACAAAGTTTGCATTCATCACAGCCGCGGCTTCCTCGTCTTCAAAACACTCATGCTCCATTACATGACACCAATGACAGGCGGAATATCCAATTGATATGATCAGCAACCTGTTCTCTGTCCTGGCTCTCGACAATGCCCTTTCGCCCCATGGCAGCCAGTGCACAGGGTTGTTTGCATGTTGCAATAAATAGGGGCTGGTTTCGTGTATTAGTTCGTTGTAGTAGCTTTCATTCGCCATATGTCAGTTTTTTGACTTTTAGTAGTCGTGCAAAAGTATTAAAATACCTACTTTAAACGGTTCAATACAATCCGTAAAGAAGCTATTCCGTTTTTTTTTTGCGCCCCACTTTATTTAAAACCCGATTAATTGATAGTTTTACACCCGAAATAAAAAAGGACTATGCAACCGAAATTAACACATCTGTCTCTTGCTTTTCTATTCATTCTTCTTTCGCTTGGCGCGAGATCACAATCACATAAAAATTTGATAATTAGCCTAAACGGTGGTGTGTCACTTCCTTTTGGTGACTTTTCGGGGACAACCCTGTATAAGGATAGTTTTGCGAAAACCGGTGTGAGTTTGGGAGGTGACGCGACCTGGTTTTTTCATCGCTACCTGGGCGTTTCCCTTTCGTTCAGTCAGAGCAACAACCCTATAGATGTTACCACGCTTACCATCGAAAAACTCAACGATGACCCGTTTTTACAGGAATTGTCGATACGCTCCGAATCGTTTACCAGTACCGTAATAACAGCCGGAATATCCGGCAGGTGGGCGTTTGGCGATAACTTTACCGTATATGGAAAAGTTATGGCAGGACTACTTCGCTCGCAAACACCCTATCAGCTGTATCGAACCACCTATTTCGAGCTTGGCCCTACCTACTACGAAATCACCTCATCGCGTGATGATGCGTTTGTTGTAGTTCCGGGAATAGGAGGGATGTACCTCTTTAAACGTGGCCTGGGAGTTAAATTGGATGCGGATTATGTCGGGCGTAAAATGACCTTTCCCTTTCAAACAAGCAACGGGATGAGGTATGATGAACGAGAGGTGCGGTATATTCAAATCATGATCGGGTTGGTTGTCGGGTTCTAACCAAACACGCTGACATCAAGGATACAAAAGATATTTATCTCTAATTAACCTGAAATAATTCAATTCCTTTTCCCAGCTTTCACGTATCTGGTTTTCTGTGTATCCCGCCTGGATTTGAAGTCTGAGTGAATCTGTTCCCGCCAGTTTTTCAAAAAAGGAATTAAAAAACCGGGAAGTATCTGGCGCGTTTTCGTAAGCATTGATGAGCCACGACAAATTCAGCAATCGGTGATTGCGGTTGTAGTTTTCGGCATAGCCTCTTAAAAACTGTCCATAACACACCTGTCCCTCCAGTTTTGGATGCAAACTCGATCCCGGCTTGGGCTCAGGTACAAAAACAAGACTCCCGGTTTTTATATACGGGCTGCCATACACTTCAAAGGGATAGTCCGTTCCTCGCCCAACACTGATTTCTGTGCCTTCAAACAAACAAAGAGAGGGATATAAATAAACTGATTGCCATGTGGGTAAGTTTGGACTTGGTTTTACAGGCAGTTTAACAACCAAATTGCGATTGTAATGTTGCAAGGGAACTACGGTAAGCTCCAGTTGGTCAGCATATTCTATCCATTGCTCGCCTTGTATCATAAAGGCCAATTCTCCCAACGTCATTCCATGAGCAATTGGAATAGGATGCAGGCCGACAAACGACTTGTGTTTGCTTTGCAACACCGGACCGTCGGTTAAAAAGCCGTTTGGGTTGGGTCTGTCAAGAAGGATAACAGGAATGTTGAGTTCAGCACAGGCTTCCATTACATAAGTCATGGTGCTCAGGTAGGTATAGAATCTTACCCCAACATCTTGTAAATCTAAGACAACCACATCTATACTTTCCAGATCCGTTGCCGAAGGCTTTTTGTGTTTGCCGTATAACGAGATGATGGGGATACCTGTGATAGAATCTACTTCGTTGGCCACTGGTGCTCCTGCATCGTTGTTGCCTCTGAAGCCATGCTCCGGGCAAAAGATCGCTTCGATGTTAACGCCGAGGCGCAAAAGACTGTCGGCTAAATGAACCTTGCCGATCAAAGAGGCCTGATGAGCCACCAAGGCCACGTGCTTGTTTTTTAACAAAGGAAGATAGTTTTCCGTTTGTTCTGCACCTGTCGTAATATCTTTGTAATCAACTAATTTAAGGTCGTTTTGTGCCATAAGAGCACTTCCAAAAAGCAAGCACAACAGTCCCAGAATTTTCACTTTCATTAACTCAACCATGATACGCGGGTTTTACTAAATTTGTGCCCATGATGTCATCCAATTCTTTTGTCTTCTTTATTGCCAAACGGATCTCCGCCCGCGGATCAGACAACCTATCCGGTCCTGTGGTTCGCATCTCAGTGGTCAGCGTCGCTCTCGGGGTCGTTTTCATGTTGTTAAGTATAGCGATAGTCATTGGATTTCAAAAAAGCATCAGCGACAAAGTTACAGGCTTTACCTCACATCTGCAAATCGTTCCTTTCGACAACAACGAATCACTCGAAAGTGAACCCATTGCAACTGATGGTCAGTTCATAGATGACCTAAAAAACAATCCTGAAGTCACACACCTTCAGTTTACAGCCAGAAAAGCAGGGGTGTTAAAAACCGACGACCAAATTCAGGGTGTTATTTTTAAAGGAGTAGATAAAGGGTATGACTCGGTGTTTTTAAAAGAATCACTTGTCGAGGGCAGGTATTTGCATTTAGGCGAGGAGACGACATCAAACGAAGTGCTCGTTTCAGCCCTGTTGGCTTCAAAACTTCACATCAAAACCGGCGACGACATTAGGCTGTGGTTTGTACAGGAAGGCCAATCACAGCCACGTGGGCGTAAGCTAAACGTGAGTGGTATTTACAGCACTAGTCTCGAAGAATTTGATAACAACTTCATTATTGGCGACTTAAAACACATCCGCAAGCTAAACGAATGGAAGGAAAATGAGGCCGGAGCCATTGAGATCATGTTAAAGAATGAGGAAAAAATCAGGGAAACAGCCTTCGTCCTTAACAGAAAAGTACCTTACGACATGACCGTTGTTACCGTTCTGGATGCCTATCCACAAATTTACAACTGGCTCGACTTGCTCGATATGAACGTGGTAGTTATTCTCACCCTACTTATCTTAGTGGCCTCTATCACACTCATTTCCACCTTACTGATCATCATTATCGAACGCACGAACATGGTCGGATTACTGAAATCGCTTGGCGCAACTAACCGCACAATCCAGAAAATTTTTCTAATAAAAACGGGCAAAATTGTGTTTCAAGGCATGATTTGGGGCAATGCCGTCGGGATACTCCTGATCGCTATTCAGCATTATTTTAAAATAATTAAACTATCCCCGGAATCATATTATATTGATTACGTGCCTGTTGAAATATCAGTTGTAGGGTTTCTACTCCTCAATACCGGTATTTTATTGGTTACTTTTTTGGTTCTTGTTATCCCCGCTTACACCATTACCCACATTAATCCGGCTAAGGCGTTGAGGTATAATTGATTTAGAGATATTGCCGACTTTTCGTTGTGGTTGTGGGCTTGGGTCAGGCAGAGCTACGGGCTCAAACTTGTTTAAGTGTCATTTTTCATCAATACAGAGAAGAATGACTGAAATAGTGAGCGTGATTAAAATATAACTAACTTTGAACTGAATTCATTAGCTTTGCATTAAGAATAAAAAAGGTGAAAGCGATTAAGCAATACATACTTCTCACCGGGGCGTTGGGATTGATTTATCAATCGATCGGTCAATTTCAAACGATAGGAACGCCTTTTGTAAGGAATTACGAGCGATCGCATTATAACGCCGGATTCCAGAACTGGGCTATCGAGGAAGGCGACAATGGGATGATGTATTTTGCCAATAATGACGGACTTCTTGAATTCAACGGGCTTTTTTGGAATATTTATCCTTTGCCTAACAAAAGCATTATCAGATGGATAAAAAAAGGCAATGACAACAAATTGTTTGCCGGAGGTTTTAACGAGATTGGCTATTTTGAACTAGCCCCGATGGGAGGAGCTAAGTACCATAGTTTAACCGAATTAATATCTCCTGAGTACCGCGATTTTGGCGAAGTATGGCGCATCTACAGCCATTCGGATGGTGTTGTTTTTCAGTCGTTTACTCAACTGATGTTTTTGAACAAAGACAGCATTAAGGTCATAAAAGCCCCTTCATCCTTCCATTTTTCGTTTTACGTGAATGGTGAATATTATATTAACGACATGCAAAAAGGGCTTTTGCGCTATTCAATGGGACAACTCTTTCCATTGGTTGGCACAGAAAAACTCAGGGGCATAGAGATTTGGAGCATCTTGCCTGTTCGCGATAAGTTACTCATTGCCACAGCTTCCGATGGCGTTTTTTTGTATAACGGCAATACCCTTTCATCATGGAACAACGCGACCTCAGCTTTATTAGAAAACTATCAAATTTACAGTGTCACCAAATTAAATGATGGAAGACTGGCTTTTGGCACAATCCAGGCAGGAGTATTTATCACCGATCTGGACGGAAAACCAATTAAACAAATAACCAGAGACGATGGTTTACAGAACAATACTATTTTGTGCAGTCATGAAGATCAGTTCGGGAATTTGTGGTTAGGCACGGACAATGGGATTGATTACGTGGAAACTAATTCTCCCTTGTCTCAGCTGGGTTATAACTTTGGACTTAGTACAGGATATACTGCGTTTAAAACCAATAATCGGTTATATCTGGGAACAAACCAAGGACTTTATACCAGAAAGTGGAATGAATTGGCCGGAGAATACGACGAAAACAAACAGTTTGAACTAGTGGAAGGCACTCCCGGCCAGGTTTGGAGTTTGAACCTACTAGATAACGTGCTCTTTTGCGGACATAACAATGGTACTTATACTATTGAGGACGATAAAGCCACCAAGATATGTGATATACCGGGTGGCTGGGTTTACATCAAAGTACCTGATGACAGCCTAAAAATAATTGGAGGTACTTATTCTGGTCTTGTTTTATTCGAAAAACAAAAAGACAAATGGGTTTTTAAAAAACGAATCGCCGACTTTTCTGAATCCTCACGCAAACTGGTTTTCGACTCCGATGGCACATTATGGATGACCCATGGCTTCAAGGGTGTTTTTCATTTATTCCTGAACCCAAACTACGACAGCGTAAAAAAAATTGACTTCTATAATAGCCAAAACAGTCCACTGATTGACTATTCGGTCACTACACTTAAAACAAAACAAGGGATTTTGTTTAGCAGTGGCGACAGCATGTTTTATTTTAACAAATCAACCAGGCAGTTTGAACCGACAGACCTTTTTAGAAAATACCTTGACAACAAACCCATACGCCTCATTGAAGAAGATAAAGTGGGCGACTTTTGGTATTTTGCAGGATCATCGGCAGGAGTGATAAGAAAACAAGAAGATGGCAGCTTTAACAAAATTGATTTACCTTTTGCCTCGTTGGACGGAACTTTTGTAAAAGGTTTCGAGTTCGTTTATCCACTGGACAAGGGCCATGTGTTTTTCGCCACTGAGAACGGCTTTGTGCATTATAACCCCTTGATTAAGAAAGATTACACACAGGAAATAAAAGCCTATTTAGTAAATATACAAACCTACAATCCTGATTCCGTTTTAATGTTAAACACCAATCAATCTGATTATAAGGCTCAAATCAGTTTCAAAAACAACAGTGTGATGTTTAGCTTTTCGGCCAACGATTACGAAAATCCGGACAAACTGCTTTTTTCAACACGATTGGCAGGATTCGAAGAACAATGGACAGACTGGCAGTCCAGGTGGTCGAAGGAGTTTACCAACCTTAATGAAGGTGAATACACTTTCAGCGTGAAAGCAAAAAACATCTATGGGGTTGTTAGTGAGCCTGTTTCCTACAGTTTCAAAGTATCACCGCCGTGGCACAGGTCGCTGGCTGCATACATTATCTATGCGATACTCGTGTTAGGCTTTTTGCTTTTGTCCTATCTATGGGCTAAGAAGCGTGTTGAGAAAGCGAAAAAAAGATCCCAACAGATTCAGGAAGAGTTGTATCGTAAAAAGGAGGAGAAATTACAGCGCGAAAATCTTGAAGCGGAGAAGGAAGTCATTCGTTTACGTAACGAAAAGCTTAGGGAGCAGATGGTGATGAAAGACAAAGAATTAGCCAATGCAACCATGCAAACGCTGCATAAGAACAAACTGATGATCAGCATTAAAAACGAGTTGGGCAAGATTGCCGGCTCCGTAGAGGCCACCCCAAAATATCAGTTGCAGCAAATGATGCGCAAAATCAACAAAGAAATTGATAACGAAAATCAATGGAAAATCTTTGAAACACATTTTGAAAATGTACATGAAGCTTTTCTTACCCGCATCAAAACCGCTTACCCGTCGCTAACTCCTCGTGAACTTAAGCTGTGTGCATACCTGCGCATGAACATCTCGAGTAAGGAAATTTCGTTACTTATGAATATTTCAACCCGTGGTGTAGAAATCAGCCGATACCGACTACGTAAAAAGTTCAACCTGGACCGTGAAGAAAATCTCACTGACTTTATCCTTTCTTTCTGATCTTATTGATTTATATGGCTATAAATGCCGTTGAAAACTAAAATAAGGCTTCCTGTATTTATATAGTCCTGATTACATATTTGTTACAATTTTTTTGATGTATTATTGTTGTAGTAATTTTTTGCTCCTGATGTAATTTTGACGCACCAAAAAAATTGACTTAACATGTTTTTAACATTTATTTCGTAGAAAATTTTTTGCGCCGCAAACGATTTAGATTAAAACAATGAATTAATTTTTAAAAATTTGGCTCATGACAAAAAATTACTTGGTGTTAATTATTGTTGCACTGATGATGATGCCCTGGCAATTGCTTTCGCAAGCAAACGCAATACAGGGCTATGTTATTTCATCGGAAGACAACCTACCTATTCCCGGGGCAACTGTTCTTGTTAAAGGAACAACAACGGGCACAACAACCGGAATAGATGGAGAGTTCGTTCTTCAAGATGTTACCATTCCTACCGTATTGGTAATATCCTATGTGGGAATGAAAACGTTGGAACTGCCTCTCACAGAACCACCTAAGGTGCTTAACATTACCCTTGATCCGGACATTTCTCTTCTGGATGAAATTGTAGTGATTGGTTATGGTACCGTTAAAAAGAAGGATTTGACCGGTGCAGTTTCGATGGTTGACTCAAAAACCATCTCAAACCTCAATCCTGTAAAAGTAGAACAAGCTTTGCAAGGAACCATGGCGGGTGTAGCAGTTACAGAACAATCAGGAGCTCCCGGAGCCGGACTGGATATACGAATCAGAGGGATTTCTACCAATGGTGATGCCTCTCCAGTTGTGATTATTGATGGATACCAAGGCGATCTCAACACCATCAACCCTAACGACATCGAGACCATCACGGTACTCAAGGACGCTCAGGCAGCGATCTATGGAACGGTAGGAGCTAACGGGATCATCCTTATTACCACCAAATCGGGAAAAAGAAATACACCTACCACAGTAAGCGTGAATAGCTCTTCCGGACTACAGGAAACAACCCGACAATTGCCCGTATTAAATGCCACCGAATATGCAGTAATTTTGAACGAAAGTTATGCCGCCAATGGTCAGGCTTTGCCTTTCCCTGACATTTCAGGGTTGGGTAGAGGAACCAACTGGCAGGATGCTCTCTTTTCCAGTGCTCCGGTTTTCGATAATAATTTCAGTGTGTCGGGAGGTTCAAAAAACATGAATTATGCTTTAAGTGGTTCCGATCTGCGCCAAAATGGGATCATCGGGGACGATAAAGCTGAATATGACCGCACAACAGCCCGGCTAAGCATGGGTGCCGATTTTACTAGTTGGTTAAAATTCAACACATCGCTTACTTATACCCACATTAATCGCACTTCCTTTAACGATTTCGGATTGGGTTCAGTACTTTTTAATGCGGTTAACATGCCTTCTACCGTGCCGATATACAAAGAAGATGGCGACTATTTCCTCGCTCCGGCTAATCTGGGCATCGAAATTATCAATCCACTTCAGCAGATAGCCAACACATACAACGCCTATGCTCTTAACAAGTTAAACGGAAACGTGGGATTAGAGGCCAAATTTGCCAGCCACTTCACAGCTACGGCACGCATTGGTTTTAATTCAGCCTACAGCAATTATAAGTCATTTTCCAAAATTGTGGATTACGGCGGTAAAGTTTTTGATGTAACACGCAGCAGCGTATACCAGAGCAAGGACAATTTTAACGATTATACCTTTGATGCTTTTGTTACCTACGACAACTACTTTAAAGAAGTTCATCACCTCACTGCTACCGTAGGTACAACCGTTTATAAAACATGGGGTAACAACTTAAATGCTACGGGTTACGACATTCCAAACAATTCGTGGGAATATGCCGACATCAGTCTGGCCAACGGATTAAACACATCAAAAGCGACTGGAGGTTACACTTACGACCAACGCAGGCTCTCTTATTTTGGCCGGGCGCAATACGATTTCCAGGGTAAATACCTTGTTTCAGCCATGATTCGCCGTGATGCCTCCTCTAAGTTTGGGCCTGATAACAGCGTAGCTTACTTTCCTTCTGCTACATTAGGTTGGATCGTGTCAAAAGAAAATTTCTTGAAAGGAGTAGAAAAGATCGACTTGCTCAAAATCAGAATGAGCTATGGAATTCTGGGTTCTGATAAGATTGGCGATTATCAATACATTTCTCAACTCAATGGTGAGGCTATGTATGTGATTAATGGAGAATTAGTTAGTGGAACCGCCGTAGGAGCAGCTCCAAACCCAAAAATTAAATGGGAGCAATCAGAGCAATTTGATGCTGGTTTCGATATCACCTTGTTTGAAGACCGACTGGATATAACCGCGGATTATTTCAACAAAACCACCAACGATTTGCTCATTAGCAGCGTTCCTGTATCGGGAATATTGGGCACATCTGCTCCAGGAGCAAGCGGTCCTACCGTTAACGCAGGAACTGTGAGAAACAGAGGTCTCGAATTTGCAATCGGTTATCGTGGTAACATCACCAATGATTTCAGCTACCGTTTAAACTACAACATTACCTCACTTGATAATGAAGTATTAAAAGTCAATAACGGGACAGGTTTCGTTGAAGGGGGGAGTTTCGGCGTGGGACAGCCCTTACCTGCCCGCATGGAAGTAGGCTTGCCCATTGGTTATTTCTACGGTTATAAAACTGATGGAATTTTCCAAACTCAGGAAGAAGTAGAGGCACACCCTTCTCAAACAGCATTGGGCGCGCCAGCCTCTCCGGGTGATATCAGGTTTCAGGACGTGAACAACGATGGTGTAATCAACTCCGACGACCGCACTTACATCGGTGATCCCATACCTGATTTCCTCATGGGATTTAACATGACGCTCCGCTATAAGAACTTTGATTTTATGGCTTATGCCTTTGCCAGTATTGGAAACGATATCGTTAGAAATTACGAACGTGCTCAGCCCAATGTCAACAGATTAAGCACTGTACTCGACAGGTGGACAGGGCCAGGTACGAGCAACTCTGTTCCGCGCGTAACCACGGCAGCCACGGCAAACAATATTTTCTCAGAATACTATGTTGAAGATGGTTCCTACCTCAGGTTACAACGATTGGCTTTAGGTTATAAATTGCCTGAGTCGCTTATACAAAAAATCAGATTTAAGGAAATCCGGTTTTTCGTGGCTGTGAACAACCTGTTTACTTTGACCAAATATAACGGATTCGATCCTGCTGCTTCTAGCGGAGCACCTATCGGTTCAGGATTTGACTCAGGTTTTTATCCTGCTGCCAGAACTTACTGGTTTGGTTTTAATGTTAATTTATAAATTCAGAAAGACATGAAATTTAATATGTTAAAGAAATCAACTATCGCAGGACTTTTCGCTTTTTCAGCGTTGCTTTTTTCCTGCTCAGACAAATTTGTTGAAATTTCACCGGAATACTCTATCGACTCGGAGAATTATTTCAACTCCTCAGATGATTACTACAATGCACTGATAGCTGCTTACGACATGCTTCAGCCAACTTATGCCAACGTAATTTTAGGTGAAATTGCCTCAAACAACACCCTGTGTGGTGGCGAAAGTCCTACTGATGTTATTGGCTGGCAACAAGTTGACGATATGATTCATACCTCTACCAACAGCAACCTCAAAGATATTTGGGACTGGATGTTTGCCGGAGTTCAACGCGCCAATTATTTCATGGAATTTAAGGATAAAATCGATTTTGAAGGTAAGGATGTCATGATTGGAGAAGTGCGTTTTTTGAGAGCTTACTATCATTTTGAACTGGTGAAATGGTTTGGCGCGATTCCTGTAAAAGTGGATGAGAGATTTAAACTGGGAGACGAAACCATTATCCCAAGGTCACCTGTGAGCGATGTGTACGCCTTGATTGAAGCCGATTTAATTTACGCCGAAAGCGTTCTCCCTGCCAGCCAGTCTCAAATTGGAAGAGTGACCAAAGGCGCTGCTCAGGCTTTGCTTGGTAAAGCTTATCTTTATCAGGAGAAATTTGCCGAAGCTGCCGAAGTCCTCGACAGGGTAATCACAACCGGTCCCTACACGCTTGTATCCGACTACAACTCCATTTTTGAAGCTGACGGTGAGAACGGAACAGAAAGCGTTTTTGAGGTTCAATACACCGATGCTGAAGGAGCCGGATTTGGTTGTCTTCAATGTAGCGAAGGTAATGTTGCCGTTGGTTTTAGTGGCGTGCGTGGTTATGTTGGACCGCTATTTACACCGGGGTTCAGCTTTAACGTGCCCACCCAAAATGCTGTTGACGCCTTTGAGCCGGGAGATGGCCGTAAACAAGTGACCATCCTCGACATTCAGACATGGGCCGACAGTACCGGAGCTGAGTATACCACAGGATACGAGCATACAGGCTATTTTAACCGCAAGTACTTACCCCGTACAAGAAGCGAAAATGCCCAGAATGATTTAAACCTGACCAACCCAAACAACTACAGGTCAATTCGTTTTGCAGATGTACTTTTGATGGCTGCCGAGGCCAATAACCGCGGAGGAATTTCCGATGCCAAAGCTCAGGAATACCTTAACATGGTTCGCCGTCGTGCTTTTGGTGACAATTTTCACGATGTTACCTTAACCGGAGCGGCCTTAACCGACATGATCTACCACGAACGTCGGGTTGAACTCCTTGGCGAAGGACACTATTTCTTTGATTTGGTGCGCATTGGAAGGGCTGCTGACGAAATTGCCGGATTCGTTAAGGGGAAGAATGAAATTTTCCCTATTCCGATCGAAGAGATAGAATTCTCTAATGGAAACTGGTCGCAAAACCCAAATTACTAATCCAAAATTTTGAAAGATGAAAATAGTTAAAATAATATTCTTTGTTGTCGCTTTTCTTGGGCTGTCTCTCTCTTGCACCAAGGAAATTGATAACCTGAAAATCTTGAATGATGTTGTTGCTCCTGCCAATGTATCAGCCATGTTTGATATAACCCAGGATAACAGTGGCTTGGTTACTATCCTCCCTGATGCCGAAGGAGCTACCCAATATGCAATCACTTTTGGAGACGTAACCGATGAAACTCCGGTTGTTTATGCCGCAGGTGAACCAATCACACATATCTATGCCGAAGGCACTTACACTGTCGGCATCACAGCCAAAGGGCTAACAGACCTGACCACAAGCATTCAAAAGGAGATCAACGTTACTTTTAGAGCACCTGAAAATCTTGTCGTGAGCATCGTTCTCGATGCAGTTAACCCACGTATAATTTCTGTTTCTGCTACAGCCGATTATGCCACAATCATTGATTTCTACTTTGGCGATGTGGCAGGTGAAGAACCCACACATACTTTGCCGGGAGAATCTGTATTGCATACCTATGCCGAAGCAGGTGATTATGTAGTACGCGTTGTTGCCAAAAACGGTGGCGCTGCAACTATTGAACACAGCGAAACCATTACCATTTCATCGGCCTCCGACCCGGTAACGCTACCCATTGACTTCGAGTCGTTTACTGTTAATTACGCCTTCTCCAACTTTGGCAATGCTGAGGCTTCGGTCATCGATAACCCTGACCAATCAGGTATTAACGGCAGTAATCGTGTGGCTCAATTTGTTAAAACCGCAGGTGCAGAAACATGGGCAGGTACGCTGCTCACGCTTCAATCTCCCATTGATTTCAGTACTAAAAAACTGTTTAAAGTGAAGGTTTGGTCACCTAAAGTGAATGCCATCGTAAAACTTAAAATTGAGAATCTTGATAACGCCGACATCAATGCAGAAATAGATGCTGTTACCACAACATCCAATGTTTGGGAGGAACTGACCTTCGATTTCTCAGGTATTGACGTTGGACAATCCTATCAAAAAGTGGTTATCTTTTTCGATTTTGGAAATCCGGGTGATGATGCAGTGTATTATTTCGACGATATCCGTCAGGCTACCGCGGCACCTTCCACAGGTATCGTAGGCACATGGAAGATGGCTCCCGAAGCCGGATCGTTGGGTGTTGGACCTGAATTAGGCGACATTTCCTGGTGGGCTATCGATGCAGCCGGTGTTGAAGCCAGGGCTTGTTTCTACGATGACGAATATATCTTTGGTGCCGATGGTTCGTTTAGCAACGTGCTGGGTGCTGAAACATGGGTTGAAGGTTGGCAAGGTGGTTCAGATGCCTGTGGAGCTCCTGTTGCACCCCACAATGGTTCTAATCCTGCCACTTACATTTACGATGCAGGAGCCAATCAAATCACCCTCAACGGTGTTGGATCATATTTGGGAATCCCCAAAGCATACAATGGCGGCGAATTGACCACCCCTGCTGATGCACCTGCATCCATTACTTATGATATTACCCTCGCCGACGACGACACCCGGATGACAGTGGATATTTATATTGGCTCAGGCTGGTGGAGATTCATTATGGTGAAAGTGGGAAGCGTGGTTACGTCTCCACTTGATGGTTCCTGGGTAATGGCTCCCGAAGCAGGTTCAATGGGAGTAGGTCCCGAGTTGGGCGACATTTCCTGGTGGGCTATCGATGCTGCCGGTGTTGAAGCCAGGGCTTGTTTCTACAATGATGAATATGTATTCGGACCAGATGGATCATTCAACAACGTGCTGGGTGCCGAAACCTGGGTTGAAGGCTGGCAAGGTGGCAGTGATGCCTGTGGTGCTCCCGTGGCTCCCCACAATGGTTCCAATCCTGCCGCATTTGTGTATGATGAAGCTGCTGGAACGGTAACCATCAACGGTGTTGGTGCTTATTTGGGTATTCCCAAAGCATACAATGGAGGCGAATTAACCACTCCCTTAGATGCTCCCGAGTCCATAACATACAACATAACACTTACCGACGATAATGCGCGAATGACGCTGGATATCAATATCGGCGGCGGTTGGTGGAGATTTATTCTCGTTAAAAACTAGAAAAAAGTAAAAACATGAAAAAGATTAAATACATATTACCTATTCTGGTCGGGCTGCTCTTAACCTTGAACAGTTGCCAGGATGACCAATTTGAAATGGGCGACCTGGTCGCTCCCACCAATGTAAATCTGACCTATCAGATCGTAGGTGCTGATGACCTTAACCCTTATGGAGACGGAAGTGGGCAGGTTGTTTTTACAGCCAGCGCTGAAAACCACATCACGTTTAACTTTGAATTTGGCGATGGCAAAGACAACCAAATAGCTGCCAGCGGCAAGGTTACACATACCTTTTCGGTAACTGGCGTTAACAACTACAATGTAACTGTTTTTGCTGTGGGTACAGGAGGCATTTCATCAAGCAAAACAATGCAAATAGCAGTGTTAAGCACCTTTGATGATGAGGAAGCAAAGCTGTTCTTAACAGGCGGATCGACCAAATCGTGGTATTGGGCTGCCGATCAACCCGGCCACCTGGGTCTTGGGCCAAATGACCAGGTTTACGAAAATGGTTCTGAAACTTATGCAGCCTGGTATGCCGCTGCACCTTGGGAAAAAGCGTCCTCTTCTCTTTATAACTGTGAATTCGTATTTTCGATCGAAAATGGCAGCTTTACTTTTGAACAGAAAAACCCCACAGGAGAAGCCTTCATTCAGGGAATCTATGCCTCAGAGCTTGGCCTTGGTGACGAAGGAAGCTACCCCTTCGATATCGCAGGTGTAAAAAATGTATCCTTTAGCCCTTCAGCTTCTATTGCAACAGTAAAAGGCGCTTACCGCGGAACAACGCTTAACTTCACCGAGGGTGGATTCATGGGGTTCTATGCAGGGTCAAGTGAATATGAAATCATTGAAGTAACCGAAAATATCCTGCGCGTACGAATGGTACAGGTCAATGAACCACTCTTCGCATGGTATCATATCTTCACCAACGTTAAACCTGAACAAAAATAAAAGGGAGAGCATGCCCTTGTTAAACAATAGAATGAATGATTGAATTTGAAATGGGGCACTGGATTGTTGATCTGGATGTCAGCAAAAAGTGCCCCATTTTTTAAGGTCGGAGACCATCGAACTAAAATTAATAACTAGTATATGAAGGCAAAAATGATTTTCCACAATAGCATAACCAGACTTGTTAATTGGCAGGTAAAACTTTTAGTTATCCTGTTTTTGTTTCTTGGATTGGGATGCGACAAAAAAAACGATGAGGGCTTCCGTGCCGATTTCAGCTATACTTTTACTGATAGCAATCACATCCGGTTCAGCAATGAATCAGAAGGGGAGTACTATTCCATGATTTGGGATTTCGGTAATGGTGAGACCGATACCACCACCGACAAAAAAAAGACTTATACCGTTTTCTACCCTGTAGCCGGAGATTATAAAGTAGGACTAAAACTCACCAATTACACTGGCGGATCGACCTCCGTTGAAAAATCAATCAATGTGGCCACTTCAAATCTAATCGTCTCATTCAGTGCTGATATAGATCCGACGAAACCAAACGAGGTGCTCTTAAAAAATACCTCTCAAGGAACATACGATGCTTTTAAATGGCATTACCGGAATATAGAAGTGGAAAACGAATTAGAATGGATAGCGTATTTTCCCTTCGAGGGATCATACGAAATAGTACTGGAAGTTTTTGTTGGACAAAATGCGTTCACCGAACAAAAAACACTCACCATAGCACAAGACGACCCCAACTACCTCGAAGACATGACACTGGTTTGGTCTGATGAATTTGACGAAACTACCATAAACAGCAATTTCTGGACCTTTGAAACAGGTGCTTCCGGATGGGGAAACAATGAACTGCAGAACTACACAAATGGCAACAATGCTGCCATTGTGAACGGTAATCTGGTAATCACTGCCGAAAAAATTGATGACAACCAAACTGTGGGGTCATATACTTCATCGCGTATGGTAACAAGGGGTAAAAAGGAGTTTCAATATGGTAAATTAGAAATTCGGGCTAAGCTGCCATCCGGGACAGGTATCTGGCCTGCCATTTGGATGTTGGGAAGTAATTTTAGTACTGTCGGATGGCCTGCCTGCGGTGAAATGGACATCATGGAATATGTAGGATACGAGCCAAACGTTGTCCATTCCACGGTGCACACACCTGCCGGTTTTGGCGGAAGTGGAAGCGGAAGTAGCATGACAGTAACCTCCTGTGAAGAAGAGTTTCATGTCTACGGGCTTTTATGGACAGAAGAAAAGCTTGTGTTTTATGTTGATGCCCTTGACAATGTCGTTCACACCTATGCTCCCGCAGTTAAAACCATTGAAAACTGGCCGTTTAACCAGCCCGCCTTTTTTATTCTGAACATTGCAGTTGGAGGAACATGGGGAGGTGCTCAAGGAATAGACAATTCTATTTTCCCACAATCGATGGAAATCGATTACGTGCGTGTTTATCAAAAAGTTGAATAGAAATCAGCAATAAAACCGATTCGCTTTTTACAGGATTTAAAATTTTTAGTCACCAGATGTCAGTCAAAGAGAAATACATAGGTCTTTTGGTATTCACTTGTATAATCATTTTTATGGGATCGATGACAATTACTTCATGCAACAAGACTTCTAAAGACCAAGAATCCGACTTCGTTGAAAGTCTCATTTCAAAAATGACTTTGGAAGAGAAAATCGGGCAGATGAGCCAGCTTCACGGAGAAAACGCAAGTCGCGATGGTAAATTCTTAGCACTTGTGAGAGATGGGTTGGCAGGCTCAGTGCTCAATGAATCTGATCCGGAGCAAATCAATCTAATACAGCATGTAGCTGTTGATGAAAGTCGTTTAGGAATACCGGTTCTGTTTGCACGGGATGTTATTCATGGTTTTAAAACCATTTTCCCCATAAATATTGGATTGGCAGCAACATTTAACCCCGAATTGATCAGGCAAAGTGCCGCTATTTGGGCACAAGAAGCCCACAGCGCAGGCATTCGTTGGACTTTTGCCCCGATGGTGGACATCAGCCGTGACCCGCGTTGGGGGCGTATGGCCGAAAGTTTTGGTGAAGATGTATACCTCACCACGCTCATGGGATTAGCTGTAAACGAAGGTTTTCAGCAAAAGCAGGAAAATGGATCAATTTACCTTGCCACTTGTGCCAAGCATTTTGTGGGTTACGGCGCAGTAGAGGGTGGGCGCGATTACAACACAGTAAACATCCCCGAAATTGAACTACATAACACGTATTTTAAGCCTTTTAAGGCCTTAGCAGAGGGAGGTGTAAGCACTTTTATGACCTCCTTCACCGATCTGAACGGAGTGCCTGCTTCGGGAAACAGTTATTTGTTTCGTGAGGTATTGAAAACCGATTGGGGTTTTCAGGGTTTTGTGGTTAGCGACTGGGCTTCAATTGAAGAGCAGATTACACATGGATATGCCGAAAACCCAAAAGAAGCAGCTAAAAAGGCTGTGCTAGCCGGTGTCGACATGGAAATGGCTTCAGGCACTTTTGCAGAAAACCTGAAACAATTGGTTGAGGATGGGGTGATCCCGGAAACTATTGTTGATGAGGCCGTTCGCCGTATCCTGACGTTGAAACTGGACCTGGGTTTGTTTGATCAACCCTATGCGATTCCAGATTCCCGGGCTAACGACAGTGCTCACCTGATTTTGGCCAAGGAAGCGGCTTTACAGAGTATGGTTCTTTTAAAAAACGATAAAGAGGTGCTCCCGTTGTCTCCTGCAATAAAAAAACTTGCTGTTATCGGGCCTATGGCAAACGACCGCTACGAACAACTGGGTACTTGGATATTCGATGGCGATACCAACTTAACCATCACGCCATTAGCTGCTCTTCAGAAAGAGCTTGGTGAAGCCCGCGTTGTTTATGCGTCTGGTTTAGACTACTCACGCGACAGGAAAACAATTGGCTTTGAAAAAGCCGTTAAAGCTGCTGAAAGCGCTGAGGCTGTGATAGTAATAGTAGGTGAGGAGGCCATAATCACCGGAGAAGCGCATTCACGTGCCGGGTTGGAACTCCCGGGAGCTCAAAATGGACTCATTAAAGTACTTTCCGAAACAGGGAAACCTGTTATCGTTGTTATTATGACCTCCCGCCCATTGACCATCGGATCAATTTCAGACTACGCAGAGGCGATTATTTACGCATGGCATCCCGGAACTATGGGAGGGCCGGCTCTGGCTGATATCCTACTGGGTTACTATGCTCCTTCAGGAAAGTTACCGGTGACTTTTCCGAAAGTGCCGGGACAGATACCAATCTACTACAGTCATAAAAACACAGGACGGCCACCATCAAAGGAAAGCTGGACTCCGCTCTATGACATTCCTGTGAGGGCATTTCAAACTTCGGTGGGCAATACCAGTCATTATCTGGATGCCGGATTTGAACCGCTTTACCCTTTCGGGTTTGGGCTTTCATACACTTCGTTTGAATATAGTAACATTAAAGTGTCATCACCCACCATAAAAAGTGGTGATACCCTCAGGGTTTGCGCCACCATAACAAATACCGGAAAAGTGGCAGCCAACGAGGTGGTTCAGTTTTACCTGCGCGATGTTACAGCGGAGATCACACGACCTGTAAAGGAATTAAAAGGAATTAAGCGCCTCTTCTTATCACCGGGTCAACAACAGGAAGTTTGTTTTGAGATCACGGAAGCCGATCTTGTTTACTATGATAAAAATGGAAAATCAATTATTGAAAACGGAATTTTTTATGCCTTGATTGGAGGCGATTCAACAACAGAATTAAAAACAGAGTTTGTACTTGAAAAATAGAAAACGATGAAGAAAAACAATGGGTATATCATCCTTATCTCACTAATTGTAGCATTAGGTGGCTTTTTAATGGGATTCGATGCTTCGGTGATTTCAGGTGTTGTGGGATTTATTGAGCCAGAATTCAACTTAACAAAACTTGAATTGGGCTGGGCTGTAAGCTCACTTACATTAACTGCGACCCTGGCCATGATTTTTGCCGGTCCGTTAAGTGATCGTTTTGGTCGTAAAAAGTTGCTTTCTGTGGCTGCCGCTTTATATGCTGTTTCAGCCATTGCATCGGCATTTGCCCCCACTTTCCTGCTGTTGGTTTTGGCACGCATGATAGGTGGCTTCGGCGTGGGCGCTTCGCTAATTATTGCCCCAATGTACATTGCCGAAATAGCGCCCTCTAAAATCAGAGGTACGATGGTGTCGTTCAATCAGTTGAACATTGTATTGGGTATTTCGGCGGCCTTTTTTACAAATTACCTGATCATAAAATTCGGACAATCGGATGCCGACTGGGCAGTAGCACTAAAATTTTCGGAGTACAATTGGCGCTGGATGCTTGGCCTGGAAACCATTCCGGCAGTTATCTATTTTGTCGCCCTTTTTCTTGTTCCTCGCAGTCCGCGTTGGCTAATTATGGCCGGTAAAGAACAAGAAGCTTTGAAAACGATGGCCAGAGCTGTAGGACCGGAAAAAGCGGCTCTGGACATGGAAGCGGTTAAACAAAGTCTGAATAATGAAGTAAACCAAGCCAAAGCTTCTCTGGCGGATGTCTTTGTCAAAGCACTCCGTCCGGTTTTAATCATAGGACTGGCACTTGCTGCCTTACAGCAACTTACAGGTATCAACTCGGTATTTTTCTACGCTCCCATGATATTTGAACAATCCGGGCTTGGAGCCGATGCCTCCTTCTCTCAGGCCATCTACGTGGGACTGGCCAACTTGGTTTTCACGATTTTAGCCATGCTATTAATCGATAGAATCGGAAGAAAACCGCTGTTAATCATTGGGGTTTCGGGTATTGTGCTTTCAATGATGGCGCTGTCGTATGGTTTCAATAAAGCTACCTACAAATTAACTGAAGAGTCTATCTCAGGATTTTCTACCGAACTTCCCGTCGAAAATTTATCAGCTTTAATCAACCTTGAGTTCACAAGTGACATTGAGTTTAAATCTGCTTTACTGGAAAATATTGACAGTCAAACGCTTGATGCCTTTCAATCGGAGATTTTCCGCGAGGCCATACAACTGAACCCGATGTTAATTTTAATTGCTATTCTCGCTTTTGTAGCCTCTTTTGCTGTTTCCATTGGTCCTGTTATGTGGGTGCTCTTTTCCGAACTATTCCCAAACAGGGTGCGGGCTGTAGCCATTTCGTTTGTCGGTTTTATTAACTCAGTGGTGAGCTTTTTGGTGCAACTTGTTTTCCCATGGGAGCTTGCACACCTTGGCACAGCCACTACATTCTTAATATATGGCCTCTTTGCTTTGGCAGGACTAATTTTTATTCTGTTTAAAGTCCCTGAAACCAAAGGCAAAACGCTTGAAGAATTACAATTGTTTTTTACTAAAAGAAATGCTTAAGTTATGAATTATCTCAACCTAAAATTGCTGATCAATACACTAGCCCTGATCTTTCTGTTTTCGATTTCCGGCTGTGATCAAAAAAGGAGCAAGCAGGAAAAATTATTGAATAACCCCAGTAAAGTAGAATTGGTTAAAACTCCTGATCAATATCAATTGCTGGTAGACGGAGAGCCGTTTTATATAAAAGGGGCAGGCCTCGAATTCGGAAACATGGAAAGTTTAGCCAAACATGGGGGCAACGCTATAAGAACCTGGCGTGTGAACAACGGCATTCAAACTGGTCGCGAGGTGCTTGACGAAGCGCATAAACATGGGCTTATGGTAAGTATGGGGCTCGATGTTGCCAAAGAACGACATGGTTTTAACTACGATGATGAAAAGGCCGTTGCGGAACAATTTGAGCGCATAAAACAGGAAGTCATTTCGCTGAAAGACCATCCGGCACTGCTCATTTGGGGTATTGGAAACGAATTAAACCTGCATTACAAAAACCTAAAAGTCTGGAACGCCGTAAACCAAATCGCTCAGATGATCCACGATATCGACCCCAATCATCCTGTTACCACCATGCTTGCCGGTGCTGATAAGGAGGTAATTGAGCAGGTAACTACCCTTTGTCCTGATCTGGATTTTTTGTCCTTCCAACTCTATGGCGACATAGTAAATTTACCAAAATACCTTATTGAGAGTAATTATCAAGGTCCATATATTGTAACCGAATGGGGTGCTACCGGACATTGGGAAGTAGCTCAAACGAGCTGGGGCAGACCCATTGAGCAAACAAGCAGTGAAAAAGCAATGGCCTATCGCGAACGATATGAATTAGTTATCGCCTCCGATCCGCAAAGATGTCTGGGCTCCTTTGTGTTTCTGTGGGGACAAAAACAAGAGCGCACGCCTACTTGGTATGGTCTGTTTTTAAAGTCGGGTGAAGAAACACCAACCGTTGACGTTATGCACTATCTCTGGAACAATAAATGGCCTCTAAATCAATCACCTGTGTTACATAGCCTCATGTTGAATGGCAAAAATGCTTATGAAAACATAATGCTGGCACCAGGAAAAGAATACATCACAAAAGCAGTTGTAAGCGATCCGGAAAATGATAAAATAACTTATGCTTGGGCGATTTTGACCGAAGTAGCGCATGACAAGGCCAGTGATGGCGGTGATTTTGAGCAACATCCCGATACCATGCTGGAGCATAATTACGGAGTACATGGAAATGAACTCACTTTTGTGACCCCCGAACCCGGCGAATACAGACTCTTCGTATATGCCAGCGATGGAAATGGTCATGCCGCAACGGCCAATATCCCATTCCTTGTTGAAGATTACGTTTTGGATTAACATCAGGAATAATATGCCGAAAAAAAACAGTGTATATCTGGGAAACCAAATGCTGATGAAAAAATCACAGAAAACGTCAGGTGGTTTTGTGATGATAGGTGATGAAAAGTTTTATAAAATTTATAACTATCACCTGATTCCGGATTTTTTCTTAAGCATTATAAGTGATTCAGACCATTGGATGTTTCTCTCCAGTAATGGATCACTTACCGCAGGTCGTAAAAACCGTGACAATGCCTTGTTTCCCTATTATACTGACGATAAAATATCTGATTACAAAGGAATTACTGGTAGCAGATCGATTTTCCTTGTCGATAAAGAAGAAAGAACCTTCCTATGGGAACCATTTTCTGACGAGTCTGAAAAGACTTATGATATTACCAGAAATCTTTTTAAGAACATAACAGGCAACAAAATTATTTTCGAGGAAGTGAATTCCGATTTAGATCTGGTTTTTAGCTATTCATGGAGTTTTTGCAACCGCTTTGGGTTTGTTAAAAAATCAAACCTTAAAAACAAGAGTGAAAGCACCTTGCGCATCCAGTTATTAGATGGGATTACCAATATTTTGCCGTCCGGTGTTGATTATGCCTTTCAAAATGAATACAGTAATCTGCTGGATGCCTATAAAAAGAGCGAAAGGGTAGAGGAAACAACGCTGGGGCTTTACTTCCTCAGTTCCATTCCTGTCGACAAAGCAGAACCGAGTGAAGCGCTTAAGGCTACCACTGTCTGGAGCTGTGGCTTAACAAGCAATGTTAAAATACTATTGTCCGGGCAACAAGTCGATAATTTCAGACGCGGTAAAGAAATTGATTCAGAATTGGATAAACGAGCTGCGAGAGGCGCTTATTTTGTTCAAACCATCGTAACTGTTGCTCCGGGTGGAGACCGATCCTGGTTCATTATTGCCGATATAAATCAAGACACAACCCAGGTTGCAAACCTTAGGCATTTGCTTCAGACATCAAAAGATCTGATATCCTTGTTAAAGTATGAGATCAATCAATCGACCTTGAACATCAAAAAATTAGTGGCTGCCGCTGATGGATTGCAAGTAACAAATACAGGCATGTGCTTTGCCCGACATTACATGAATACGCTCTACAACATCATGCGCGGAGGTGTTTTTGTTCAGGGATATGATATTCAAGTGGCCGATTACAGTATTTTCGTTCATCAATCTAACATATTGTTAAGTAAAGAATTGCACTCCTGGATCGAAAATCTGCCTGAGATTATTTCTCACAAAACACTTCTGGATCTGGCCAAGAATGCCAAAGATGCGGATTTGCTGCGTATTACCTATGAATACCTTCCTCTTACATTCAGCCGCCGCCATGGCGACCCAAGCCGTCCCTGGAATCTGTTTTCCATCGAAACAACTGATGCAACAGGGAATACAAAATTCAGCTATCAAGGCAACTGGCGCGACATTTTTCAAAACTGGGAAGCTCTGGGTTACTCCTTCCCCGAATACATTTCAGGGTTCATCAGCAAATTTGTAAACGCCTCTACCATTGATGGGTACAATCCGTATAGGATAACGCGCGAAGGTTTCGACTGGGAAACGCCTGATCCTGAAGATCCCTGGTCATATATTGGCTATTGGGGTGATCATCAGATTATTTATCTTCAGAAGTTTTTGGAGTTATCAGAAAAATTTCATCCGGGAAAACTGGACACCCTGCTTACTGAAGAAATTTTTGTTTATGCCAATGTTCCCTACCGCATTAAAAACTATGACGATATACTGCGAAACCCTCACGACACCGTGGTTTTCGATTATGATTTAGACAAACGACTGAAGTCGGAACGTGATCACCTGGGAGCAGATGCCTTCTTAGTTAAAGCGTCAAACAGCCACGAGGTGTATAAGGTAAACCTTACAGAAAAAATCCTGGTTTCTTTGCTCAGCAAGCTAAGCAATTTCGTGCCCGAGGCAGGCATATGGATGAACACCCAGCGTCCGGAATGGAATGACGCCAACAATGCCCTTGTCGGGAACGGCGCGTCAATGGTAACGTTGTTTTATTTGCGCAGGTCGTTGATGTTTTGGTACCTCAAATGGAAAAAAACTTCAACAAACCATTTTGCCGTTTCGGAGGAGGTGGCCGATCTGTTGGAAAACTTTAACGCATTTTTTGCCTTACATCAATCTCTTATCAGCACCGGGTTTAACAATGCCGACAGAAAAACCTTTGCCGATTTCCTTGGACAAGCGCACAACCGCTTTAGGAACGGGGTTTACGAGTTTGCTTTTTCGGGTGAGAAAAAGCTTGTCGACTCAGCATATTTAGCTGCATTCGCACAACTTTCTCTACAGTATCTCGATCAATCGATAAGATCAAATAAACGATCAGATGGCCTATTTCATGCGTACAATCTCATTTCAATAAAGCCGCAAGAAGTAACGATAAGTCGCCTATACGAAATGCTCGAAGGACAGGTCGCCGTATTAAGTTCGGGTTATCTTACAGCAAACGAAAGCCTTCGTGTCGTCGATGCGCTAAAACGGAGTAAGATGTTCAACCCGGGGCAATACAGTTACATGCTCTATCCTGATCGACAACTCAAGCGATTTCTTGAAAAAAACAATGTCCCTGATAACCTTGTTGCGAGCTCGCGTTTACTCACCCAGCTTGTGGCCGATGAAGAATTGTCAATCATTAAAAAAGACAACGAAGGGCTGTTCCATTTCAATGGAAACTTTCGCAATGCTGCTGATTTGGAAGCGGCACTTGATAGGCTCAGGATGACCGGATACAGCAATTTGGTTGCTTCTGAAAAGGAAATGATTCTGGAGATATTTGAACAGGTATTTGAGCATCAATTCTTTACAGGTCGCTCAGGAACTTTTTACGGCTATGAAGGACTAGGGTCAATTTACTGGCACATGGTTTCTAAGTTGCTGCTGGCCGTGCAGGAAAATTATTTTCTGGCCTTGGAAACGCCTACTGACACGGAAACAATTCGCAGGTTAAAACAGCATTATTATGAGATAAAAGCCGGTATTGGGCTTTATAAATCTCCGGAAATATATGGAGCTTTCCCTATGGATGCCTATTCGCATACACCGGGAAACAGCGGCGTTAAGCAGCCGGGGCTGACAGGGCAGGTTAAAGAAGACATGATCTCGCGGCTTGGTGAACTGGGTATCCGAATCGTTGATGGAGCTATTATCTTTTTGCACGCTCTCATCAATGAAGAGGAAATCCTAAACAAAAAGACTGAATTCGAGTATTTTACAACCGAAAACCAGCATCGTCTTATGCCTTTGCAAGAAGGACAATTAGCCTACACGTTTTGTCAGATTCCGATTATCTACACCTTCAACAAACCGGAGCAGATAACAATTTATTTCAGAAAAAGAGGTGAAATGATCATTCCCGGCAACAGGATTGACAAAGAAATCAGTTCTCAAATTTTTGCCCGGAATGGTGAAATCCAAAAAATTGAAGTTCACTTAAACATGAAGGATTACATATTCGCAATTACAGAACAATCAAACAATTCATTATCAGACAATTATCCACTTACTAAATAATTAAACCATGAAACAAATCTATCTACTATTTGCAGCGTTGGTAGTTGTCCTCTCACTAAACGGACAATATATCTACAATGACTATGATGCCAACCAAAATCAGGTTTTTCTGGCTTGGCCAAATGCTCCGGTAATAGTTGGAAATCCCGACGCTTCCGGCCTCAACACAAGTGCAAATGTTGCCCAATGGGAACGGACCAACTGGGCTCAATGGGACAATGTGTATACTGAACTGAGCGGAAAAATCGACTTTACTACAGGAACGGTGTTTTCGATAAAAGTGCACTCGCCGATTGTTTGTAATGTGCTGTTTAAGCTTGAAGACAAGGCCAATGGAGGTATATTCGTTGAGAGAACCCTGACGGTAACATCTGCAAATCAATGGGTTCAGCTGGATTTTGATTTTTCCGGTGAAGCCTCTGGCGTGTACGACAAAATCGTTTTCTTTTTAGATTTTGCCTCCTTTACCGCAAACACATTTTATTTTGATGAAATTGAAGGCCCGCACTACGATGGCAGTCAGGGAAAACTTTTAGAAGATGCTGACGTACAGGACAACTTTCAGAACAATGGTTTTGGCACAATTGCTAACTGGATTTTTCAAAACCCCGGACTAGACCCTCTTCCTACCACTGTCGACCCGGTTAACAGCAGCAACACCGTGGCAGATTACAACAGAACCGGAGCTTTTGAATGGGCCAATGCACAGGCAGAACTTGATCACCGCATGGACTTATCAACCCGGAATGTATTCGAAATGGATGTGTATTTCCCTTCAACAAACAACTATTCGGGCGGATTAACCAGCACTGTCGACATCAAACTCCAAAACAGCTTGCTTGGAGGAAATGCCTGGACGACAGAAGCGGTGGTTCAGCATACTGTAAATACTTATGATCAGTGGGTTACATTGCAATTTGATTTCAGCGCCTGGTCAGCTGTCGAAGATTACGACAAAATTATAGTCCAGTTTGGCGGCCAGGGGCACTGGGATGCCGGCCGATTCTATTTCGACAACCTGGAATTACTGCCTGTTTACGCTACCACACCCTACATCTACAACGACTTCGATGCCAACCAAAATCACCTGTTTGAAGGATGGCCGAACATGCCCGTGGTAGTTGTTAACCCCGACAATTCTGGCATTAACACCAGTGCTCACGTAGCCGAATGGTCGCGCTCTGCCGATCAGTGGGCTCATGTGTATAGTATTCTCGACGGACGCATCGATTTCACGACCGGGTCAAATTTCCAGCTAACAATTCATGCACCTGTGATGTGTCAGGTTCTCTTTAAACTTGAAGACAAAAACAATCCGTCAGTAGCGATTGAGCGCAGTGGTTATGTAAATGATGTTAACCAATGGGTTATGCTAAATTTTGATTTTGATGGAGCTGCTTCGGATACTTATGATAAAATCATAATATTCATTGATTTCGCCTCCACATCTGATAATATTTTCTATTTCGATGAGGTCACAGGTCCTGAGTATGAAGCCCCAAAACCAATTTTGGAACTCGATATTCAGGATAACTTCGAAAACGATGGATGGGGTACCATCACCAACTGGATGTTTCAGGATCCAATTTTAAATCCACTTAACACCATTACTGACCCGGTAAACAGCACCAACACCGTAGCCGACTACAACCGTTCGGGAACTTTTGAATGGACAAACGCGCAGTTCATCCTCGACCACAGAATGGATCTGTCGGAACGAAATATTTTTCAACTCGACGTTTATTTCCCTTCTTCAAACAATTACAACGATCAGCTTACACCGACAGCAGCCATAAAACTTCAAAACAGCTTGCTCGGCGCAAATGCATGGACAACCCAAACAGAAGTAAAACATACCGTTACCACTTACGATAGCTGGCAAACTCTGGAGTTTGATTTTAGTTCTGTTTCCGGAAATATCGACTACGACCAAATTGTGGTGCAACTGGGAGGTGAGGGGCATTTCAATCCCGCACTATTGTATTTCGATAACCTTTACCTGAAACATGTTCCTTTTGTAACAGTAGTTTCGCCCAATGGTGGTGAAATGATTGATCAGGGTTCTGTCTTCAATATTGAATGGGAATATGACTATTGGGATGGACAAGTGATCGTTGAATTAATAAAAGGTGAGGGTGATCCACAGCTTGTAGGGTTAAACGTAAATGTTTCTGACACCATCTTATCATGGAACGTGTATCCCAACCAGGAACCCGGATCTGATTACCGAATCATTATCACTTCCATGAGTGAATCTTTCCCGTCTGATACAAGTGATTCTTATTTCACCATTGTCGAAGTAACGTTAGTTCAGTCCAATTTCTCGGCTAACCCCACCACATTGTCTACCGCCGACAGTACCCTTTTTACCGATATGTCAACAGGTTCGCCAACCAGCTGGGAATGGACATTTGAAGGTGGAAGCCCGGCCTCCTTTACAGGACAAAACCCACCTTATGTTCATTACACTACCCCTGGAAATTACGATGTTACACTCGTAGTTTCAAACGGTATCGAATCAAGCACTTTTACCAAAGAAGACTACATCGTGGTTTATACAGCTCCAATGGCCGATTTCGCAGCTACGCAAACCGTGATTCTTGCAGGCCAGTCGACCGACTTCACAAATCTTTCGCAAGGTGAGGATTTAACCTATGACTGGTTCTTTGAGGGTGGCACCCCCGAGTTTTCATCAGAAGAATCTCCTGTTGGAATAACTTACTACGAAATTGGGGCTTTCGATGTCCGGCTTATCGTTTCAAATGGTTTTGGTGCTGACACCCTGTTGATGGAAGATTATATTGAAGCTTTACCTGTGGGGATCAATGACAATCTGGTACATCAAATTGCCGTTTCGCCAATACCGGCAAGCAATTTCCTGAATATTTCACAAAATAAAAATGACCAACTGAACATTTCCCTTTTTGACCTTTCAGGAAAACAATTGCTACAGATACAAAGTAACCAATTGTCGACTACTCTTGACGTAACAACAATCAATGCAGGAGTTTACATCCTCAGCATTGAGAGCAAAGCAAATAAAACACTATTTACTCAAAAAATAATAATCAAATAAACTTTATAGCCATGAAAAAAATCTATTTAATGCTTTCTCTGTTGCTCGTTACAGCCGGGATAAACGCACAATACATCTATAACGACTTCGATGCCAATCAAAATGAAGCTGTTTCAGGTTGGCCAAATGAACCCACTGTTATCGCTAACCCCGATCCAACAGGTATAAACACCAGTGCGCAAGTGGGCTCATGGACACGCACCGAAGAACAATGGGCACATATACTGTTGAATCTGGAAGGAACTATTGATTTTACAACCGGCGAAATTTTTCATATCAAAATCTGGTCACCGGTGGCCTGTAACGTGCTCTTCAAACTTGAACATGCGACAAACTCTGGAGTTTTTGTAGAGGTAAGCCAATCAGTTACAACGCCAAACGTCTGGGTTCAGCTGGACTTTGATTTTTCCGGCTCAGCCTCTGCGACTTACAGTAAAATCGTCATTTTCCCGGATTTCTCTGCAACAGCAGACAACATTTTCTATATCGATGACATCGAAGGTCCCGGATATTCCGGAGGTGCACCCGGTGATCCTGTCACCTTGCCGGTTACCTTTGAGGACGAAAACGTTGAATATGGCCTGACAGATTTCGGTGGAAACGCTTCTGAAATTGTTACTGATCCTGAGGATGAAAACAACAAGGTGGCCAAAACCATTAAAACGGCAGGAGCCGAAACCTGGGCAGGTACAACCGTTGGAGGGGTAGTCGGATTCCCAACAGAAATTCCTTTTACACCTGATGCAACCACAATGACCGTTGATGTCTGGTCGCCACAAGCCGGTATTGTCGTGCGTTTAAAAGTAGAAGATTCTGGTGATTCGAATATTAGCGTAGAAACTGATGCCAATACAACTGTTTCTGAAGCATGGGAAACCATTACTTTCGATTTTAGCAATGAAGCAACCGGTACAGCAGAAATCAATTTCGACTACCAATACAACAAAGCCTCCATATTTTTCAACTTTGGGGTAACAGGTGCTCAGGCCGGCGAAAAAACTTATTATTGGGACAACATGGAATTTGTTGGTGGAGCTGGAGAAAAACCGCTGCTTGCGCTGGATGTTCAGGACAATTTTGAAAATAACGGCTATGCAACCATCGATTCTTGGAAATTTCAAGATCCTGATTTAGAAGATTTAATCATTGGACTCGATCCGGTGAATGCTGCTAACCATGTGGCAGACTACAACCGTTCAGGGAGCTTTGAATGGACAAATGCCCAATTTATCTTAGATCACCGGATGGATCTAACCAACAGAAATATTTTTGAGATGAGTGTATACTTTTCCTCAACCAATGACTATTCGGGAAATTTAACCCCAACCGCTGCACTCAAACTGCAAAATAGCCTGCTCGGGCCGGATGCCTGGACTACACAAACAGAAGTAAAACTGGAGGTTACTGAATTTGACTCATGGGTAGTGCTTTCTTTTGACTTCAGTCAGGTAGCAAATCGCCAGGATTATGATCAAGTGGTAGTTCAGTTTGGAGGAGAAGGACATTTTGTACCAGGCCTATTTTACTTCGATGACATTCACTTACTGCAATATACTGGTGTAAATCAACAAACTACCGAAGACGTAGTGGCCTTTCCAAATCCGGCTGGTCAGAAAATTTCATGGAAAGGAATTGAAAACACAAAAGAGGTAGCTGTGTTCTCCATTACAGGTTCACTTGTATTTCAAGGCCAGCCAAATAGTCAATACATGGATGTTAGTTTCCTTGAAAAAGGGCTGTATGTGCTCAGACTGACCTCAGAGGATGGCTTGACCAAGTCGATTAAGTTTATCAAAGAATAGCAATTAACAGGAAACTGAATTTCCTCGCATTGTGCATGGCAGAGTAAAAGTGGATTTTACTCTGCCTTTTTTACTTCACCAATTTCCTCACAGCAACCCATTGTTTCAGCATATCACGGGCATCGCGGGCTGGGTAGCCCAGAACTGTTTGTCCGGGCTCAACGTCGTTCATCACGCCTGAGCCTGCGCCTACCACACCTCCTGAATGTATAGTTACATGGTCTTTTATCGAAGCACTTCCTCCAATTATAACTCCATCGCCCAAAGTGACCGAACCCGCCAGACCACTGTTGCCTGCCATGATGCACGACCGGCCTAATACGCAGTTGTGGGCGATTTGTACCAGGTTATCGATTTTGCAGCCGTCGCCAAGAATGGTGGCGCTAAATTTGCCCCTGTCGACACATGAATTTGCGCCAATTTCAACAGCATTACCAATTATGACATTGCCTATCTGGGGTATTTTGGTCAATCCACGTCCATCTTCCGAAGGCCTGTAACCGAACCCGTCGGCACCAATACTCACATTGCTGTGAAAAATACAATACCTGCCAATTTCGGTTCTTTCTCTAATTACCGTCCCCGACCATATGACTGTCCCTTGGCCAATGGTTGTGTCGTCTAACACCGTGACGTTGGGATAAATTAATACGCCATCGCCTAAAACAACGCGTCTACCTATATAACAACCGGCACCTATTTTGCAGTTTTTTCCAATCACTGCCGTGGGATGGATTATTGCTGTCGGATGAATTTTCTCATCAAATTCGGGCAAACCCGGATCAAAAACCTCAAGCAGTTTGGCTATGGCCAGATCAGGGTTTTTTACGCGGATCAACACGCGGTTTTCACCAGGTTCGAGCGCAATTTTCTCATCAATTAAAGCCACACTGGCCTGTGAGTCTGTCCACATGCGACTGTATTTTGCGTTTCCAATAAAAGTGAGGTGATCAACAGTGGCTTTGCTGATTTGCTCTATTCCCGTAATTGTATGGGTAGTCTGGCCAACCAATACACCACCTGTAATGGCGTGAATTTCAGAGTAAGTTAAAGTTTTCATATAAATATTTGTTGGTTATTTTCGTAAGATAAAACCAACCAAATATTTGGGCAGAATCACCTTGATTTACAAATCTATTCGCTATTCTTTAAAAAAGTCAGTTTTCTGAATTAATTAATAAGGGATTTTTTTGTCGCTCTGATTCCAGGCTTCAAAAACCTTAATGGCATCATCGCGCATAAGCTGTAACGACGACATGCGTCTCTCGTTCTTTTGCAAGGAAAATTCCTTGTAGATAAAAGAGTCGTCGAAGTTGGCCTTGGCTGCATCGTCCTTGGTGGCGGCATAATACAGTTTATTTATTTTCGCCCAATAGATAGCCCCCAGGCACATAGGGCAGGGTTCACAGCTTGCATAAATTTCGCAACCCGATAAATCAAAAGTGCCCAGTTTTGAGGTGGCTTCTCTGATGGCCACAATTTCGGCATGAGCCGTAGGATCATTGGTTTGGGTAACCAAATTCGATCCAGTTCCAATAATTTGACCATCTTTTACAATCACTGCACCAAAAGGCCCACCTTTATCCGTTTCTACATTGTTCATCGCCAGCGTAATGGCCTTTTTCATAAACGCCTTCTTATCTTCCATCTTCTATGGTTTTTAAATTTTAAAAATCATTAATGACTCCTTCTTCTTAAAGTGCAGCCCACGAACCACTTATGGTTTCCTTGGTAAGCGATTGGCTTAGCAAATGTAAGAAAACTTTTCGTGGGATGGTTCGTCCGCCCATGTTTCGCAAATGTTGGGTGTCCTGCTGCGCGTCGATTAGGTCGAATTGCCAGTTTTTTAGCTTCTGAACTAAATGAAATAAAGCCACCTTTGAAGCATCATTTACCTTATGAAACATCGACTCACCAAAAAACATGCGCCCCAACGATACACCATAAAGCCCGCCGACGAGACGTCCCTCAAGCCATGTTTCTACAGAATGTGCAAATCCGGCCCGGTGAAGATTTTCGTAAGCTTCAATCATTAAATCGGTTATCCACGAACCGCCTTCTTGTGTATAGTCGCGTCTGATGGCCGAACAATTCCAGATCACTTCAGAAAAATTTTGATCGAAAGTAACCTGAAACTTTTTCTTATCGATTAACTTCTTCAGGTTCTTAGTCACCCTGAATTCATCCGGATAGAGCACCATCCTTGGATCTGGCGACCACCATAGTATCGGGTCTCCCGGGTTGAACCACGGAAAAATCCCTAACGAGTAGGCTTCTAAAAGACGAGGTATCGATAAATCTCCTCCACAGGCTAACAATCCGTCAGGATCAGCTTCGATAACATCCGGAAAACGAAGGTCTCCGTCCAGACAAAAAATATTTAGCTCATCGTACATGGTACCGTATGGTTTCCGTTTCATTTCCAATAATCACCCGAACCAAATAAATACCGGGCTTAAGCATTTCTGACCAGTCAATGGATTGACCTGAGGTTACTTTGGTTTGTTGTAGCTTGTTGCCTTTTAAATCGAAAAGCTGAACTTCTGCCATGCTATGGGTTTTATTCAGGTTGAAATTTAAAATTCCGTTGCCTGGATTTGGATAGAGGGTTATCGGCTCACTATCAATTTCTTTGAGGTTTAACAGCGGGTCAAACCAAAAGGTGAAATTACCCTCTGGAGCTGACAGGGGATACATGGTGGTCTCGGTGGTGGAAATGGCCTCCAGGTAATAGCTCACCGTGTCTGTTATTAAGAGGTCTTCTATTTTTCCGAAATGCTCCGGACAGACCAGATAAACAGGTGTTTGGGTGTAGTTTGTATCGCTGTTCTTTTTGTAATACAACCACATATCCTGAACCATCTCACCGGCTTTTGAAATGCATGTTACCTGAATTTCTGACTGATAGGGTTGTAATCCGGTCAGCTTTTTGTGTTCTATCCTCAAATAATGATCCTGAGGCATTGGAACTCCCAGCGATTTAAGTGAACTGTGCTGCTGCGACAAGGTTCTTGCGCCCACCGGTACAATATGATAACCCGGCATAGCCATTTGATAGCGATGAAGTGCGACCGAATCGTAAAATGGCATATCATACTCCGGAATAATAACCATATTGTTTACAATCAGTGAATTGGTGTAGGTTCTGAGTTCATCTTCGGGTTGCGTAGGGTAGCGTCCATTATCTAACGGTGCTGCCGGAATTCGGTAAATTGTATAGGACTGCCCAAAAGCGTTCAGTAATCCTTCAAGAAGATCGACATTCTGCTCACTTATCGGATAGTCTGGCAAAGTATCAGGATAAGAAGTCACCATGACGGTTTCAAAATCAACAATTTGCATGAAATCGTCGATGGATGTCCGCAAACCGCCACCACTGTTTTGCATCGGTTCAAGAAAAACCCAGTTGTTCAGGTTAAAAGATTCTCTTAGTATATTGGCCATTTCACTTTCGGTATGACCCGGATTATCGGCAAGCATTTGTCGTGTGGAAAAACCGTTTCGCAAGCCATCGTGCAGAAGGTTATTTCCGTCAATTACCAATGGAATCTCCGATATCGGAAAGTTAAAATATTGCCCCAACTGAAAGGCCAAACTGTCTGTCCCGGTATTTTGATTGCTGGAGTATACAAACCGTTCAAGAACAGCATCGAAAGCCGCAAAACCAATACCGGGCAAAGCACTCCTGATCCAATTAGATTGGTAATCAGCTGGCAAGAAAAAAACATGATCCAAAGAGCCGCCATTTTCTATGATATACTGCCTGATGGTTAAAGTGTCCATTGTTGTGGAGTCGCTGTGGTACAAAATCCAAACACTATCCACCGACTGTTGAACTTCTGTCAAAAGGGTGGTGGTTAGTAGATTGATGTTTTCATCACTGGACCAGGACAACATCAGTCCATTGTGTTTTTCAAAATCTCCGGGCATCGTAATAGCGAGCTGCGCGTTCAGATTCCAGGAGGTTAGTAAGAGAAAGATTAAATAGTGTAGTTTCATAGCGTTTTTAGTTCGTTTAAGCTTGCGATCACCTGTTCGGCAACCCATGCAACTTCTTCGGCGGAAATGATCAGGGGAGGGGCGATGCGGAAGGCTGTGGAGTTAAATAAGAACTGATCGACAATGAGTTTATTTTTTTGCAGAATCTTGACCAGCTTACCCGCTGAATAACCTGGCACAAGCTGAACGGCCAGCATCAAACCGACTTGCCTGATTTCAGCGACAAGAGGATGGGATTCAAGGATATCTACAAATTGTTTGCCTCGCAGAACAGCATTGGAGAGGAGGTTTTCTTCGAGAATTATTTGCAGGCTGGCCAAAGCTGCGGCGGCACTCACAGGATGCCCGCCGAAAGTAGTAATATGCCCTAGTTCAGGATTGAATGTCAGCATGTTCATGTATTCAGAAGAAGATACAAAGGCTCCTATAGGCATGCCTCCGCCCATCCCTTTGGCAAGACAAAGAATGTCGGGCACTACACCGAAATGCTCAAAAGCCATCAGTTTTCCGGTTCTGCCAAATCCCATCTGAATCTCGTCGAAAATTAAAAGTGTTCCGGTTTTCGTGCATCGTTCCCTTACGGCACGAATCCAATTCTCATCAGGAAGTATTATTCCGGCCTCAGCCTGAACAGTTTCCATGAGCACACATGCAGTTTTTTCGGTGATTAATTCCAGTACTTCCGGATGATTGTAGCGACAAAAAGAAACATCAGGCAACAAGGGTCTGAATGCTGATTTCATCGACTCATTTCCTAGTACACTCAGCGCGCCGTGCGTGCTGCCATGATAAGAATCAGTAAAGGCGATAATCCCTGTGCGACCTGTAACACGCTTAGCCAACTTAAGCGCTCCTTCGATGGCCTCACTTCCCGAATTAACCAAAAAAACAGATTGCATGTTGTCGGGGAGCTGACTTGCCAGAAGCCCGGCCAACTGCACCTGTGGCGACTGGATATATTTGCCATAAACCATCAAATGCATGTATTTATCAACCTGATCTTGAATGGCTTTTACCACCTTCGGGTGATGATGGCCGACGTTGCTCACCGATACACCCGACACCAAATCGACATATTTTTCGCCTGTAACATCGAATAAATAAATTCCACTGGCCTTTTCAATTTCAATGGCATCAGCTATTGGGGCTGGGATGGCCAGGTTTTGCAAAAACAATTGTCGGTTGGAAAGATGCATAGTAATTTTTTTTTGCAAATTTACATTAATTACAAATTAGGTTTAAGTATGCACCAGATGTAGAATTATTACTATCATTGTAAAAAAAATAAGGTGAAAGGAAAGGTAATCGTCATAACGGGCGGTAGTTCGGGTATCGGAAAGGCTTTGGCCGTTGAGTTTGCGCGTCATGGCTCGAAAGTGGTTATTGGTGCACGAAATCACGAAAAGCTGATGGAAGTGGCCGAATCGATAAAAATTCAAGGAGGAGATTTGGTTTTTTTACCAATGGACGTGAGCAACGAAAACGATTGCAAAAGACTGATTGAAACAGCCGTATCGCAATATGGAACGGTAGATGTGCTGATTAATAACGCCGGCATTTCCATGCGCGCCTTATTTGTTGATGTCGACCTGAGTGTGATTAAAAAACTAATGAACATCAATTTCTGGGGAACAGTTTACTGCACCAAATACGCCTTACCCTATTTATTGGAACAAAAAGGAAGCGTGGTAGGAATTTCTTCGGTGGCAGGAATAAAAGGACTTCCCGCCAGAACCGGCTATTCCGCGTCAAAATTTGCCATGAACGGGTTTCTGGAAGCCCTGCGCGTCGAAAACCTTAAAAACGGTTTACATGTGCTGGTAGCTCATCCCGGGTTTACCACTTCAAACATTAGAAACACTGCACTGGCGGCGGATGGAGCCATGCAAGGGGAGTCACCACGCGATGAAGCCGGGATGATGTCGGCAGAGGAGGTGGCCAAACATATCTATAAGGCTGTGAACAAAAGAAAAAATAAAATTATCCTGACCTCTCAGGGAAAAATAACCAATTTGATGAATAAGTTTTTTCCCAATCTCCTTGACAAAATGGTTTTTAACCACATGGCCAAAGAGCCCGACAGCCCGTTTAAATAATTGCTAACTATCAGATATTAAATGAAATAAATCAATCATATGTTAGAAAAATTTGAAATAAAGCCGAATGTCGGATATGGAGACATTACTTTCGGACTGGGGATAGATGAATTTGTTGATAAATTTGGTGAACCCGAAGAAGTGGATAATTTTGATGAAGATGAAGAGCTGCACACTACTGTACTCCATTTTTGGAAAGCTGGTTTTTCTGCCTTTTTCGTTGGACTGACGAGTCAAATACTGGCCGGCATCGAAGTAGATCATCCTGAAACAACTTTGTTCGGCGAAGTGATTATCGGTAAACCACAGGATTTTGTAATCGAGTTATTGAAAAAAAATGGCATGACCGCCTACGAAACGGAGGAAGAAGATGATCCAACGGGAGAAGATGCTGAATTGCGCCTGTCATATGAAGAAAGCATGATGGACTTTTTCTTTCGTGATGGACATTTAGTTTACATGAACTTCGGCATCTTTATCGATGAAGAAGGTAACATGCAGGCTGTATAATACCAAACAACACCGTTAATATAACGTATTGCGCGGGTGGTATTTGAGAATTGTTTCCCTCAAATCATTGACGTTCAGATGTGTGTAAATCTCAGTTGTGGTTATAGAAACATGCCCGAGCAGCTCCTGTACCGCCCTTAAATGCGCCCCATTTTGCACCAGATGGGTGGCATAGGAATGGCGAAAAGTATGCGGACTGACATTTTTCCTGATTCCGGCCTTTTCGACCAAAGATTTAATCAACAGAAAAATCATTTGCCGGCTCAATTTATCGCCCCGGCGGTTGAGAAACAGGATGTTGTCGGCTTTCTTATTAGCGACGATTACCCGGCGCGAATTGTCCAAATAGATTTCCAGTTGTTTTTTAGCCATTGAACCCAAGGGCACCAGGCGTTGCTTGTTTCCTTTTCCTGTCACCAAAACAATTCCTTCCCTAAAGTGCAGATCGGATATCCGTAGATTTATCAGCTCCGTCACGCGAAGTCCGCACCCGTATAGGATTTCAATAATGGCCTTGTTGCGTTCGCCCGTTTCCGTACATAAATCAATTTGGTCTATCAGCGCTTCTATTTCAATAACAGTAAGGTACTCAGGCAGTTTTTTGCCCAGTTGCGGCGATTCGAGCAATTCGGTAGGGTCTTTAGTAATCATCCGCTCCACGGCCAAAAACTTGAAAAAGGATTTTATACCCGAAATTACCCTGGCTTGTGAATTCGGTCCCAACTCCATGTCGTTGATAAACGCAACAAATTTTTGCAGGTCTTCGAGCTGGATATGCTCAAAATTGGCTTTTTGTCCCTCTTCAACTAAAAACCTGAATAATAAATCGACATCATGTAAATAGGCATCCAGGGTGTTTTGCGACATCCCGCGCTCGAGCTGTAAGTATCTTTTAAATCCTGATTTTACCGACGCAAATGAATCCATTTATATGCTACAAATGAAGTTATATCAGGGCAGTTTTTACCTGACTATTTTATATCAAACTATAAATAACTGAAATATGGCACGAAATTAACTAAAAAATGATCGGGGAACCTAATTTTTTTCTATTTTCGGGGTCGAATAATTACACACTTTTCATTCATTAACACTCACTACAAATGGTAGATTTTTCACTCGAACCGAAACAAATTGAACTTCAGCTGAAAGTTCGCGATTTTGCCGACCGCTATTTAAGGCCAAATGCCAGAAAATATGATGAGCTCGCCGAGTTCCCATGGGACATCGTAAAACAGGCCTACAACGAAGGCTTAATGAATGGTCCTATGGCCAAAATTTATGGAGGTCACGAACACTCCATATTCGAAAGTGCCTTAGCTTCAGAAGAATTGGGTGCAGGTTGTGTAGGTATAGGTATTTGTATGGATGCCAATACGTTAGCGTTAACTCCGCTCTATCTCGGTGCAACCGATGAACAAAAAAAACGTTTCTTCGGGCAGATAAATGAAGAAAAAAGTGTTGCAGCCTACGCGCTCACTGAGCCCAATGCGGGATCAGATGTGGCAGGCATTAAAACACAAGCCATCCTCCATGGCGACAAATACATCATGAACGGGCATAAAAGATACATCACCAACGGCAGCGTATCTTCATTCATCACCGTTTTTGCTATTACCGATCCCGAAAAAGGAGCACGCAGCCTCACTGCTTTCGTAGTGCCAACAAACTCTCCCGGTGTAGAAATTGTTTCTGACCTGAAAAAAATGGGACAAAGAGCCTCCGTCCAAACCGAATTTAAGTTCCATGACGTAGAAATTCCCATCGAAAACAGAATCGGAGGCGAAGGTCATGGCTTTTTGCTCGCTATGAAAACCTTCGAGAGAACGAGAACCGGCGTGGCTGCGCTCAGCGTTGGTAACGCCAGAGAGGCCTATGAAACTTCAATGAAATGGGCAAAAAACCGCATCCAATTTGGAAAACCAATTACTGTAAACCAAGGGGTTAGCTTTATTATTGCAGACATGGCCACCGAAATTGAAGCCGCCAGACTTATTACATGGAATGCTGCCTGGGCTTACGATACCGGACAAAAATCGGCAAATACACTGTCAGCGATGGCTAAATTGTATGCCTCTGATGTAGCCATGAAAGTAACCACCGACGCTGTTCAGGTAATGGCCGGCGAAGGCTATTCTACTGATTTCCTTGTTGAGAAAATGATGCGCGATGCCAAATTGTGTCAGATTTATGAAGGAACCAACCAAATTCAACGATTGGTCATCAGCAAAGGAGTTCTGAAATAGAGACTTAAGTCATAAATTGGCCGTGAACTGGTGCTTGCCACGACCACCGCATCGATCCGGTTAAGCAAAAAAAGCCCTTGAAATTTCAAGGGCTTTTCTTTTTAGAACTTATAAAGTCCGTCATCTATAAGCTTATCCGCTATGCGACGACGCGCTTCCTTGGTATTTCCAGGTTTTATATAAGTTAGTTTTTCTAAGATTTCTGCGTATTTCGTAGCTTCCGTTTCGGGTAAAATTGCCCCAATGGCCTCAAAAGATACCTGTTTTACCTGTGACACCACCGTATAGGTAAGTACCTCGAGCATGTCATCATACAGTGCGATTTTATCCGACCCTCTGGACCTGAGTTTTTCCACCCTGAGGGCAGTTGATTCAAGAATATAAACACCCATAATGGCATCAGAGATGTTCATCAGAATTTCTTCTTCAAACATAAGCTTGCGCTGGAAAGTATCCTGAGCCAATGGCATTAAAATCAGCACTACCTTTTTCAGGTTTTCTATTTGTTTCATTTTTGCAGAAAACCCATCCCCTGATGAATTTACTGATGAAATAGCTTCAGGATCGGCCAGAATTTCACGTGCTTTTTCAAACAAGTTAATTCTTTTCTTCAAGCCTTTTTTCATGATTGAATCAACAGTAATCATGCGATTAATCTCGTTGGTTCCTTCAAAAATCCGGTTGATACGGCTGTCGCGATAGGAGCGATCGGCAGGTGCTTCAGAGGAAAATCCCATACCACCGAAAATCTGAACCATTTCGTCAACAATGTAATCAAGTGATTCAGAGCCATATACTTTAAGTAAAGCACATTCTGGCTCATATTCCGCTATTCCTTCTATATTGGCTTCTCCGTATGATTTTCCACCCTCGAGACTTGCTTTAATCGTATCCTGGATATCTTTGCTGGCACGATAAATTGCCGATTCTGTTGAAAACATTTTAACCACCTGCTCTGCCATTTTGTGCTTTATTGCACCAAACTCTGATAAGAAAGATCCGAATTGTTTGCGTTCGTTGGCGTAACTTACTGAATTGTTTATAGCACGACGCATACCGCCAAGAACAGTTGCCCCCAGTTTTATGCGTCCGATATGCAAAATATTCAAAGCAATGCGGAAACCTTCACCACGTTTACCTAACAGGTTCTCAACCGGAACTTTTACATCATTAAAGAAAATCTGCCGTGTTGAAGAACCCTTTATTCCCATTTTATGTTCTTCCGGATTCATGGTGATGCCAGGTGTATTTCTTTCTACCAGAAAAGCACTCAGCACCCGATCGTTATCTATCTTAGCAAATACAGTGAGTAAATCGGCAAATCCTCCATTGGTAATCCACATCTTTTGACCATTGAGCACGTAATGGCTTCCATCTTCGGTAAGTACAGCTTTGGTTTTGCCAGCGTTGGCGTCGCTTCCTGCTCCGGGCTCGGTAAGGCAATAGGCGGCAAGCATTTCTCCCGATGCCAGCTTAGGCAGGTATTTATTATGCTGATCTTCATTGCCATAATAGAGTAGGGGAAGGGTGCCAATTCCAGTGTGCGCCATAAAAGCTACCGAGAAAGAATAAGCAGAACCGATGGCTTCATTGGCCTTCATGTTGGTGAGAAACGACTGACCAAAGCCTTCATACTGCTCAGGAATACTAATCCCTAACAACCCCATTTCGCCCGCCTTTTTTAATAAGGACGGCATCAATCCCTCCTGATGATTATCCAGAGCGTCAAAATGCGGAGCAACCTCACTTTCAACAAAATCGACACAAGTCGCTGCAATCATGAGTTGTTCTTCATCGAATTCCTCAGGAATAAAAATTTGATCAGGAGAGGTCTCCTTGATTAAAAATTCTCCACCTAAAAGGGCAGCTTTTTTTTCCATATTTATGTAAATTTAGTAACTATTATTTCTGTTGTGGCGGCAAAGATATAATTTGAATTAAAATGATTCTTTCCTGCCTTCTTATTTATAAAGCATAAAAAAAAAGAAACCCCTTGACGGGATTCCTTTTTAAAGCTTTATTCTTCAGTTTTTAATTTCTGTTTAGGCGCTTGAAAAGTGATTTTAATTTCATCCTTTTTGCTGTCGTGGTTCACCTTTATTTGCGTTCCTTCCACAAGAGTTGTTTTTATTATTTCCTCAGCAAGCTGATCTTCAATGTATTTTTGAATCGCCCGTTTTAAAGGCCTTGCTCCAAACTGTTCATCCCATCCTTTTTCAATGAGGTAGTCCTTGGCTTTGCTGCTGATACTGATTTTATATCCCATAAGCTCCACTCTCCGGAGCAGGTACGACAATTCTATGTCGATAATTTTATGAATCTCTTCTCTTTGAAGTGATTCGAAAACAACTACATCATCAATTCTGTTAAGGAACTCAGGGGCAAAGGCCCTTTTGAGCGCATTCTGAATTACACTTTCGTTGTGACTGGCTTTTGACGCCATTTTAGCCTGGGTTGAAAAACCAACACCTTGCCCGAAGTCTTTAAGCTGACGTGACCCGATGTTGGAAGTCATGATAATAATGGTATTCTTAAAATCTACCCTCCGGCCAAGTCCGTCGGTTAACTGACCATCATCGAGTACTTGCAACAGCAGATGGAAAATATCCGGATGGGCTTTTTCAATTTCATCAAGCAATACGATAGAGTAGGGCTTTCTCCTGACTTTTTCCGTCAGCTGGCCACCTTCTTCATAACCTACATATCCGGGAGGCGCTCCTACCAGTCTGCTGACAGCAAATTTCTCCATGTACTCGCTCATGTCAACACGAACCAGCGCATCTTCACTGTCGAATAAGAATTTCGCCAACATCTTGGCCAGATAAGTTTTACCTACCCCGGTAGGACCTAGAAAAACAAATGATCCAATGGGTTTGTGGGGATCTTTTAGTCCGGCGCGATTTCTTCGTATGGCCTTCACCACCTTCTGAATCGCCTGACTTTGCCCAATAACCTGACTGCTAAGCTCCTGCTCCATGTTAATCAGACGCAAACTTTCTTTTTGGGCAATGTTTTGCATCGGAATCCCCGTCATCATGGCCACAACTTCTGCAACATTTTCATCGGTAACTAATTCTCGGTGAATGTTCGAGTCTTCCTCCCATTTTTTCTTCGCCCTGATCAATTCACCGGCATAACGACGTTCAATGTCTCTGAACTGAGCAGCTTCTTCAAACTTCTGGCTTTTTATAGCCTCCGTTTTATTGGTCTTGATCTCCTCGATGGCATTCTCCAGGTTAATTATTTCGGAAGGTACATGAATATTGGTAATGTGAACCCTTGCTCCGGCCTCGTCAAGTGCGTCAATGGCCTTATCCGGCAAAAATCTGTCGCTGATATACCTGTTTGTAAGTGTAACACAGGCTTTTATTGCTTCATCTGAATACTTTACCAAATGATGGTCTTCGTACCTTTCTTTAATGTTGTTAAGAATTTCGATGGTTTCATCGGGTGAGGTGGCTTCTACCAAAACTTTTTGAAAACGGCGTTCGAGTGCTCCATCTTTCTCAATATGTTGACGGTATTCATCCAGGGTGGTGGCTCCTATGCATTGCAGTTCGCCACGTGCCAGTGCTGGTTTAAACATATTTGATGCGTCGAGTGCGCCTGAAGCATTTCCTGCGCCCACGATGGTATGGATTTCATCGATAAAAAGGATAATATCCGGATTTTTGGTGAGCTCATTTAACACGGCCTTCATCCGCTCTTCAAACTGTCCCCTGTATTTCGTTCCGGCCACAATTGACGCCAGATCAAGTGTTACAATGCGTTTGTTAAATAAAGCCCTTGACACTTTTCGCTGAATAATGCGCAAGGCCAGCCCTTCGGCAATAGCCGACTTGCCAACACCTGGTTCTCCAATCAAAATCGGGTTATTCTTTTTTCTGCGACTTAATATCTGTGCAATACGTTGAAGTTCAACTTCTCTACCAACAATCGGGTCGAGTTTACCTTCTTCAGCGTATTTGGTTAAATCACGCCCGAAATTATCCAGTACAGGCGTTTTCGACTTGGGTGCTCCTGCTTTCTTTTCCTGTCCACCGAAAGTGCTGCCATATTCTGATGCCGGATCTTCGGTTTCGTCTTGTAAGTCAGCTCTTGGCTCAATGCGTTTAGGTAAAGATTTTTGTTCGTTGGCTATAGAATGTAACTCTTCTTTAACTCCTTTATAATTAACACCCTCTTTAGCTAGTTTACTGGTAACCAAGTTGTTTTCGTCTTTTAAGATAGCTAACAACAGGTGCTCGGTTCCAATCAGATCGGCATGAAAAACCTTTGCTTCCAGATAGGTGATTTTCAAAGCCTTTTCAACCTGTTTTACCAGAGGTATATTTTCCAGGCTAATGTTGCTATTTGTCGGGTTTTTAATAGCCAATTCAATTTCGTTTTTACATTTTTCCAGATCGACTCCAAAATAATTCAAAAGTTGTACGGCCATCCCTTCGCCATCGCGAATAATGCCCAGTAACAGGTGCTCCAGTCCGATATAGTTATTTCCCAACCTCACAGCTTCCTCCCGGCTAAAAGCCAGAACGTCTTTTACTCTTTGAGAAAATTTCGCTTCCATATAGTTTTCGTTTTAAAGTGCAAAATTACATAAAGTTATTCTTCACGGTGGACATCAAAGGTACATTGCCTTTAAAATCTCCCCATCGTCAGAACGAGTTCGTCAAGTATTATGCCATTCTTCAATTGCGTAGTCATTGATTTGCGCAACAATTGAATCGTGAACGAAAATAGCCTTTACCTTTTACATATAACGATGAATAGTTTTTGTTTTTTTAACATTGCCCTGTTAACATAAAACGAAAATCAGACAAATAATAGGAGTTCATATTACCGACATAATTTGTACCTTTGCATACATTTTTAATTTTAATAAAAGCAGAAAGATCACCCATATGGAGAATAATTTTGAAGGCGAAAGGATAATTAAAGTTAACATTGAAAATCAGATGAAATCAGCCTACATCGATTATTCGATGTCGGTAATTGTAAGTCGCGCTCTCCCTGATGTACGTGATGGTTTTAAGCCTGTTCACCGCAGGGTTCTGTTTGGGATGCACGAGTTGGGTGTTTACTCAAACCGACCTTATAAAAAATCAGCAAGAATAGTAGGGGAGGTGTTAGGAAAATATCACCCACATGGCGACACCTCTGTATATGACTCAATGGTTAGAATGGCTCAGGAATGGTCGTTGAGATATCCGCTTGTCGACGGACAAGGAAACTTTGGCTCTGTTGACGGCGACAGCCCGGCAGCTATGAGGTACACAGAAGTCCGTTTACGGAAAATTGCCGAGGAAATGCTGGTGGATATTGAAAAAAACACAGTTGATTTTCAAAACAACTTCGATGATAGCCTGAAAGAGCCTACCGTTATGCCGACGCAGATACCTAACCTGCTCATCAATGGGGCTTCAGGTATTGCAGTGGGAATGGCTACCAACATGGCTCCTCATAACTTATCGCAGGTAATTGACGGAATTCTGGCCTATATTGATGATAACGACATCAGCATCGCTGAGCTCACCAAACACGTGCAAGCACCTGATTTCCCGACTTATGGCATTATTTATGGCTACGAGGGAATCGTAAACGCTTACGAAACAGGCCGCGGAAGAGTAGTAATAAGAGGTGAGATAAGCGTTGAAGAAACAGGCAATGGCCGTGAGCGACTGGTAGCAACATCTATCCCTTACCAGGTGAATAAGGCAGAAATGATCAAAAAAACTGCCGATCTGGTTAACGAAAAGAAAATTGAAGGCATTGCCGACATCAACGACGAATCAGATCGCAACGGGATGCGCATTGTTTACGACCTGAAAAAGGATGCCCTGCCGAGCATTGTGATCAATAAGTTGTATCAACTTACAGCACTGCAGAGCTCATTCAGTATCAACAACGTAGCTCTCGTTAATGGTCGTCCGCGCACCCTTAACCTGAAGGAATTGATTGTCTATTTTGTAGATCATCGCCACGATGTGGTGGTGCGACGCACCCAGTATGAGCTGGATGAGGCTGAGAAAAAAGCCCACGTGCTCGAAGGTTTGCTTATCGCACTCGATCACCTGGATGCTGTTATCGCACTCATCAGGGCTTCTTTAAACCCGGATGAAGCCAAAAACGGACTGATGACTGAATTTGGTCTATCTGAAATTCAGGCTAAAGCGATACTGGACATGCGTTTGCAAAAACTGACAGGCCTCGAACGCGACAAAATTAAATTAGATTACGCAGAGTTGATGCTGCTTATCGGCAGATTGAAAGAACTGCTCGGCAGTCACGAAATGCGCATGAACGTGATTAAAGAAGAGTTAGTCAGAATAAAAGAAAAATATGGCGATGAGCGCCGTTCACAAATTGTCTATACTGCCGAAGATATCAGGATGGAAGATGTTATCCCTGATGAAGAAGTGGTAATTACGATCTCCCATCTGGGTTATATTAAACGTACGCCGTTAACAGAATATCGTCAGCAAAAGCGGGGTGGAAGGGGATCAAAAGCCGGTAATACACGCGATGAAGATTTTCTGGAACATCTCTTTGTGGCTACAAACCACAACTATATGCTCTTCTTTACCGAAAAAGGCAAGGTGTACTGGATGCGTGTTTTTGAAATTCCGGAAGGCACAAAGACCTCCAAAGGCAGAGCTATCCAAAATCTGATCCAGATTGATAACGATGACAAAATAAAAGCTATCATCAATACCAAAGACCTTAAGGATGAAGAATATATAAACAATAACTTCATCATTCTGGCAACAAAAAAAGGCGTGATAAAGAAGACCTCTTTGGAAGCTTACTCGCGTCCGCGCCAAAATGGCATCAACGCCATAACAGTAAAAGATGGCGACGAATTGATCGAGGCACGCATGACCAATGGCTCAAATGAGATTATTTTGGCCAACAGATCCGGTCGTGCTATCCGCTTCAACGAGCAAAAAGTAAGACCGATGGGTAGAAATGCCTCAGGAGTAAGGGGGATTACCCTGGCCAACGAAAAAGATGCAGTGGTCGGCATGATATGCCTTGAAAACAGTCCGGAAGCAGAAGAAAGCATTTTAGTCGTCTCTGAAAAAGGATATGGAAAACGTTCAGAGGTCGAAGATTACCGCGTGACCAACAGAGGTGGAAAAGGTGTAAAAACACTAAATATCACCGAGAAAACGGGAGATCTTATTGCCATTAAAAACGTAACCAACAACGATGGCCTGATGATCATTAACCGCTCAGGCATTGCCATACGTATGCCTGTTGAAGATTTGAGAATCATGGGAAGAGCTACCCAGGGAGTACGACTGATAAGAATAGACGAAGGCGATTCCATTGCCGCTGTGGCTAAAGTAAGTATCCCCGATGAAGAAGAACCGGAATCAACAATTGTGGATGATGTGGAAAACACTCCAGATGTGCCGGAAGCACCTGTTGAATAAAACCAAAAGTATTGTTTAGATTATTTTTAAATAAAGCCACAATTTGCCATAACACACCTTTAGCAATATCTTTGCAAAACTTTAAACTTTTTGAAAATGAAAAAATTACTCGTATTATTTAGCTTAATGACACTGATCATTAGTACTGTAGATGCGCAAACCAATAAAAGAACCAGCGCATTCATGTACAACAAAAACCAACAGTACGACAAAGCAAAAACAGCCATCGATGAGGCAATAGCGCATCCGAAAACGGAAAGCGATGCCAAAACCTGGATGTACCGCGGAATTATTTACTACAATATTGCAATATCGAAAGACGAGGCGGTTAAAGCTTTAGATCCGAATGCAGCGGAAGTATCCTATGAATCTTTTCTGAAATCAATGGAATACGACCCAAAGGAATCGCTCAAAGGAGAGACATCGTTTTACCTTATTCAGCTAACAAACCTGTTTTACCAAAGAGGAGCAGAGGGATTTCAAAATGAAAACTACGCTGATGCAGCAAAGAATTTTGTTGTAGCCTATAAAATTGCAGAAGCTGATGGCCGTTTCGATACCATCGCTGCTTTCAATATCGGCATGAGTGGAGTTTACTCAGGCGACGCGGAACTTGCAGAAAAAACCATGCCTTATTTGCAAAAATGTATCGATGTTGATTTCCGTGATCCAAGAGTCTACCTTTTTTATGCCAGGTCACAAAAACAACTCGGTGATACTACCGCTGCTTTTACAGTTCTTGAGAAGGGGAGAACCCTCTTTCCCAGCGATTTAAGCCTTCAGCTCGAGCAATCTCAATTATACCTCGAAACCGGTCAAAATGAGAAACTTATTGTGAGTTTAAAAGAAGCCATCCAAGCCGATTCGACAAACGAAAACCTGTATCGCGTGTTAGGTCAAACCTATGAAAATACAGGTGATATTGAAAATGCTGTGCTTTACTACCAAAAGGCTATCGAAATCAATCCAAATTTTGGGGATGCCATTTTCAATCTGGGAGCAATTTATGTTAATCAAGCGGCACAACTTTATTCTGAAGCCAATAATTTACCTCTCGAAGAACAGAAAAAGTTTGATGAACTTAAAAAACTAGCTGATGACAATCTGTACAAGGCATTACCCTTTTTGGAAAGGTCATTAGAACTTAACCCTGGTGATGAAATTGTGTTGTCTGCACTCAAGGAAGCCTATGCCAACCTTAAAATGAATGATAAGCTGAAATCGCTTAGCGAATAAAATATTTGTATAAAGAAAGGGGACATATCAGATTCCCTTTTCTTTTTACAATTCTATTTAACATAATATTAATTATGTAACTTT
>DJVY01000010.1 GCA_002440885.1 Bacteroidales bacterium UBA6244
CTCTATATTTATGAGGTACGACAAAATAATCAAGTGATATCAACAGGTAAGTTTTTAAAGCGTTAATTTTAACAATAGGAACATGAAAAAAGTAATTTTGGTTTTGCTACTGATAGGTGTCTATATTGCAGGTAAAAGCCAGTGCGTTAATTGTAACGGGTATGCCACCCGCATGGGGCAGAATAGTATTGCAAATGGAGCATCTTCAGTTGCGGGTGGATTTGGTTCAAAAGCTCTGGACGACTATGCCGTTGCTTTTGGTTATCAGGCTATTGCGAATGTTCAATCCTCCTTTGCTATCGGTATTGATGTTTATGCAGGAGCCTCTAATTCATTTGCCTTGGGCAATTATGTTGAAGTCAATGCCAGTAAATCTTTCGTAATCGGAAGAGGCTATGATAACACCCACCGATTGATTAATGGGACACCCTCCAGTATGATGATTGGATTCATGAGTACAGTACCAACCTTATTTATAAGTTCGTCCAACGGTACCTTAACAAACATGAACCGAACAGGTAAAGTCGGCATTGGCAATGTAACCGCACCGGAGGCCAAATTGCACATAAAGAGTGATGAGGGGGAGATAGCTTCTGTTTATGTACAATCGAACAGTTGGAATTTGGAGAGCAAAGCTGAGTTTTTCCTGGGCAATAAGTCATTTGGTCTTGAAGCCAATGCACGTGATGGCCTTGTATTCAATGCCGAAGGAAATTATTTATTTGGCAAAGGTAACGTGGGTATGGGATTACTTTACGGAGAGATTCCTGAGGCTAAACTACATGTCAACGGCGTAATTCTCACCTACGGTTTTAAAATGCCTCAAGACAATATGCGCGATGGCTGGGTGCTAACGGCCGACCGAAATGGAAACTCAATGTGGGCTCCATCGCAAAATTTGTGGTTTCAAACCGAAGCAAACGATGTTTATCGCCCCACTGGCAATGTAGGCATAGGCATGGATAACCCATTGGCCAAATTAGAAGTAAAAGGCCAGGTATCCATTGGGTATCACGTTAATCCGGCATTACAGGAAAACAACCTGGTGGTTCAGGGCAGAGTGGGCATAGGTACTTTTTCCCCATCGGTAGAAATGGAAGTTGTTGGAAAACTCAAGACCACCCAGTTGCAAATACTTGATGGTCATTTAAATGGATATATCCTGCAATGCGATAACGAAGGAAATGCCTCATGGATAAACCCCACAGAACTTAACGTGGGTGGCTGGTTACAGCTGGCCAATAATGTGTATGTAGAAGGGACTCGTTTCGTGGGCATTGGAACTTCAACCCCCACCCAACCTCTTGATGTGGTGGGTAATATTAAGCTAAGCGGTGACATCTTTGGTGGACGTACCTCCGAATGGCCACCATTAAGAATCTTTGCCGGGACAAATGAAAATGACGGAGCTTATATGCTCATGAGTAGTAGCGCCAATCAAAATGGATCGATTAAATTTTTTGCAAGAGGTGCAGGAGGGTGTGTGGAATTCTTTAATGCAGAAAGACAGATTATGTCGGTAAGGGATAACGGCAACGTTTACATTGGCGACCCCAACAACCAATCGGACCTCATGGTATATGGCGAAATTAAAGCCCACTTGGTGCGGGTAACTACCGATATTGACTGGTTTGACTATGTATTCGACAAAGACTACCAGTTAATGCCCCTTCACCAGCTTGAAGCTTTTGTAAACGAGCACCACCACCTGCCTGATATGCCTACCGAACAACAAGTGCATGAAGAAGGTCTTGACATCGCTCAAATGAATGCACTACTGCTTAAAAAGGTGGAAGAGCTGACGTTGTATATTATTGAGCAAGAGAAGAGAATTGAACAATTGGAGAAAAAATCTGATTATTAATTTATTATAAATTACTGAAATGAAAGCGAATTTTGAACAAAGATGTCGAAAATGGATTCTGGTTACAATAAATATAATCGTAGTTACAGCTATTTACTCTCAAGAAAATTCTCAACCCCTTAGAAATATACAATATGTTTATGATAGTACTGGAAATCTAATTGAAAAAGTGGAGTTTTAAAATGAGAAGACTGGGCAATTAGTAAATACTTACGATATGAATAAATCAAACCCATATAGTAATTTGCCATTTCCATCAATAATGGATAAATTTCTTTTTTATAATTTATCAGATGTGAAGTTAAGCGAGATATCTTTTGATAAAGGGTTGTTAAATATCATATCTGGATTCTCAGAGGAAATAATCCTTGATGGGGGTAATGCAGTTTCGTTTTATGATATTTACGAAGGCAATCCTGATTTTACAATTTTAACTTATTATTTGATTATAAGTATTGGAGAGGAGCCTGTTGCGTATAGTACCGTTATCTATGTCCTCGACTATGAGGGGAATAATATTTTTACTTTAGACCAACTAAACTCTCCTATTGGTAGGTCAGTGATAACAGCAAATGGTCAGTATTTAGCTGTTGAATATGAAGAGGAAATAGATGTTACATCACAACAAGTACGTAAAGCGGGCTGCTTAATCTTTAACTTAGAAAACAATGAGGTTATTAATTATAACGCTCCGGATGGCTTTTCTCAATCTGTTCCTCAAACGAGCAAGGATTTAATAATTATTAGCAATCATGGAGTAGAAGAGAATCTCTATTATATCTTTGATTTTGATAATAATAAAGCATATTCCAAGTTGTATAAGACTTCGAGCCTTGGAAAATTGCGAGATATTAATTTGCAAGGTTTTGTTTTTGGCGAGGCAAATTCAACCAGTTTGTATATTGATAAATATAATGATGTTTTTGATGAGGAGGAACTCAAATGAGATTTTTCAATTATAGATTATTACTAGCCTTTTTCCTTTTATATTTTCAAGTCTTATTTTCCCAAGAAAGATCATTTACATTGTATTATGAGACGTGTGAAAATTGTAATACAGCTAATCAAACGTACAGTGGTAAGGTTCCTTTTTCAACTTCAGACATTACTTCAGACTTTGGAAGGCGCAGGAGTGTAGGGATATCAAATTGGCATAGGGGTATTGATTATAACAATTCACATGATTATGTTGGAGATCATCTTTTTTCTGTATTTGATGGGACAATTGCTAAAATCATTATCAGTGCTACAAGCCATTATAAAGTGATTGTCATTGATGGTTATAGAGATTTAGGATTTGGGCACATTTTTGAATATGGTTCAGTTCCAAATTCTGGAATGCATTATGGAGATATGATTCTTAAGAGAATGAAATTTCCCCATGAAGACTATTATTGTATAATTAATCTTTCTAGTAATAGCGCAATTGGCGAAATAAGTGGTGGCCAAGTAGAATATATTGAAGGCGGAGTTGTACATAGTCTAACTGTAACAAACCAAATAGGTCAAGATGATCCAATTGCTGTAATTGGAAGATCAGGAAAAAATCCACCTCCACCGCCGGGAGTCTTCAAACCTTACGACTTCCATCTTCACCTTTACCATTTTAAGAATATCGGACTTATTACGCAAAACAGTAACTATAGCGACCTAAATAATGACAAAGATCCCTTAGAAATAATCAATCATCCTTATGTGAGTTATACAGTGTCCATTGAAGGTAAAACACTTCAAATCAATAACCAGACTTACATAAATAGTGATAATACTGTGATATTTCCTGGGGACGAAAGTATTTCTCTTAAGGTTAAATATGAAATGGATAATGGTGTTGCAGGTAACAGGTATAATAACGTTGTTATGAATGTTGATGATATTGATTTGTTTATTACAAAACAGTCAAATGGGGTTGACTTAAATATTAATAATTGGGGCAATGAAGAATCAGACTATAAATTGATTAAAGGACCTTGGTTTGAGTCTAGAATAAGTCATGGTGCTAGACTTAATAGTAATAGGTATTATTCTATTGGAAATCCTCAAAACAATCAAGGTCTTGACGTTTCTGGTGATAACAGAGAAGGGTCAACAACAATAACAGGGATTTATCCAACCGCCTATACTGATCCAGATCCAACAACAGGAACTCAACAAGGATACCCATTTGATGAGTTCTTTTTTTCAGATTTCAAGACGCGAATTCACAGAAAAGATAGTTTTGGCCACTTGAACTGCATGTATGCAAATAGTATAGATGAGGCTAGGTATCCCGATGATGCATACTACTTATTTTCAAGAGTTACTACGGTTAGTAATGATGTTTTTGCATCAGAATTAGTAACCCCCACCGAACTAATCATCGACAACTTCCGCCCCTTTATCAAAAAAGTTGAAATCAGAAAAGACCCGCAAGGTCCGGCTATTTATTCGCGCAGTTGGGAATGGAGTGGCACCAGCTATTTGTTTCAACCTTCACCAGAAAATCTGGATATCAAAACAAATGAAAATCTTTACGTAAGGGTATTTACTTCGGAACCAATGACCGATGTATCACTAGTTATTAATGATAACGCACATGTCGGTATGGAAGCATCTATTGACAAAACAGAATGGGATTTTACCATAATTGACGGGCAGTTAATCGCCGGCGAAAACACCCTGATCATTGATGGCACCGACCTGGCTGACCACCACGTGCTGGATCTCCCCAGCTATATCCCTATCCGGCAGGCCAACAACAACTGGCTTCCTGACCCGGCTACACATACCGCTCCCGATCAAAATCATGTATTTGAGGCCACAGTTGCCGAATCGGTTGATTTTTCAGCTACACAATTGGGCAACGAAGAACGAACAATCCGTTTTAAGGATAGGTCAACAGCCGCAAATATTTCACAGTATATTTGGAATTTTGGTGATGGCACGCCTGTATTGAGTTCCGATTCCCCTGATGATGTTGACCATTACTATTATGTGCCGGGGATTTGGCCTGTTAGCCATACCATAATTATTAACGACAATCCAAACACAACCTATACTGTCGAAAAAAATGTAACGGTTAATAACCTGGTTGTTCCCGAGGCTGACTTCACCTATTCCATATTGCCCACCGAGATTAGAACCGATAACGAAATTAAAGTAGATTTCTTTGACCTTTCGGAAGGACTAATCAATAGTTGGTATTGGGATTTTGGAAACGGGATTACATCATCCGAACAAAACCCGGCTGGAATTGTATTTGAATATAATGCTGATTATCCAATAAAGCTTATTGTTGAAAATGCACAGGGACATACTGAAATAATAAAGCATTTGTTATTTGATCCAAGTTCTACCCCATTAGCCGGAATTGTTGATTGGCACGAAACCTCCTTTTATTACAATTTCGATGTTTCCGTTTCCAATATGGAAGGGCCATATTTATTTGAGATTGACTATGGAGATGGCACTTCGGAATCAAGAACAGAAGAAAACCTGAATTGGACAACTTTTGATCATCAATATTTTGGTTGGGGTGAGTACGTAGTTTCGGCACAAGTTACAGGCATGGTTGACGAACAAGAGTATACTGCCCTTACTGCTAAACAAATTAACTTAGTTCCTTGGGATTTAACTGTGCAACTAAACTATTCAGCACCTACCTCACCACCCTATCCGGGATGCCAGGAAACGACATTATCAGCTACAGTATATGGAGGTAATCCGGATTTTTGGGGAACGTGGTACATGCACCAAGTGGGCATCCCCGGAACTTATCAGACCTTTACTACCGGATCAGGCTCCGCCATCGAACCTTGGACAATCAGCTTTGCGGAAGCAGGCATTTATAAGGTAGGCCTCGAAGCTTCCAGTTTATCAGGAGGGTATGGGCATGGCGAGATTACTATTAATGTTGAAGAAGCACCTCATTTTATTGATGCTGGTTTTTATCCCCTCGAACCTATCCGCTTGGGCACAAACTCCACTCAAGTATTTGAAGCATCCATATGGCCCGAGGGTGATCCCGGTGTTCCGGCCAGCGAACATTATCCGACCAACATCAGGTGGACACTTTATCATGGGGCAAATGTAATACCACCCATCGAAGGCAGTGCAAATCAAGTTTTCCCCTTTGATTTGTTTTATCAAGTTCACACAATAAAATATGAATTTATCGATGAAGGAGAATATGATCTTGTATTGGAGACTTGGAATGATACGCACGGCTACACCGGCCAGGAATTAGATACTTCATGTGCCCGTACTTTGCCTTTTTACGACTACGAAGTAAAACACATTGAAGTATCTGATGATTTCCCATTTTTGGTAATTACATCTCCTGTAGCTCCTACTTACGACATCGCATTAGATGCAAATGCACAACCTGCCTATATTACACTTACTAATCCGGGGCAAGATATCATGCACTGGACTGTGGAAAAAGATTCAGGCTTTGAAAACAATGATTTTTTTAACATTAATTCTGCAAATCCCCTATCCATTAGTAATGGAGAAAGTGGTTTTATCTTTTTGTTTGGTACCTACAATCACAATCCAGGGACAAGATATGGTGCGGTTAGGATAAGGGGTTACGATGGGGATGGTGAAGAAGTTCAGGGCAGTCCGCAGGTTGTTACCATAACGCAATCGGGCACTATGGGACCAGTTGAGCAATTTGTTTACAATAGTCCTCCGGTTCAGGGAGAGAATTTTGGCACTTCTGTGGCAGTCTACGATAAGTATGCAGTAGTGGGTGCTGTTAGAGACAACGGGGTAGGCAGTGCCTTTATTCTGGAACGAAACAATGTAGGCATTTGGCACGTTGTGGCTACTCTACAAGCTGCTGATACATACAACAACAAATTTGGTCAGTCAGTAGATATTCATGGCGAATATGTTATTGTAGGAGCTTTTGAGCGCGCATACATCTTTAAACAACCAGTTTCAGGATGGTCAGGCACCGTGAATTCCATAGCCTCTACTACGAATGTCGCCGACTATGGCCGAAAAGTAACTATATGGGGCGATTGGGCGGTTGTTAGCGGATACGACTGGATAAAGATACTCTACAGAAATCAGGGAGGGCTTACAGATAGTTGGGGCTTAAACCATACAATAGAGGGGGGAGCAGGAACGAGATTAGGATACAATATTGACCTTGAAAATGATTTGCTTGCGGTTGGAGTGCCTGATGTTGGAAATGGTGAAATCCGCGTTTACAACAGAAACCTCAACCAGCCAAACGACTGGGGGCTTGAGCACACGGTTCACACACCTGTTGATGGCAACGACTATAGTCATGCTTTTTTAGGAGGAAAAGGTTTTGATTTGGTTGATCAGTCCTTGCTATACAGTTATATAGGAGCTTATTACAACCAATCTTTGGATTCACGAATACAGTATAAAGATGCTGATGGTGAATGGAAAGAAAACCCGGATAATGATGAATGGACGAAGTTATGGATTGATGCAAATAATCATATTTCAGTTAGTGATTTTGTGTCACTAGCAGGTAAGAACTGTGCATTTCAACCTCAGTATGGGGAACCAATTTCTATCACTGGCACTGTAAGTCAGGAATACGATGTGCCATGTTATAATAATGCATACGGGAACTTCGAATACATGTTAGGAGGTGCAGTTTATAATAGAAATAATGGTGGGTTTCAATGGCTTCCAAGCATGTATACAGGACTTGAAGATCCCTGGAACACAGGAGCCAGCTTTGGCTTTTCGCTTGACTCAGATTACAACTCCTTGATAACAGGGGGGCCAAATAAAAATGGAAGCAGCACAAATGATTGTGGTGCTGTTGTAATTGGTGATTCAAGGAATCGCAGTTTTTGTGATGTGTACAAAGAATTCAAATTTGTGAATTTTGAAAAACCACCAGGTAACTATCCTGAATTAACTGCATTTAAAATCACACTTGGGGGGAAAGGATATCCTGCTATCATAAAAAACGGAGCAACAATTAATTATGCAGCACAAGAGATTATTTTGGAGGATGGATTTTTCGCTGAAGAAGGAGCTGAGTTTGTGGCCGAATCCGGAAAATGTTCAACAGATCGTAGTACAAATAGTCCTGAAAACTTTGATTATGTTAACGAACATAGCTTCGTTGAGGGAAAAGCCATTCAATTGGATGATTTTAAGGAAATAGACTTTTTAACTATTCGATTGCAAAACCTCAGAAAAATGTTGATACGTACGCATCCATCTTTTGCCTGGAGCCAGATAAATTTTCTAACCGAAATAGATCAAATTGAGGTTGTTGCAAAAGACAGAACAGTGATAGCCAAAATCACTAACCCCAATCCAATTATTTGCTTTTTTGAAAGAAAAGATTTACCGAGTGAATACGATATCAACATAAAAGTTGGGAAGCGTACTTTTTGTATTGCTTCAAATTCGAGTCAATCAAACAATTTTAACCAATAGTATGCCCTTGCATTTGTAATTAAAATTAACACCAACATGAACAATATCGAGATGTTATCAAAAAAAGAAACAAAGTGGAGGAAGTATTTTCTGATTTTTCTATCTTTTTGGCTGTCAACTATCTGCAATGGTCAATACTTGAAACAATACGACTGGGTAAATAGCTTTGGTGGATTAGATGTTGATGTGGGCAAGTCAGTTTGTACCGATGATTTTGGGAATATATATATTACTGGTTTCTTTCAAAGTGAGGCTGTATTTGGTGATGAACATCTTGTATCCAATGGGGATACAGACATTTTCGTAGCAAAATTCGATACTGACGGAAACTTGCTTTGGGTAAAACAATTTGGAAGCGGAATCCGCAAAAATTTAATAGCTACCGAGATGGGAACGGCTATTAAATGCGATAAAAAGGGTAATATTTATTTGGCTGGAATTTTTTCCTGGTCGGTCATTTTTGGCGATACAACTCTTGTGTCTAAAGGAGGCGATGATATATTTTTGGTAAAAATGTCAACTGCAGGTAAAATAATCCGGGCTAATCGCTATGGAACTATCGGTCATGATTTTGTTCACGATTTTGAAATTGAAATTGATGGTACATTGCTAATAAGTGCTTCCTTTGGGTCAAAACCTGAGCAGGAAACATTTAGAAATAGCCGAAATAGTTCATACGCTATTCTTGCGCGTATTGATAAAATGGGTGAGATGTCTATCCTAAACCATGCACTGTCTCCAGGGTCATTGCAAGGCAGCCAAGTTATCGCTGATAAGAATAACAACATTTACTGGGGTTTGAATTATACCAATGTAATTGAAGTTGAGGAACAACGAATCCATTCAAATGGAAAATCGGATATAGTACTCGTAAGACTTGATAAAAGTGGCAATGCCATTTGGTATAAAAAAATCGGTGGCAGGTTTGATGATAAAATGAATGATTTAGCGCTCTATAAAGGCAATGAACTTTTACTTACTGGTTCGTTTGAAGACAAAATAGCTTTTGCAGATAGGGAGATACTATCCAATGGAAAATCGGATATGCTACTATGCCAGATTGATGAATTTGGGAATGTTAATTGGCTCGAAAAAATTGGAGGTAAACTGAACGAAAGCGGAATATCTGTTTCGTCCGATGCTGATGATAATATTGTTATAGCCGGAATATTTCAAGATGAAATAGTTACGAATGTTGATACGCTCAAAGCAAAAGGTTACTTTGACATTGTTATTGCTTGTTTTAACCCATATCATCATTATTTAAAAAGTCATCACATAGGCGGTGCTTATGGTGACTTTGTTGAATCGTTATCGATCTCACAGGGCTATGTCAACTTTACAGGTCATTTTAGAAATACGATGGCATTAAACAACTTAGAAATAGCCTCTAATGGTAAGGAGGATGGTTTTTTAGGACGATTCCCTTTGTTTTTAAATGGGGAATTACACACAGAAATTGATAATTTCGATGGTGTCCATGGCGCAGTTGTTTTAATAAATCCAAACCCTTCTACAGGAATTTTCACTATCTCTTCCCCTCAATCAAATCTAAAGGATATCAATATCAAGATTTTGAATATGTCTGGTTATCAAGTTGATTGGTTTTATTGTGATAAATTTCCTTTTGTATTAGATTTATCCCACCTTCCTCAAGGTGTATACATGGCTCATATTCAAATACAAAACCAGACCTTTTTCGAGAAACTGATTATTAGTTCAAAATAGCAAAAAACCAAAACAATGCAACACTTTCTGTGCACGAATAAGTTACTAATAAACTACATGCTATAGATATAGGCGAATTCAATAATATGTTTGTATTGAAAAAGTTTTTTACTTCCCCCCTTAACACTTTGTTAACACCATGCCATGAAACGGACAGGTAACTTTGTGGCCGAATGTAACAAGATATGGTAAAGAGTATTAAATATTTGTTTAATCTGTTGATGGTGGTTACCTTATTGGTATCTACCACAGGGATAACCATTTATACCCATTATTGCAATACCGAAGGGGAGGTTATCAGCAGTTTGTTTTCGGATGAAGCTACCTGCGATCACCACGGCGTAACGCTCCCTCAGCACGATTGCTGCCAAACCAAAAGCGGATGTAGCACCGATACACAGCGCGATTGCTGCTCCGATGTTTCACAGGTGTTTAAAATAAACAATACCTACTACACCTCCCTGCTCGAAAACGACTCTCCGCAGCCTGCTGAGATTGAGCTTTTTGATGTGCCCTCGTTTTCGCTTTATCGCTTTACAGAGCCAGTAGAAGTCAACACTTACCCGCAAGAGCCACCCAGCCCGATAGCGGGGAAAAAGTTACTTACCCGCCTCTTACAGATTAGAATTGCTCCCGATCCGCTTTCCTGATTTTTTTGCCTGACATTTAGAATACATCGTGTGATATATCTTATCATGCTGTGTGTCGGTAAACTATTACCGAACCGGTAACTTATCCGGAACCTGGCAGGCAAAATTTTCAATAGTGCTATCACATCTAATCCATGTATACTGCTTCTTACTGATTTCGCAAGAATATCCTGTTAGAAGCAGTTAATCCCGAGAGGATTAGGTTTTTCTGATTTTGTAAACCAAATCCGATTCGGTATAAACACGTGTAATAATGAATAAATATATATTTATCTTCCTGATATTATGGCAGATAATCCCCACACAGGGTCAAACAACAGAAGGGCATGTAATGGAAGCCGTGGGTGAATCCACCAAACCGCTTCCTGGTGCTAACGTAGTACAATTAAATACAACCAACGGCACAGTGACCGATGCCTCAGGTCATTTCGAGCTAAAACTGATTTCTGAGTCGCCAAAGATTTTGGTAATCAGTTATATTAGTTATCAAAGCGATACGGTAGACCTAAGTAAACTAAAGCACAACCATGTTCATGTGGTGCTCAGCAGCGTAAAAAATTTGAGCGAAGTAGAAATTACCTCCCGTCAGGGCGCGTTTTTATCACGTACGGCTACCCGAAACATTACGGAAATCAATCAGGCGGAGCTGCAAAAGGCGGCTTGCTGTAATTTGTCGGAGAGTTTTGAAAACAGCGCGGCGGTGGATGTTAGCTACAGCGATGCCGTTACCGGAGCTAAACAAATTCAGCTGCTCGGTCTGGCCGGCATTTATACCCAGTTTTTAACCGAAAACATACCCAATATGCGCGGACTGGCCACGCCTTACGGACTTGGTTATGTGCCCGGCAGTTGGATGGAGTCGATACAGGTGTCGAAAGGTACTTCGGCGGTAAACAACGGCAACGAGTCGATGGCCGGACAAATCAACATCGAGTATAAAAAACCCGACGAAGGCGACAGGCTGTTTGTAAACATGTACGGAAACCACGAAGGAAAAGCCGAAGCCAACCTGGTAGCCAGAATGCCCGTGACGGCCAGGATAAGTACAGCCCTGTTGGCCCATGCAGAGTATTTCAGGATAAAACACGACAGAAACGATGATGGGTTTTTAGACATGCCTCTTGTAAACCAAATCAACCTGATGAACCGCTGGAAGTATCAGGGCAAAGCGCTCCACACCCAGCTTGGCGTTCAGTGGCTTAGTGAAGAAAGACAGGGAGGGCAGATGAGCTTCAGTCCAAACATGACCAGAGATGTTGATCATCCCTATGGCATCGGGGTNNGCCTATTTCGGTTTAAACAATTACGATGCACGCCAGGTTTCCTACTATGGAAATCTTATGTTCCAGTCGTGGTTGTTTCACAGCAAGCATCAGTTTACCACAGGCCTGAGCTTTATGCTCGACAATTACTATGAGGTGCTCAACGACAGCACCTTTAACCGACACGAGAAAGTACCCGGTGCTTTCGTCCAATACAGCTATTCCAATCAGGGAAATTTTAATGTAATTGTTGGTTTAAGAATTGATGAGCACAATTTGTACGGAACACTTTTTACCCCGAGGATTCATGCCAAATACAACCTTAACGAACACAACCTGATTAGGTTAAGTGCCGGAAAAGGATACCGTTCGCCCAATGTTATTGCCGAAAACACATCCATCCTGGCCACGTCAAAACGGCTTGTTATAGCACCGGACCTTAAAATTGAGTCTTCATGGAATTACGGACTGAGCTATACTACCTACCTCGACGTGAGAGCGCGTGAGTGGCGCATTACAGCCGATTTTTTCAGGACAGATTTTATAAACCAGGTGATTATGAACCGGGAAGCAGAGGCGTTCTCTGTATACTTTTACAACCTTAACGGACAATCCTATTCAAACAGTTTTCAGCTTGAAACAAATTACGAGCTGCTTAAAAACCTCGATGTTACCCTTGCTTTTAGGTACAATGATGTTAAAACTACCTTAAATGATCAACTGATTGAAAAGCCGTTGGTAAATAAATACAAGGGGCTCGTGAGCTTGAGCTATTTAACATCGCAGAAAAAATGGCAGATGGATGCCAACATTCAGTTGAATGGCGATCAGCGCATACCCTATACAGGTTTTAACCCGGCGGAATATCAGCTAAAGTCGGAGTCGCCTGCTTATGTGGTAATCAATGCCCAGATCACCCGGTTTTTCAAACGTTGGGAAGTTTATCTGGGAGCTGAAAACCTGACCAATTACACCCAGAACAACCCGATTATAGCCGCTGATGACCCCTTTGGCAAGTACTTTGATTCTTCCATCATTTGGGGTCCTGTGAGCGGAATAAAAGTGTATGCCGGGTTCAGGTTTATGATAAAGGAATAAGGCCGCTTTTGGCTGGCTCTCAACCAAGGTTAATCACCACAAGTACCGTATCTGTTTTAAATGAGATATTTTTTAGTTTTGAACTTTAAACACAAAAAGAAATGAAAAAACATATCACCACTATATTTTTAATAGTTGCCCTGCTGTCGGGGCGATCTGTTTTCGCGCAAAGCGATAATGGAAGTAAATACGACACCATCACCATACAAACTTCTGCAGTTTGCCAGCAATGCAAAGACAGGCTGGAACACGACATGGCATTTGAAAAAGGGGTAAAATCAGTAAGCCTCGATTTAGACACCAAAGTGCTCACCGTGGTCGTTAAAAAGAGTAAGAACACCAAGGAAAACCTCAAAAAGGCCGTCACAAAAATCGGTTACGATGCCGACGACCTCGCGGCTGACAAACGGGCCTACGACAGACTACCGGATTGTTGTAAAAAAGATGCCCCGCCGCATTAAGTGAGGAAAAATGGAGGGGCGTAAGTGGGTTCATTTAAGTCTCGCAGTTGACGTTGAGTTTTCATTGGCTTGTATATGGGTATATTACTATGTAATCATATTCTTTGCCCAACTCCGTGTGGCTCTGTGCCTTCTCCGTGCAACTCCGTGTAATTTCCTGAAATCTCCTTGTCCTTCATTATATAGCTAAAACTATTTCACGGTGTAATACAGAGGTACACAGAGGATTCTCAGCGTTTTGCAGCATATTAGTTAAGAAGGAAATGCGTACATAATCTATTATAAATGAAGCATTCAATTTGGAAAAAAGTAAGATTAGAGGATTTAATAGCATAAATCAACATGCGAAACCTGAGGTGTTTACTTATAAAGTCCGCTATCTTCGTTATGCTTGCCCAAAAAATGCTCATTTGTTCCGGTAAGCCCGGGTTTTTTGTCAAACTCAAAATAACCGGCGATTTTAGATGCGTTCTTAATTTGAGTCAAAGAGAGGCTGTTTTGGTTTTTTTTCTACTTTTATGCACTTAAAATGATGAGGCATGATCACAAAAAATATTCTGGTAATTTACCCTGAAGTCAAAGTCACCAAACTGGCTGTTTATCGCAATACCGAACCTATTTTTTTAAAGACCATCAAGCACGATCTTGATGAGCTGGCCCGGTTCACCAATGTAATTGAACAAAAGGAGCTGCGATTCAAGGTAATAATGGAAGAGCTTGAAAAGAACAGCATTAACCTGGAAAACATCGAGTTGGTAATGGGACGAAGCGGACTTGTAAAACCTGTTTCTCAGGGCGTTTACCTGATCAACGAGGCGATGGTAAACGATCTGGAACGCGGCGTGATGGGCATTCACGCTACCAATTTAGGAGGAATTCTGGCTTTTGATATTGCACAAAAACTGGGCAAAAATGCCTATATGGCCAATCCCGTGGTTGTAGATGAGCTCAGCGATGTAGCCCGTATTACAGGCCATCCCATGTTCGAGCGGAAGTCAATTTTTCATGCACTTAACCACAAGCATGTGGCCTGCAAGTATTCCAAATCGGTAAATATCCCTTACAAGGAACTCAATTTGATTGTATGCCATATCGGAAGTGGTGGCATCAGCATCGGTGCGCACGAAAAAGGACGTGTGGTAGATGTGAACCAGGCTTTCGACGGTGGTGGACCTTTTTCGATTACACGTACCGGAACTTTACCAATGGGGCAGTTGATAGAGCTTTGTTTTAGTGGCAAACACACCAAAGAGGAGGTGATGGAGATGATTACTTCAAAAGGCGGATACAAGGCCTATTTGGGTACTGACAGCATCACCGAAATAAATGCCCGCATTGCCGGTGGCGACGAAAAAGCCAAGTTTATCTCCTATGCCCTGTCGTATCAGGTGAGCAAGGAAATTGCTTCTCATGTGGCCACCCTTTCCGGGAAGGTGGATGCGATTATCCTTACGGGAATGATTTTCGATAGCGAACGGTTTCTCGAAAATGTAAAAAGCCGCATCGGAAGCATCGCCCCAATTACCCTCTATCCCTCTGTTAACGATTTTGAAGCTTTGGCATTATTCGGACTGAACGTACTTAAAAACGAAGTGACGGTTAAAGAATATAAATGAGCCTGTTTTGCCTGAAAATGATTAAACCTCTCCGGGGGTTAAGGGCAGTAATGCTTACGATGTTCATGCTTTGTACAACCTTGTGGACAAATGCCCAGGTATTTTCTACAGACCTTGAAGGAAAGGACTTTGCCAATCATTGGATTGGTGTTCAAAGCATTGATACCGGTTTGGCTTTTTCCGGCCGACAATCCTCTGTAACCAAAACGGGGCAACCTTATGGCATCGGGTTTGAAAAAAGATTTCCTGACGAAATTTCCGGAAAAAACGCCTGGTTTGTCTTTCAGGGAAGACTCTTCACCCAAACAAACGAAGCCGCGCCCTTGTTTGTTTTAACCCTGGAAGAGGACGGGAAATCAGTGTTTTGGCATGGCTTTACTTTAAAGCCTTCAAAGATTTCGGCTAACCAGTGGGAGCTGGTCACCGATAGCCTGCTGATTCCGGCAAGTCTGACCAAATCGGCCACCATTAAGGCTTACCTGTGGAATCAAACGCCTGAAAGACCTGTGTGGTTTGATGATCTGGAGATAGGTTTCAGGTTACACCACAACCCGACTTTTTTACCCGAAGTGCCCGACCTTGCGGTGATTGGGGTTTCTGTTACATTGTATCAGAATAAGTTTTACTCGGTAAACTACGACGCTGAGAACAAAGTACTGTCAGTAAACGACCCTGATGGAAATCAGCTGGTACAGTCGCTACAATATGTATCGCTGAAGGAGTACAGCAACGCTAAACACCGGGCTGATCTGCTTCCTGAGCTGGTAAAAACGAAAAGCACGGCTAAGGAAACCCGGTTGGTTTTTTCGCTTGATCAAAACGAATCAAAGACCCGGTTGGTTTTGATATGCCGAGAAGGCACTCCTGAGCTCAGGGTAGAAGTCACGGAAAAATTTCTCAGAAGACAGCAAATCGAACGGGAATCGCTTGTTTTTACCAGCGCTCTCCCTGTTTCAACCGTTTTTAAATCGAACCGTAAAATCGATGTAAACAACTTTGCGGATGAATACTGGCTTAATAAACAAGGCGTTATGTTTGGAAACGAAACCGGAAATTGGTGGATATACCATGCCCCTCAAGTGAGTTCGTTTCAGCTGGATACCGACAGAAACCAACTTTGGGTCAATTTAGAATACGATCAGGATCATCCGTTTTTTCGATTTCCGCTTGCTCCCGATACGACCAACTTGCAAATTGATGTCTCGAAAGCTTCGCGCAAGCGTGGTCAAAAACAAAGTTCATCGTTTATCTTAAATGTGAACACAGGCACTAAAAACCTGCCGCGGTTGATGAAAAATCCTGCGGGCTATCTGGCCACCTATATCTGGTCGGAGCATGCCGATTGGACGAATTTGGCAACACACAGGGCCACCTATTTCGGCTCCGAAACGATAACACAGGCTGAGGAGGCTGTTGGCGGGTTTGTGTTTTACGGCATCCCGGTGACGAAGAGTGTTTTTTATGCTAATCCCGACAGCGTAACGCTGACAGAAACTACCGCCGGACAGTTTAACGATCTGGAAATCTGCATACAAACAGATGCAGACTTTCTGACCTTTTTACAACAAATAAGCCACCGTGGGAGCGAAATTTGTTTGCATACGCCTGACCATTTCACTACTACTCCGGCCATTTTCAAAGAGTCGATGGCTTTTATGCAAAATAATTTCAATACTGTTTCGTGGATTGATCACGGCAACAACAATGGGTTGCAGAACAACCGCGAAGACCTGGTATGCGATGCCACCTTGAAAAAGTCGCCTTTCTATGCCCTTGATATTTGGGAACAATTTGGTGTCAGGTATCTCCACAACAGCTACTACGAAGACATGGCCAGCGTTGATTTTTGGCCATTTGACGGGAATATCAACAAGCCTTTTCAAGGGTTTGGAGATTTTTGGCCAAAGCCCGATTACTGGCGGCATAGCAGCCAAACCAACGACCTAATCCATTGGCCGACTACCAGTGCCCTTTTTGTTGAACAAGACCCATTGTGGGATTATTATTTCAGTAATCAACGATTACAGCAGTTTGTGGCGCAGTGGGAAGTTAAGATAAACCACAGCTATCCGGCCTGGGCTGATCCTAAAAAGGGATTCTGGACCTATGGCAAAGACTCGCTTTTGGTGGCGCAGCCCGGTTTTAACCAGACCCTGGAGCGGATGTCGTATCTGCGCGACAGGGGAGACCTGAACCTGACCACGGTGCGGGAATTTCTCGATTACAATCTGGCCCTGGAACAGGTTGATTATGCCATTTCGCCCGAAGGGCATCTAACCATTTCCAACAATGGACCTGCCGACCTGAAAAATCTGGCACTGGTTACTGCGGCTGATTTTGTAGTGGTTAACGGACTAAAGCCCAGGCAAAAGCTCACTCCTGACGGATGCGTGTTTTGGTTTGATCTGCCCGCCGGCACAAAAGCTGTTGTGCGGTTTTTGTGGGAGGAGTAGCTATCAAACCACGCCTGCCTGCCCTGTCACCACAAAACCAAATGTATTATACAGCCTTTGCCTGACAGGTTGCCTAAACTTTTTGGTAATTTTTTTTACCTTTACACCCATTTC
>DJVY01000117.1 GCA_002440885.1 Bacteroidales bacterium UBA6244
GTGTCGACATCGGAATGGATATAACGTGTCTGGATGTTCAGGTTGAGCAAGTATTTCGTCAATTCCTCAGCCATACGTTTGGTGAGGGTGGTGACGAGGACACGGAAATTCTTGGCGACCGTTTTTTCAATTTCATCCAACAAATCGTCAATTTGGTTGAGGCTGGGGCGTACTTCTATCGGCGGATCGAGCAGACCTGTCGGGCGGATTAATTGTTCCACCACCACTCCCTGAGATTTCTCAATTTCGTAGTCGGCAGGAGTGGCGCTCACAAAAATCGCCTGCCGTGTAAGTCCTTCAAATTCTTCAAATTTCAAAGGTCGGTTATCCATGGCCGAAGGAAGCCTGAACCCGTATTCCACCAGATTTTCTTTCCTCGACCTGTCGCCGCCATACATGGCCCTGATTTGCGAAACCGTCACATGACTTTCGTCGATCACGGTGATATAGTCCTCAGGGAAATAATCGAGCAGACAGAACGGGCGGCTCCCTTGCGATCGTCCGTCGAAATAGCGGCTGTAGTTTTCAATACCTGAACAGTAGCCCAGCTCCCGCATCATCTCCATGTCGTAAATTACCCTGTCTTCCAAGCGTTTGGCTTCAAGGTGTTTGCCTGTTTCCCTGAAATATTCCACCTGCTTAATCATGTCTGTTTTGATATCCTCCAAGGCCGACTTCATTTTGTCAGGTGAAGTAACAAAAATATTGGCCGGATAGATGGTCACGTGATCGAGGTCGCTGACCCGTTTACCTGAAACCACATCAATGCTTTCGATGGCCTCAACTTCATCGCCCCAGAAAACTATTCTAAAAGCGTAATCCATGTAAGCCGGATAAATGTCTACGGTATCGCCCACCACGCGAAAAGTCCCACGTTTGAGCTCGATGTTGTTTCTTGAGTACAATGCCGTGACGAGATCGCGTAAAAACTTGTTGCGGCTGAGCAACATGCCTTTGTTTACAGGAATAACATTGCTGGTGAAATCGTCCGGGTTACCGATACCATAAATGCAGCTCACACTGGAAACCACGATCACATCACGTCGGCCCGAGAGCAGCGAGGAGGTGGTGCTCAATCTGAGTTTTTCAATCTCATCGTTGATACTTAAATCTTTTTCGATGTAGGTGTTGGTAACCGGAATATAGGCCTCAGGCTGGTAGTAATCGTAATACGAAACAAAATATTCAACGGCATTTTCCGGAAAAAACTGTTTAAACTCGCCGTAAAGCTGAGCGGCCAGGGTTTTATTGTGACTTAAAACCAAAGTAGGACGCTGCACATTGGCCAGCACGTTGGCGATGGTAAAAGTCTTTCCCGAGCCTGTGACGCCTAAAAGCACCTGGGCCGTGTCGCCACGCACAAGTCCTTCTGTCAGCTGACGGATGGCATCGGGTTGGTCGCCGGTAGGCTTAAAGTCTGATATCAGTTTTAACTCCATGAATATTTTTTTTCAAAATTATTTTTTTTTAGCAAGACCCTTTCTATTCCATTGTTTCGCCTACATAATGGATTACAATGCGGTTGGTAAGTCCGCGTTTCGTTATCGGGTCGCTGGCCACAATCACCACCGGGTCGCCATCCTGTGCCAGCTGAAACGTTTTTAAAAACCCATTGATTTCGCCGATAAAGCCACTGCCTGAGCCGGGTTGTGCCATAAACCGCGGCCAAACACCGTAGAGAAGCGACAATTGCCGTAACCGCGAAGTATTTTCACCGAAAGCTATTATCGGGACTTCCATGCGCTGTTGCGATATCATCATGGTGCTACCGCCCGAATGCATCCAGGTAACTACATAATCGGCGCGTATGTCTTTGGCTATATCGGCCACACCATGAGCCATGGCCGATTTTCTGTTCAAAGCGTTTTCTCTTGGAATATACCGGGGTTGGTCTTTCCCGAATTCCCGGATAAAAGCATGGGTTTTGATGGCAATCCGTCGCATCATTTCCACTGCAGCAACCGGATGTTTACCAACGGCGGTTTCTCCCGAGAGCATGACGGCGTCCACCCCGTCGAGGATGGCATTGGCCACATCGCTCACTTCGGCACGGGTAGGCACGGCTTCGGTGATCATGCTTTGCAGCATCTGCGTGGCCACTATGACCGGTTTGCCTTCTTTACGGCAAAGATGAACAATCTTTTTTTGGAGGATAGCCACTTCGGCCAAATCCATTTCCACGCCCAGATCACCACGCGCCACCATGATACCATCCGATTCTTCGATAATCTCAGCCAGGTTTTTTATGGCTTGTGGCTTTTCAATTTTGCTGATGATAGGGATATAATGTGAGTCTTCGTGCGAAGTGGAAAACCCGAAATCGAACGCCGTTATGTCCAGGTGTTTTGGGCGAACGCCATGCGATCGCAACTTGTTTTTAAGCACCAAAACATCCTCACGGGTTCTAACAAAACTTAAAGCTAAAAAATCAAGCTCTTTGTCCACCGCGTATTCAACACATTGATAGTCTTTTTCTGTCATCGAGGGCAACGACAAATCGGTGTCAGGCAGGTTTACTCCTTTTGAAGAAGTCAGCAGGTTGCCGCTTATCACCTTACACACCAAGCGCATGTCATGCATTTCTCCTTCTGCTCTCAGACACGACAGTTCAATGTTGCCGTCATCGAGCAGGATACGGTGTCCGGGTTTTACTTCGTCGATAAACGCCCCGTAAGTCGTCGACAACACTGGTTTTTCNNATCCTGATTTTCGGCCCGCTGATATCTCCCAAAATGGCTACATACTCGCCGGTGTTTTTCTCCGCCTGACGGATGTTTTCGATAAGCTGATCGTACTCGCTAAACAGTCCGTGCGAAAAATTGATCCTGAAAACACGTACGCCGGCATTAATCAACGATTCCATCTTAGCCACGGAGTTAGTCGCCGGGCCGAGCGTGGCAATAATTTTTGTCATCAGCAGCTGACTTCTTTTTAAGCCGGTATCCATAGCTTGGTTTTTTTATGATTAGGGGACAAAAATAGTGTTATGTTGAAGACGACAAGTGAACACGTGGTTAATATTTTGTATTTTTCCACCCATAAATAGCAAGAATGGATTTAAGAGAAGTCGTCCGGTGTTTTCTTCCAAAAGCAGTTGATGCAGAGCCTGTTTCTTATGGTTCAGGCCATATCCACGACACCTATCTGATCGCTTCACCGGAGGCCGGGTCGTACATCCTGCAACATATAAATCAGGATATTTTTAAGGATGTATCAGCTTTGCAGCACAATATACTCAAAGTGACGGAGCATCTACAAAACCCTGAAAACGGGCATTTCCGGCCGACAGCCAACAACCATAACCTGCAATTGGTTTTAACGCAAGATAAACGGAGTTTCCATACCGATGACCGGGGAAATTGTTGGCGATGTTTTCACTTCATCAAAGGAAGCCACAGTTTTGACAAGGTAAGTTCGGTTACAATGGCCGAAGAAGCAGGGAGAGCGCTGGGCTTGTTTCATCGTCGGTTAGCCAATTTTACGCCACTGGAGTTGGAAGTTACCCTGCCTGATTTTCACAACCTCGAATCCCGTTACAGGCAGTTTGTGGCAGCAACAGAAGCCGACCCGAAGCAAAGAGTTGAAGGACTTGAAAAAGAGGTTGCGTTTGTAAAGAAGAGATTTATACGTTTTGCAGCGATTTTAAACGGTGTTTTTTCATCCGGACTGCCCATGAGAGTCACCCACAACGATCCCAAAATTAACAACATACTCTTTGACAGTTTGGGGAAAGCCATTTGCCTGATTGACCTTGACACGGTGATGCCGGGTTATTACTTTCACGATTTTGGCGATGCTATCAGGACGGGAACGGCATCTGCTGCTGAAGATGAAACCGATCTCTCTTCCATGTTCGTGCGACTTGATCTGTTTGAAGCCTATTGTCGGGGATATTTACTTGAAAACGCGGCTGCATTAGAGACAAATGAAAAAAATATACTCTATATCTCACCCCAGATCATGACCTTTATCATCGGGTTACGGTTTTTAACTGACTATTTTAACGGGGATATTTATTTCAAAACCCACAGACCCCATCATAACCTGGATCGGTGGAGGGCACAAAAAGCCCTGCTAACAAGCATGGAAGAAAATGAAAACAAAATGCTGCAAATAGTTGAAGAGATTTTGAATAAAAATTAATAGAATTGACATGGAAAGAGACCGCCGAAATTTCATTAAAACATCCTTGCTGGGCGCAGGTGTGTTGTCATCGGGAGTTATGCAGGCTATAACCGGAGATTTTCAATCAAGGCCTGGCTTTTCAGACTTTCAACCTGCTACCGATCAAGCTTTTAACATGTGCGGGTATGCCGCCCCTAAAATGAAAAAAGTAAGAATTGGTTTTGTCGGCATTGGTGACCGGGGTGCCGGAGCGGTAGAACGTATGGCGCTGATAGAAGGTGCTGAAATCACCGCCCTCTGCGATATCAGGCAGGATGCGGTGGATGGAGCGCAACAGCTGCTCAAAAAAGTCGGACTTCCCAAAGCCATGGAATTTGTGGGCGGAGACGACGAATTTTTAAACCTCTGCGTCAGCGACAAAGTTGATTTGGTCTATATAGCCACTCCTTGGGAGTTTCATGTGCCTGTGGCTTTGGCTGCCATGGAGAACGACAAACACGCCGCGGTGGAAGTGCCCAGTGCCAAAACCCTCGATGAATGTTGGCAACTGGTCGAAACGAGTGAGAGAACACGCAAACACTGTATTATTCTCGAGAATTGTTGCTACGATTTCTTTGAGTTACTCACCCTGAACATGGTAAGGCATGGCGTTTTTGGAGAACTTATTCATGGCGAAGGAGCCTACATACACGATCTGGATTACTGGCTTTTCAACAAACCCCAGGACGATAAACTTGTGGATGGAGCTTATACCCGATGGTGGCGGATTTGGGAAAATGAAAAGAAAGCCAACGTATATCCTACGCATGGACTTGGCCCAATCTGTCAGGCTATGAATATTAACAGAGGGGATAAAATGGATTACCTTACGGCCATCATGTCGAAGGATTTTACCCTGCAATCGCGCATCCGTGAGCTGGCACAGGAAGATCCGGTATATGAACAGTTTACAGGACTTGATATGCGTGGGAACATGGACATCCAGCTGATAAAAACACACCTCGGGCGCACCATCATGATTCAACACGATGTAAGCTCACCCCGTCCGTATTCCAGAATACATTTGCTCAGCGGAACAAAGTGCTTTGCCCAGAAATGGCCCAGGCAACACATTGCCTTTGGTCATAAAGTGGTGAGTGAAGATGAAATGGCTGCTATTGAAGAGCAATACACGCCGGAGATAGTACGCAGGGTAGGAGAGATCGCCAAGAGTGTAGGTGGGCATGGGGGCATGGACTTTATCATGGATTGGCGTTTGATTGATAACCTGCGTAACGGCCTGCCGATGGACATGGATGTATACGACGCCGCAGCCTGGAGCTGTGTTACCCCGTTGAGTGAGTGGAGCATTTCCAACAATTCTCAACCCATCGATGTGCCGGATTTTACCCGCGGAGCCTGGAAAACCAATGCGCCCCTCGACACCCGTGTTTTTGATGGAGGAACGACAAAAGTGAGAGAAAAGGCCATAAAAAAGCTGAACGGACAACTGGAGCTCCAATAGCGACTTGATTTACTTACAGAAACTTAACCCTGAACACATGAAACAGGGGAGGAGTAAGCTTATTTTTGACCACAAATATTTATACCGATCAAATGAAATACCTCAGTCTTAGCCTTTTTGCCATTTCCCTGTCTGTACTGCTTGGTTTGTCGGCCTGTGTCCACACGACGGATGTTCAAAAAGAGGAAACACCCTTGTTCACCTTTGCCTTTTTAACCGATATCCACCTCCAGCCTGAGCGCAACGCGATAGCCGGTTTTAGCCAGGCCATTGAACTGGTGAATGAACTTAACCCAGACTTTGTAATCAACGGAGGAGATTTGATTTACGATGCACTGGGTCAGGGATATGGAAGAGCCGATTCGCTTTATGTACTGTACGATAGCATGCAACAACTGTTCAATATGCCTGTTTACAATACCATGGGAAACCATGAACTGTTTGGGTTATACGAAAAAAGTGGGGTGCCGCTGGATCATCCTGAGTTTGGAAAAAAGATTTACGAAAACAGAATAACCTCCAGATACTATTCCTTTGATCACAAGGGCTGGCATTTTGTGGTGGTCGATGCCATCGGCACAACCCCTGCAAGGCGGTATTTTGGAGAAATTGATTCTACCCAGATCAGCTGGATAAAAGAGGATCTGTCCAGACTCGACAGCACCGTTCCGATTGTGTTGATTTCGCACATACCCCTCACCACGACCTTTGTCCCCTATTTTTTCAGAAATCAAATAGAAAGTGATTCAGGTATCATCGTTACCAACAGCAAAGCGGTTATCGACTTGTTCGACGAACATAATTTGCTTTTAGTTCTGCAAGGACATACCCATATACTCGAAGACGTTTTTGTAGACAAAATACATTTCGTCACTGGAGGAGCTGTCTCAGGGCGTTGGTGGAGAGGCGCGAACCTGGGTACAGAAGAAGGCTTTTTGTTGGTTTCGGTTTATCCTGAAACATACCGTTGGGAATACATCGACATGCTCTGGGAAGTGCAACCCGACTAAGATTACCCCCTGTAAATACTGTAAAATATTGGTTTTCTATATGATTAGCACTGTGCTAACATTACCCTTGTGTTAACTGATTTGGTAAAACAAGCGCATCCTTAACTTTAATTTAATACGGATTTAAACTTTCCTTAATCGGTTATTAATGCATATGGTTCACTTTTGCATCATTAAAAACGCATTGATTGCAGTAACAAAAAAAATAAAATTAATTAAACAAATTTCAAAATGAAAAAACCAAATCTGAATTTAGTAGCTTTTCTCTTTTTAGCTTTGGCTTTCGCCGTAAGCTTCTCAGCCTGTAAAAAGTCTGACGATCCGGTAGCCGGACCAAAAGTTACAGCTCCTGCCACACAAAACATCAAAGCTGAGGAATCAGTAGATTTAACCTTTAACTACACCGCTGCTGCCGGCTTTAAATCTGCCGCTATCGTGGTTGAAAACGGTTCAGCTGATATTAAAACAAACGGTACAGATGGCGCTACCTCAGGTGCTATTGTTGTAACTTTTTCCGCTGGTACCACTACCGGTGCTGCTTCTGTAAAACTTACCGTTACCGATAAAAACAATGCCGTTGACGATGCAACCGGCGTTGTAAATGTTGGCACAGAAGAAATGATTGTTTATGTAAACTCAAACATCACCGCTGACGAAACCTGGACAACCGGAAAAGTATACGTGCTTAAAAGCCGTATTGCCGTTGTTAATGGGGTAACCTTAACCATTGAGCCTGGTGTAATTGTAAAAGGCGAAGCCGGAACACAAGCCAATGCAACAGCCTTGTTGATCGCCCGTGGCGCTAAATTGATGGCCGAAGGAACCGCTCAATCACCCATCATTTTTACTTCAGTAGCCGACGAAATTATGCCCGGAGAGATTGCCAGTCCTAACTTGGCTCCTGATGTAGCCGGCCTGTGGGGCGGACTTTTAATCTTAGGTAACGCTCGCATCTCAGCTTCAAACGAATCAGGTGACGTTAGCGAAGTGCAAATCGAAGGAATTCCTACCTCAGATCCTAATGGTCTCTATGGTGGCAACGATAACGCCGACAACTCTGGTGTTATCAAATATATCTCCATCCGTCATGGAGGAACTGACATTGGTGCCGGTAACGAAATCAACGGCCTTTCACTTGGTGGCGTTGGTAGCGGTACGGTTATTGAAAATGTAGAGATTGTTTCGAACCAGGACGATGGAATCGAATTCTTTGGTGGTACTGTTAACCTGAAAAATGCTGTGGTATGGAATGTTAATGACGATGCCATCGACACCGACCAATCATACAACGGAACAGTTGACAACTTCATTATCCTTACTCCAACCGGACATAACTTTGAGTTAGATGGTCCTGAAGGTTCGTACGAAGCCGGACATATTATCAAAAACGGCACTGTTGTATGTAGCGATGATGAATTCGGTCGCGTAGCATCAGATTTAATTAACGTAGATGCTAACTCTATTGTTGATCTACAGAACATTTACTTCACCGCCATTGTTGAAGGACAAATGATCAACAGGGTTACCGCTGAGGGTGTAACTTTCAACAGTATCATGTTAAACGTTGCTGCCGGTGATTTGGCCAGCCATGTAAATGGTGATGTTCCTGCCGGAGTAACCGCCGGTGGCACACCTCAGGCCGATGCCACTGTATTTGGATGGACATGGGCTTCTGTAGCCGGAAAATTAGCCGGACTTTAATAACTATCACAACTCATTAAATAGCAATATTATAGAGTCATAAACAGGCCCGCAAAAACACTTGCGGGTCTGTTTCATGTTTAAAAACCAAACCTATACCTTCAATTCGATTACAACATGAAGAAAACAGTTTTCATTCTAATCATCGCCTGTTTGACCATCTTTCAGGCACAAGCACAAAAAGGAAAAATCAGGGGCACGGTTTATGAGGAAGCAACCGGAGAAACACTTGTTGGCGTTGCAGTAATGATAGAAGGAACATTCACAGGCACTACAACTGACCTAGATGGACAGTTTACCCTGGAGGTAGAACCGGGAACCTATAACCTGCAACTTTCATACATTTCGTATAGCCCCATGCTAATAAAAGATGTGGTGGTGAAATCCAACGAGGTTGCCTTTTTGGATAACCTGATAATGAAAGAAAGTGCCCAGGAGCTGATGGAAGTTGTAATCAAAGCTGAAGCTGTGCGTACCAATGAGGCAGCCATGCTCACCATTAAAAAGAAATCTACTGCCATGATTGACGGGATTTCTGCTTCAAAAATTCAACTCACCGGCGACAATACAGCGGTTGAAGCCGCCAAGAGGGTAACCGGGGTTTCCGTTGAAGATGGAAAATATGTTTATGTAAGGGGGTTGGGAGACAGGTATTCAAAAACAACCCTGAACAATGTCGACATCCCTGGACTTGATCCCGACAGAAACAGCTTGCAGATGGACATTTTTCCTACCAGTTTGATCAACAACATCATGATCAGCAAGAACTTTACAGCCGATATGCCTGCTGATTTTACAGGGGGTCTGTTGAATATCGAAACCAAAGATTTCCCTGAGCAACGGATAATCTCTGTGTCGGCTTCGCTGGGATATAATCCATCGATGCATTTCAACCCCGACTATTTGACTTACAAAGGCAGCAGCACAGATTTTCTGGGCTACGATGATGGCAAGCGGGCCTTACAGCCTCGTGCCACCCAACCCAATATACCAACCCCCATTAGCGGAGCTTCCAAAGAGGAAGTGAATGAGTTTGTGCGTGGGTTTAATTCACAACTGGCTACCACACGCCAAACAAGTCCAATGGATTACAGTGCCAGTTTCACCATTGGCGATCAGATCGATATTGCCGGAAAAAACAAAACAAAGCAGCGCGACCCAAAACTGGGCTATATTTTCTCTCTTTCCTATAAAAGCGATTACAAGTATTATGATGACGTTGTACTCAGTGAATACCAGCGTTATATAGACCCTGATATTTATGAAATGCGTTATGCCACCATTCAAACCGGAGAAATTGGCGAGCACAGTGTGCTCATAGGTGGCCTTGCCGGACTGGCATTCAAAACAAAATTGTCGAAATACCGGCTTACGGCCATGCGTTTGCAAAATGGCGAAAGTCGCGCCGGAAATTTCTTTATCAATAACGACGGTTCAGCAGTCGGACAATCAGGATATTTTGCCGGTTCCGACAACCTCGAATACAATCAACGTGAGTTGTCTAATGTGTTGCTAAACGGTGTTCACCTGTTCGAAGCTTCACAGTGGGAAGTCGATTGGCGCCTTTCCGGTACACTCTCCTCGTCTGATGACCCGGACATCCGTAAAACAGCGTTTACTTATCAGGAAATTGACACCCTTTTCAGTGCCGGTGCAGGGGGCAATCCATCACGAATCTGGCGTAACCTCGATGAAATCAATACAACAGCCAAAATCGATATCACAAAAAAATATGAACTCTTTGGTAACGAAGCCAAACTGAAATTTGGCGTAAGTCATACCTACAAAAGCCGTGATTATCAAATTTTGTTCTATAATGTTCAGTTCTTTGGATCACAATCGTGGCCCAATCCAGATCCCGCTCATGTGCTCGATTCCATTAACCTCTATCCAAACAAGCCCAATTCCATCTATTATCAATCAGGTAACCGCGATCCCAATCCAAACGAGTACCAGGCCAACGTGAACAATTTAGCTGGATACATTTCTCAGGAGTTTAACATCACGGCTCAGCTTAGAGCTATTATAGGTGTAAGAGTAGAGAACTTCGTGCAACGCTATACCGGACGCGATCAGGCCTACTCGGGTGGTGATACGATTAACGGGAAAAATCTGGTAAACGCCAAAGTTCTTGAGTCAACCGACTTATTTCCTTCTATTAACTTCATTTACGCCCTTACCGAGTCGCAAAACCTGCGTGCGTCGTATTCCAGAACCATTGCCAGACCATCATTTAAAGAGCTTTCCTACGCTCAAATCCTCGACCCACTCTCCAACAGAATATTCAATGGAAGCTTGTTCGTTTATCCCACATGGGATGGTCACCTAATTGAAACGCGTATCGACAACGTAGACTTGCGGTGGGAATGGTTCCTCGAAGCAGGTCAGATGTTCTCGGTGAGTGCTTTTTACAAAAAGTTTAAAGACCCTATTGAGTTGGTAAGAATACCTGAACAACAGACCAGTACCGAATACCAAACGCGCAACATGGGTGATGGACAACTCTATGGATTGGAGTTTGAATTCAGGAAAGACCTTATTTTTATTTCGCAACAACTAAAACATTTCAACCTGAGCGGAAACCTTACCCTGGTTTCGTCAAGTATCGACATGTCGGAAACGGAATACAACTCCAGGGTGACCTACAAGAAAACAGGTGAGACGGTAAAAGATACGCGCGTGATGGCCGGGCAATCTCCCTACGTGATCAACGCCGGATTCACTTACAGCAATCCTGACATCGGGCTTGATGCCGGACTGTTTTACAACGTGAAAGGTGCTACCTTGAGCATCGTAGGTACTGGGTTGTTCCCTGATATTTATATCGTGCCTTACAACAGCCTCAATTTCGGGTTAAACAAAAAAGTGGGAGACTCCCAAAATACAGTTATCGACTTTAAAATTTCCAATATCCTCAACGAAAAAATCGAGAGTTATTATTTCTCTTACGAAGCCGAACAGCAACTCTACAGTAGCTTTAATCCGGGACTATCTTTTAGTATCGGGGTTAGCCACCGTTTTTAAGACAGGGTGTTGAACTTTTAAAAGACCAGAAGCGTTAACTTCATCACATTAGTTGAGCAAGAGTTTGTTCAATTAATGGTCGGTGGAGTTTTTCCCGTTCAGGTGATAGAGGATAAAGTCGTATATGTCAGCATCTTCCTGTATCACCTTTTTAAAACTGCTTTGAGCACCATAATGTCCGGCTTCCCGCTCTACGCGCAACAACACCTGGTTTGTCTGCGCCATACGGTTTTGCAGTTTAGCTGCGAATTTATACGAATGAAAAGGCATAACCCGGTCATCATTATCAGAGGTCATGATGAGTGTGGCCGGATAGTTCACCGTATCCTTTATGTTATGCAATGGGCTGTAATCCATCAAAAGCTGAAACCCTGCTGAATCGGAAACACTTCCATACTCATCGGTATGCCAATGGCCCACAGTGTATTTTTCAAACCGCACCATGTCGAAAGGGGCTACAATGGGTACAGCGACCTTAAAAAGCTCAGGTCGTTGGGTCATGGCAACGCCTACTACAAGACCGCCGTTTGAAGCACCAGTTATGGCCAGCTTCTGCGGACTGGTATAATTTTCTTCGATCAGAAATTCGGCGGCGGCGATGAAATCGTCGAAACTGTTTTTTTTGTTTAGGCCTCTGCCTTGCTTCGCCCAGGTTAATCCTTTGTCGCCACCACCTCGAATGTTGGCGTAAACATAGATGCCCCCGCGCATTAAGAAGTGCACAATTCCCGGGCTGAATGTAGCCATTTCGACACTTCCGAATCCGCCATAGGCCTCCAATAAAGCTGGATTGTTTCCGTGGAGGTCAATGTCCTTTTTATACATCATGAACATAGGCACTTTCGTGCCATCGAAGGAAGTATATTCCAACTCTTTGGTTTCAAAGAGCGAATGGTCGAAATTGATAACTGTGGCCTTTAACGGTTTGATTTTATAGTTTTCTGTGTCCAGGATATACACGATTTTTGGCATGGCATATCCCTCGTAAGAGAACAATAGTTTTTTATCGGTTTTCAATCCGTTAAAACCACTTACCGAGAACCCATAACCGATTTGGATGGCGTGGAGCACCTGACCCTGGTAGTCGAAAAAGATGATCTGTTGCTTACCATTGGTTTGGTAAACAGTGAGTATTTTATCCTCCAGTAACTTCACTTCAAGCAACAGCGATTGTTCGTATTCTGGTATGACCAAATCCCAAACCCTTGGATTTTGGGGATTGATTTTAATCACCATCCCATTGTTGGCATTCTTGTGCGATATGGCGATGAGTTCATCTCCATGATTGTCGATGATTTGTACGTTGTCCGAATTGGTTAGCCGGGTAAGTAAGGGCCTTAGTGAATGTATAGCAGACTGAAAATCAATGTAGAAAATATTAATGAAGCCCTTGTCTTCATCAATTTCTTTCAAAAAAAGAAATCTTTCATCGCTTGTTGTGTTTACCGTAAAATGAGCCGATGGATTGTTTTCACGCTTAAAAACCACTTGATCATCCGATTGTTTTGTCCCCAAAACGTGGTACATAACTTCCTGACCCGTGGCGACACCGCTTCCGTTGTTCAGAAAAGTTGAGTAATAAAAACCATCCCCTTTCCAGGCAATATTGGAAAACTTGACATTCACCAACTCATCCGATTTGTGAATTCCTGTTCCAATGTTCACCACCCTGATTTCTGCCCAATCGCTACCATTGCGGCTAAACTGATAGGCGAGGTATTTTGAGTCGAGGGATGCCCAATAGCCTTTCAGTAAAATTTTATCTTTCCTGGAAATAAAATTGGGATCAACCAGCATAGTCGGGTCATCCCTGAAAGTATTTTGCACAAACAAAGCCGGTAAACTCACGTTATCGAAAAAGGAATAGATAAAATAGTAATCCCCTTCTTTTCGCGGATGACTGTAATTTGTTAAAAGATACTTATCGATGGCGTTATACGAGTCGCATTGAAAAGAGGCTTTGTTGAGGGATTTTTTAGTCAGGGTGGCTTGTGCGTCCATCCAATCCTCGAAATAGGGTGATTCGTCCGGGTTTTCCATCCAGCGGTATTCATCCACAATAACCTGGTTAAAGAGGATGTCGACGACGCTGTCGCGGTGAGCAGTGGGCGGACTCAGCGGTTGACTGATCAAGTTAGCGCTCATTAAGAAGCTGCAAATCAGCAGAAAGTTTTTCATCTGGGTTGTTTTATTTAAATCAAACACAACTTTCTCAGTTCAAAGCTGTGAAATCAGTTTGAACGGCACGAAAATGTATTTTAAATAGGCTTTAAAACTATTTACGGGGCAAGGAAAATGGCTACAGGAACCGCTACAATCAAAATAAGTGCATATATCGAAAGTATGACTATGGTCAATATCCCCATGAATTTAAACAGTGATTTCAGGTTCTCAAAGCCTGAAGTAACCTGGGTCTTGTCGTGTTGAAGAATACCGCTTTTCATGCGTGTGGCGAACTTATGCAAATAGTTAATTGGGATGAGGTAAAGGCCGGCCAACACGAGATACACAAATCCAAGAAATTCAAACGGCATGCCCACAGGTGATTGGGTATAATTGTTCAGTTGCGATGCGCCCAACATGACAAAAAGAGCCAGCAGCACAAAAAGTCCGACACTCACATACCCCACAACAGCCAGAAATCTTGCCCAGCTTGAGGTTTCTTTCAAATACCCGTTGATTTCTTCATACGAAAATACAGTGTTCTCGTTCGTGGGTTTGTTTTCAAATACTTCCATATCCATTGTTTTAATAAGTTTCCTACTCGTCAGGCTTTTCGGTTTCCGCCATTTGCTTATTGTTTAAGGCAAATCTATGCAAATAAAAAGGTGAACGGATCAAATGTAGTTGGGGTTGCCCCGGCTAGTAAAAGCAGTGTTGTCAGCAGAAATTACAGGACGTGAAGGTAAAAATTTTCTGAATAGTGACAGAAAAAAATTGAATATGTGCTTATCGCCTTATGATCTGCGATTTATGCTGGCATTCATATAACGGGCTAATGTGTTTTACCTCCACCAAAAAAGGGAAACCCGTGGTTTGGGTATATGATCCACAGTCGTATTCAAGAGCATATATATTCAAAGCTATATAGGTGGAATGCGGTTGAAAGCCCTGTATTCAACGAAATAAACCGCCCCCTTGGTTTTGACCAAGTAGGGCAGTTTGCAATCAACTTTTTTCATCATACGACCTTAATTTTTTGCGTCCCCACGCTCAAAATTTGTCTATGACAGTTTAAGCAAATTTGCCTGCCTATCATATTCACCTCTTTATCAGGTAAATATGAAGTTTTTGTGGAGCTGGAGGGATTCGAACCCTCGTCCAAACAAGGAACAAAAGGGATTTCTACATGCTTAGTTTGTTATTGGTTGTCGGGATTGGAAAGGAAACAAACACCCTCATCCTCACCTTATCTTCTTTATTTCGTAACGACACCGAAGCTTTGTCGAAACTATCCTAAAATTTCGTGCGATTCGGGATCAGGCCGGAATTAGGCTTGTCCACCTGCGAACCGTCTCGTCCCAACGCCTTGCATCGGGATGAAGATAACCTACTGTGATTCGGTTATGCAGCGAGAGCAAAATTATTTTCGCCAATTAAAAGTTGTGTGACACGGATTTACGAGCTTAATCACAAGGCTCGACATGCTTACCGATTCACTCATCTTGCTGTCAAAACCGGTCAGCCCCAAATTTGTATGAACGCTCCGCCAAAACGGACGGCAAAGATAGTGCAAAATTGCCTACAGCATCACGGGTTGTACATATTTCTCTATATCTGCCCTGGTGATGCGGCCATCGCATAAGATAACCAACCGTTCTACCACGTTTCTCAATTCGCGCACGTTGCCACTCCAGTTAAAACCGCGCAGTGCTTCAAGGGCTTCTTCATCGATTTCTTTTACAGGCCGCCCTTGCTGACGGCATGTTTCTTCAATAAACCGGCGGGTGAGCCTGGCTATGTCGTCGCGCCGCTCGCGCAATGGGGGCACTTCAATCACGATGACGCTGAGGCGATGGTACAGGTCTTCACGAAATCGTCCGGCAGCGATTTCTTCCTTGAGGTTTTTATTGGTAGCCGCAATGATGCGCACATCTACCGAAATGTCTTTTTCGCCGCCTACACGGGTAATTTTGTTCTCCTGCAAGGCGCGGAGCACTTTGGCTTGCGCCGACTGGCTCATGTCGCCGATTTCGTCCAGAAACAGCGTGCCTCCGTGTGCGAGTTCAAAATCGCCCTTGCGCTGTTTTACAGCTGAGGTAAAAGCTCCCTTTTCGTGGCCAAACAGCTGACTTTCGATCAGTTCAGATGGAATGGCCGCGCAGTTGACCTCGATAAACGGAGCAAACGACCGGTTGCTTAACTGGTGTATTTGTCGTGCGACAAGCTCCTTGCCTGTGCCATTCTCGCCGGTAATTAGTATGCGGGCTGAGGTGGGTGCCACTTTAGCAATCATGCTGTGGATAGCGTTTATGGCCTGCGATTCGCCCACCATCTCATATTTTTTTTCTACTTCGTGTTTTAGTTTTCGCGTCTGTTGCATCAAAGCCTGCTTGTCGCATGCGTTGCGCACCGAAACCAGCAACCTGTTCAGGTCAGGGGGTTTTACAATAAAATCGTAAGCACCCTTTTTAATGGCTTCCACCGCGGTTTGAATGGTACCATGCCCACTGATCATGATGACAGGGGTTTCAACGGTAGCCATCAGCCTTTCGAGTACTTCGAGGCCATCCATTTCGGGCATTTTTACGTCGAGCAGGATCACATCATAGGTCTGCGTCCGGGCTAATTCAAGACACGACGGGCCATCGGTAGCTAAATCGACTTCATGCTTTTCATACTCCAGAATCTCTTTCAGCGTTCGTCTGATGCTGCTTTCGTCGTCGGTTACAAGAATTTTTGCCATAGATCTGTTTTTGTTGTGACAAAGATGCAAAAAAATTGAAGGAAATCGCACACGAGTCGGGTATGGTTTTTGCTTAATTTTATCCTGCATTTTAAACTGCTGTTACATGAGCTTATTTTATCGCGTCTTTTACCTTTCTTTCATCGCCTTCACTTTTTTTTCTTTCTCAAACGCATCGGCACAAGGGCCAACAGCTTCCTCCGGTATTGATGAGTTTAACCTGACCTACGCTCACGCCTGGGCTGGGGGCATCGATGCAGCCCAATTCAGCCCTATCGACCTAAATCTGGACGGCGTGATGGATTTGGTTGTATTCGACCGCCGTGGCAACCGAAAGCTGTGTTTTATCAACAAGGGTATTCAAGGCGTGATCGACTACCTCTATGCTCCGTCTTACGCCGATTTACTGCCGCCGTTATACGAATGGGCCAAATTTGTGGATTATGATTTTGATGGCAGGATGGACATTTTCACCTACTCGCCGGGCTATGCCAGCATGATGGTTTATCGCAATGTGTCTGACAGCGATTTAAAATTTCAGCGAGTGGTTTATCCTTATCTCACCAGCTGGCAGGGTGGGGGTATGGTGAATATTTTTGTCACCAATGCCGATTATCCGGGCATTGCCGATGTTGACGGAGACGGCGATCTGGACATCCTTACTTTTTGGGGTCTGGGGTCGTTTCTGGAGATGCACAAAAACCTCTCCATGGAAAAATACGGCATCCCCGATTCGCTTGACTTTGAGCAAAGTACTTACTGCTGGGGGCAATTTGCCGAAAGCGATGAGTCGAATGTGCTCTACCTTGACACCTGTCTGGGGGGTGGCCTGGTGGTTCCTTCGCAAACCCCACGGGCCACACGCCATACGGGCTCTACCTTGTTGCTTGAAGACCTCGACAACAACGGGTTGATGGACCTTTTGTTAGGCGATGTGGATTATCCTACATTGTTTGCGCTCTACAACGACGGCACGCCTGAAATAGCCCATATTGCTTTTACCGATACACTTTTTCCGCAAAACGATGTCACCATCCGACTTTTCTCCATGCCGGTGGCTTCACTTATCGATGTGAACAACGATGGATTGAAAGATTTGCTTGTCGGCGCTTTCGATCCGGGAATATATACTTCCCAAAACAGACAAAGTTGTTGGCTCTACCTCAACACCGGCACACCCGATCAACCTGTTTACCGTTTGGAAACCAAAGAATTTCTTCAGGATAAGATGATCGACAGGGGCTCGGGGGCTTATCCTCTGCTTTTTGATTTCGATGGCGACGGGTTGCTCGATCTGTTCGTCGGAAATTACGGATATTATGCCTATTCGTACTACGACAATTATTTTTTGCATTCGGTTTTCTACGGACGTGTTGGACATTATAAAAATGTGGGCACAAACCAAAACCCTGTTTTCCAGCTGTGGGATGAAAACTTTGGCGGCCTTGCTCAGCTACAACTTACAGGCCTTGTTCCGGCATTTGCCGACCTGAATGGAGACGAAGCTCCCGACATGCTCGTGGGGAAAAGTGATGGCCGACTGCTCTATTTTATCAACGATGGCCAGGGAAATCTAAACCTGAGCAGTACCTATTTTGCAAACATCGACGTGGGAGATTTTAGCGCTCCTCAGCTTTTTGATCTGGACGGCGATGGAAAAAACGATCTGGTGATAGGCGAGAAAGCCGGAAATATCAATTATTATAGAAATACTGGGACATCAGATGAGCCTGAATTTGTGCTGGTTACCGATAGTCTGGGAAAAATAAACGTAACTGATTATAATTTGTCGTACGATGGCTTTAGTGTGCCTGCTTTCTTTAAAGACGGGCAAAACAATACCGGGCTGATCTGTGGATCGGAAAAAGGTGATCTGTTGTATTACACCAACATCGATGGAAACCTGGACGGGAAGTTTTTGCTTTCAACTGAGTTAAACAGCTTACTCGATACCGCCGGCGTCAGTTTTAATCGCGGTTTGCGCACCGCAGCGGCCATTGGCTCGTTGTATGCTGATCAATCCTTGCAGCTTATTGCAGGAAATTTTTCGGGAGGACTTGAGTTTTTCAATGGAAAACCGGAGGTAACTTCCTCTTTAGCTCACATTTCTGTCGGCGGAAAGCTGGAAATTGCACCAAATCCTGCTTCTGACAGGGTAACGATTCAAGTTCCGAACAACTTAAAAGGGGCTTTCAACTGTTACATCATGTCTGCTGACGGCAGGATTATGTTTCACACCTCATCAAGTAACGAATCAGGACAAATTAGTGTAGAAGTATCTGATTTTAAAGCCGGATTATACATGGTGCTATGCCACACTGCCGAAATTACGTTTACCGGAAAATTGGTAATCATGAAATAATGTGGCCACAAGCCAAAAAAGTTTGTAGTTTTGCCACAACAACAATAGGGGTGCCTATCCGCCTGAGGCGGATTAAATTAGGGCTGAGATCATACCCTCTGAACCTGGTCCGGGTAATGCCGGTGTAGGGAAAGAGTCGTTCCAACAACCCATCAGTATCCACTATTGATTTAATTATTAATAAGTTAAATCACTAGAATGATGAAAAAAAAGTTTTTATTCAGTATTTTGCTGACCGCGGTGTCAGCGATGGCCTGGGCACAATTTACTGTAACGGGCAAAGTGTACAATGCCGAAAACGGACAACCACTGCCGGGGGCACACATCACCGTGCAAGGCACTTACCATCACAGCGTTTCGAATGCCGATGGTGGTTTTGTGTTGAAAAAAATCAAGGGAGAGTCTATCACACTGCACATTACCTATCTGGGCTTTGAGCCGCTTGAAAAGGATTTAAAAATTGACCGTGACTCCCATGTGGAATGTGCTTTGACCCCCGTCAGTTTTATGAGCGAAGAAGTGATAATCAGTGCCATACGTGCCTCCGGTAACTCACCTACTACTTACAGCACCATTGACAGAAGTACGATTAACGAGCGAAACACCGCCAAGGATTTACCTTATCTCCTGTCGGGAGTGCCTTCGGCTGTAGTAACTTCCGATGCCGGAGCAGGAGTAGGCTACACCGGAATCCGGATCAGAGGAACAGACCTCACCGGAATTAATGTTACCCTAAATGGCGTTCCTGTAAATGATGGCGAGTCGCAGAGCGTGTATTTTGTTGATTTGCCTGACCTGGCGGCTTCGGTAAACGACATACAGGTGCAGCGTGGCGTGGGCACCTCAACCAATGGAGCGGCCTCCTTTGGTGCAAGCATCAACATTAAAACCGAAACCTTTAAGCCCGAGCCCTGGGCTGAGTTGTCAACTTCGGCAGGATCGTTTAATACACTAAAAAACTCATTGGGTTTTGGTACAGGACTAATCAACAAGAAATGGAGTGTGGATGGCCGGATTTCGGGCATCACCTCGGATGGGTATATCGATCGGGCCTGGTCGAAATTGTATTCTGCCTACTTCTCGGCTGGCTATTTTGGCAAAAAAGATGTGGTAAAAGCGGTGGTTATGGTCGGGCAGGAAGAAACGTACCAAGCCTGGGACGGCGTGCCCAAAGACAGTCTTTCGACCAACCGCACCTATAATCCGGCAGGTGAAATCTATAACCAGCAAGGCAATTTTATGGGCTATTACGACAACCAGATCGACCACTACAACCAGAATTATTATCAATTGCATTATGCCCATGAGTTTTCGCGCGAGATAAACCTGGTTTCGGCGGCTTTTCTCACTACCGGTAAGGGCTATTACGAGAGCTACAAAAACAACCAGGGTTTTTCAGATTATGGCCTGAACGACACCATCATAGGACAGGATACCGTAAGCGAAACCAACCTGATACAGCAAAAATGGCTCGACAACTATTACTATGGTCTGAACATCGCCCTAAACATCCGGTCGGGGCGCATGGATGTGAATGCTGGAGTGGGTTGGAGCAGATACGATGGTGATCATTTTGGCAAGGTAATATGGGCTCAGGTGGCACGCCTGGGCGAATACAACCGCAACTGGTATTTTAATACCGGAACCAAAGAAGAGATCAACGCTTTCGCCAAAGCAACCTACCAGCTTAACGAAAAGATTTCTCTATACGGCGACCTGCAATACAGAAACATAAGCTACAAGATGAATGGTTTACACGACGATTTCAGAGACCTGACCCAAACACATCAGTTTAGTTTCTTCAATCCAAAAGCCGGTATTTTTTATCATCCGGTGAATAACCACAGCCTCTATTTTTCGGTGGGTGTGGCCAACCGCGAGCCCGGACGGTCGGTATACCGCGATGCCAACCCTGATCAGGAGGTGTTTCCCGAAAGGCTTACCGATTACGAGTTGGGCTATCGCTTTAACTCAGGAAACATCAATCTGGAAGCCAACTTGTATTACATGGACTATAAAAACCAGTTGGTGCTGACCGGGAAAATTAATGATGTAGGCGACGGCATCAAAACCAATGTAGCCAAGAGTTATCGTGCAGGAATAGAAATAATGGCCGGCCTCCGCTTTTTGAAGGTAGTAGAATGGAATCTCACCGGAGCGTTCAGTGAAAACAAAATTGTAGATTTTATAAGCTATACCGATGATTGGTATACCTGGCCTGAACAGCGTGTGGACACACTCGGGAATACCGACATTTCCTTTTCACCATCGGTAGTGGCGGGTAGCGATTTGAGCGTAACACCTGTTAAAGATTTCAAAATAAGCCTGATATCGCATTTCGTCGGACGCCAGTATATCGACAACACCCAGACAAAAAGCCGGAGCCTTGACCCGTATATGGTGAACGATATCCGCCTCAACTACACGCTTAGGCCCAAGTGGGTAAAGAAAATTGACTTTCTCCTTAGTGTGAACAATGTCTTCAGCGAAACTTACAGCAGCTACGCCTGGGTATATTCGTATTACAACGGAGGAAACGAACCTGAAGAACTTAACGGCTATTTCCCTCAGGCGAAAATTAATTTTACGGCAGGGATAACTATCCACTTGTAGCCCTATAAAAAATCATATATTCACAGGGTAAACGCAGATGTTCGACTGAACACTGCGTTTACTCATTTTTGTTTGAGAACCTCTTGTCATCAAAGTATATTTGGTTTGCTAAAAAACAATATGCGGGGATGACTTTTCGACTAACGACATCATTGGTAATTTTAATTTGGCTTATTTCAGGCTTGGCTTTCTCCGCCTCCGGGCAGGAGGAAAAGGTGTTGAGAGGAACACAGACCCAGATTGATACAACAGGAAAAAACGTGTTGAAATGTTTGCCCATTAAATTGCATAAGTCAATGACAATTAATCGTGTAACAGGAGGTGAACATGGTTTCTGGATAGAAAAGGACAGTAAGACAGTTTTTAAATTTACCGACAACAAAAAGGCCGTGGGCACGGTTTTGCTTACAGGTACATATTATATTTATCCTATATTGGGGAAAAAGCAACAGGAAGCCGAAGTCGAAATCCTGTTAAAATAGGTTTGTCAACAGTAAAATAAACTGTATATATTGAATGTGTTTATTTATATTATATTTTGATTAAACAATCTACTGGTTAATCGTAAGAATGACGATTAGAAATACAAAATCATTATCTAAAATAAAATGGTCATACTAATTGATTTAAAGCGATATTTGATTGTAGATTTTCTAACGCAATTTTACTCATTTAATAATAAAAGTTAAACAAGGTCTGTTTATTGTTTAATTTATTTTATTTTTGTCTCAACAGAATGGATGTTCTTTTTGTGAATAGTATGCGTAAAGACTTAAAATATGTCTCTGAATTGGAAAACAGTCGTCCTACGCAACCAAACAGAACATCGACTTCACTAAATATATAGCACCATGTTTGGATTATTTAAAAAGAAATCAGATATAGACCTCCTGTACGACAAGTACAACAAGTTAATGGCTGAAGCGCACAAACTTATGGCGATAAATCGCAAACAAAGCGACGCTAAATATGCCGAAGCCCAAGGTATTATGGACCAGATTGACGAACTCGAAAAACTAAAATAGATGGGATTTTATCAATTTCGCACCCAACAGAAACTTAAGGCCTCTTTGGATGAAGTTTGGGATTTTATCTCATCACCGGCCAACCTGAGTAAGATTACTCCTGAATACATGGGGTTTATAATAACAAGTGAGTATCTTCCTTCCAGAATGTATCCCGGCATGATGATTAGTTATCTTGTGAGTCCGGTGATGGGAATTAAAACTACCTGGGTTACCGAAATTACCCAAGTGCGTGACAAATCTTTTTTTGTGGACGAACAACGCGTTGGCCCTTATGCACTTTGGCATCACGAGCATCACCTTGAACCCATTAAAAATGGCGTGTTAATGACGGATATAGTCAGCTACAAGCCTCCTCTGGGTTTTTTGGGTTCGATAGCAAACAGCCTCATCATCAGGAAAAAACTAAAAGAAATATTTGACTATAGAAACAACGCCCTAGATGAGTTGTTTGGCACTTATCAGCCTTAACCTGATTTGGTGCTGTCGATTGCAGCTTTAGATTCTTTTAGTAAATTGCGGCAAATTAGGTTAGTCATGGACTATCAATCTTTATTACAGAAAATCTATCAGCTTACTCTGTCGGGTGAAAACCCCGGAGCTTTAGCTGATTACATCCCTGAATTAGGCCATGTAGACCCCGAAAAACTTGGAGTTCATCTTACCACCGTGGCATGCGATCAGTATTCGGTAGGCGATAGCGATGAGCGGTTTTCCATTCAAAGCATTGCCAAAGTTTTATCACTTAGTCTGGCCTACCAGCTTGAAGGTGGCGAGATATGGAAGCGGGTAGGGGTAGAGCCTTCAGGCACAGCCTTTAACTCTTTGGTGCAGCTTGAAGCTGACCGTGGAATCCCCCGAAATCCCCTCATCAACGCGGGAGCCATCGTGGTGTGCGATATCCTGGTAAGTCGGCTGAGCAATCCCAAGCAGGAGTTAATTGAGTACATACGAAAACTTGGGGACAATCCCCACATCGATTACTGTCCCACACTGGCTGAAAGTGAAAAAGCCACCGGGTTCCGAAATGCGGCACTGATCAATTTCATCAAATCGTTTGGCAACATACACAACGACATAGACACTGTTTTGGATTTTTATTTCAGCTTATGTTCCATTAAAATGAGTTGCAGGGAGCTTGCCCGTACTTTTTTGTTTTTAGCCAACAATGGCCGGGATGTTGTTTCCAATGAAGCCATACTTACCCTTAGCCAGACCAAGCGTTTGAATGCCATTATGCAGACCTGCGGCTTTTATGATGAAGCCGGCGAATTCACCTACCGCGTCGGACTGCCCGGAAAAAGCGGGGTAGGTGGAGGGATTATTGCCGTCCACCCCGGTAAATACACTATTGCTGTATGGAGTCCCAGATTAAACAGCAAAGGAAATTCAAGCCGTGGCATGAAGTTTCTGGAATTGTTCACCACCGAAACGGCCTCTTCGATTTTTTAATGCCTTTCATTATTCCATTGATTTATATCCTCCTGAACACATATTGATGAATGGGGAAGTGGAAGTGAAAATGCAAAATGCAAAGTGAAAAATGGGTATCCTACTTGACGGGAGTCTGGCCAATGCCA
>DJVY01000146.1 GCA_002440885.1 Bacteroidales bacterium UBA6244
TTCCAGGCATTGCCCTCAATAAACCCCTGATCATGGGTTTCGAGCGGATCGAACGGTTCTTTCCAGTTGCCATTGCTTAGTTTAGGTTGAAAAAACCGGGAGTTGGGATTAAACAACTCATAAAAACTGTTTGATCTGTTAAGGTAGTGCAGTGCAGCAGCAGAATCGCCAGCCAGGTTAGCCAGCTGAGCTATACACCAGTCATCGTAGGCGTATTCGAGTGTTTTTGAAACCGACGAACTGCTTTTGTCTTCAGGCACGTATCCGAGATTCATGTATTCATCAAGTCCATCGAAGTAACCAACCTGAGAGGTACTAACCGCAGCCTCAAGCGCAAGCGGCAATTCAAACGATGTATTACCCTTTACGGCGGCATCGGCCATAACAGAAACTGCATGATAACCTATCATGCACCAGTTTTCGTTGGCATAATGGCTCCACACCGGCAGCATCCCATGAACGCTTTGGTTGTAGTGAGCCAACATAGATTGGATCATGTCACCATTGCGGGTTGGCTCGATCAGGTTATACAGGGGGTGTAATGCCCGGTAGGTGTCCCACAATGAAAAAATAGTGTAGTTAGTAAACCCATCCGACAAGTGAACATTTCCATCATGTCCGCGGTATTTTCCATCAACATCTTCAAAAATAACCGGACTAAGCATGGTGTGATACAACGCCGTATAGAAGGTTTCTTTTTCCGCCTCGGTATCCGTAACAACTTGTATTTTATTCAGTTGCTTGTTCCATTTCTGTTTGGCGGCAGCTACAACCGAATCAAAGTCCCATTGCGGGATTTCGTTTTGCAGGTTGAGTAAGGCGCCCTGTGTGCTTACCGATGAGAGGGCAAATTTTATAAGGATTTGTTCGTTTTCATCGGTATTAAAATTAAAGAACGCCCTGATTTTTCTTCCTGCCATTTCAGGAAAATTCTCAAATTCATTAAATTTACGCCAAAACCCTTTATAGGGCGACTGATCATATTTTCGATGCCCATACGAGCGCATGGGTTTTGAAAACACCATGGCAAAATATACAGTTCGTGTACGTGCCCATCCGGTAGTCTGACGAAAGCCGGTAACAAGGGTATCGTTTTCGACCCGCACAAAAGTCCATACATTTTTTTCATCGAAAGGGTAAATATTTGAGATCAGATCGAGGAGCACGTGAACGCTGTCGGATTTGGGAAAAGTGTAGCGATGAAAACCAACCCGTTCGCTGGCAGTGAGTTCAGCTACAACGCCAAAGCTGGCCAGATCGACCTGATAATATCCCGGAGAGGCTTTTTCGTTGTTATGCGAAAATGTGGAGAATGCCCCGCTGTCAGGGTCAGTAGTTAGTTTACCAAGCGTAGGCAAGACCAAAAAATCACCCAGATCGCTATGTCCCGTACCGCTGAAATGGGTATGGCTGAAGCCATATGTTACTGTATCATTGTATTGATATCCTGAGCAATACCTGTAAACATTTTTATTGTAAATTCCATCAATAAACATGGGTTCCTTGCCGGTTTCGGGGCTGAGCTGAACCATGCCAAATGGAACCGTTGCTCCGGGAAAGGTATGTCCCATGTTATGCGTACCAATCATGGGATTTACATATTTTGCTAAATCCAGCTCAGCAGGCTGGCTTTTTAACCATGAACACGATAACAATAAAACAATTTGAAGGAGAAAAGAACAGCGGTTTTTCACAAGTTTGAATATGTAATAATTATCTATTGAAATTTCTTCCGTGGCAGGGTAAAGCCAAAGGTAGTTCCTTTGTTTGGTTCACTGTCTACACTTATTTTTCCTCCACTTAGTTTAACAAACTCGAAAACCAACCGCAAACCCAGTCCGGTACCCGATTCATTCTCCGTGCCTTTGGTTGTGAACCCTTCATCGCCAAAGAGGTGTGAGAGGTTTTCATCCGAAATTCCGACACCAGTATCCTCGATTTGAATAAGCACCATGTTGCTTTCAGAAGCAGCTTTTAATGAAATGGTTCCTCCCTTTGGTGTGAATTTTATGGCATTCGACAGGAGATTGCGCAGTATGGTAGCTACCAGATTTTTATCCGCATAAACGATCAAATCGGACGAAACATTGACATGCAAATTAAGCTCTTTCGCTTCGATATGGCCACGTAAAAGCAAGAGGGTATCGCTAATTAAGGTTTTCACTAAAAACTCTGCGGGACTGACATTAATGGTGTTGCTTTGAAGACGAGCCCATTGAAGCAGGTTGGTAAGTAAGGCAATTACTTCCCGGGCTGTGGCATTGATGGTATGTATAAAAGAAGCTCTTTCTCTGGGGCTATAGGTCTCTCCCGGGCTAACCAACAAGTCGGAAAAACCAAGAATAATGCTCAGCGGACTCATCAAATCGTGGCCAATAATCGACAGAAATTTATCTTTGGTTTTATTGGAAGCGGCCAGTTCTTTGGTGGTGTTTTCTTGTCTGATAATCACGTTATTGAGTGTTTCGTTGATGGCCCGTAAGTTGGAGGTTTGCTGATCTGCAAACTGTTTAAGCTTATTACGTTGGCGGGTAATCTGCCTTAAGCGCCATTTCACTGCAAACACCACCAGAATGATAATTGCGAAGGCGGCTATTACTTTAAAATAATCAGACTCAAAAAAAGTTGGCAGGATACTTACAGTAAGCACATAAGGCTTTTTGAGCCACAAGCCATGATTGTTTGCAGCCTGAATTTCGAGGGTGTAAACGCCAGGAGGCTTGTTATTGAAAGTAATTTGATGCTGGTTTCCAAGCTCAATCCAATCTGGATTTAGCTCTTTGATTTTGTATTTGTATTGATTTCGATCGCTGTTTATGTAACTCAATCCTGCAAATTCGAAGGTGATAATTTCTTCATCTGGTTGAATTACAAGTTTATGCCTGGCTAGCTGATCTTTACTAAGCTTGCTGGATCGGCCATCAATCTTTATATCAGTAATTTGTATATCAGGCAGGGTACTGTTCTGCTTAATCCTTTGTGGGTTGAAATAATTGAATCCGTTAATGCCCCCAAAAAAGAGCAGTCCATTTTGAGCTTTAAAATACGCTCCGGTGTTAAATTCATTATTTTGCAACCCATCGCTCACATCAAAATTGCGAAAAACATTCTCCTTGATGTCGTAGCATGATAAGCCATTGTTGGTACTCATCCACAAATTATTTTCGGCATCAGGCAACAGACCGTAAATGTGGCTGTTCGGCAAACCGCTTTGTTCAGTAAAAAGACTCAGGCTATCGGTTTTGCTTTCGTATTTAAATAACCCCAATGTTGAAGCAATCCAATACACCATATCTTCATCCTGGTAGATGCAATTCACCGGGTCGTAGTAATTCAGGCTGCGCAAATCGGCAATTCCTGTGAACCGGTCTACCGTGCCCTCATTGAAATTTACCCGACCAATAATACCGTTAACATAACCGATGAGCACATTCCCGTCCCTATCTTTATTGATGCTTCGCACGGTCATTTCGCCATTTATAGCAGAGGTTTCGCTAAAAGAAAAAGTAGTTACCTCACCCGTCAGGGGATTATAAGCCGTTAACCCTTCAGGATCACCGATAAGCAGTTGATTTTCTGAAACGGAAAATAGTTTGTAGATAAATTTTATTTTGCTGTAATGCCTGCCGGGTATGCGTGTTTCGACAAAAGAATAAGTAATGCTTTGCTTATTTAACAACAAAAGCCCTGTACCTTCAGATCCGAGCCAAAGCAGATTAGGATCGGAGGCATGGGCGGCGATGGTGTACACATTTGATATTTCAATGTATTGGATGGAACGAAAATCTTTACTTATTTTAACCAATCCGTCATAGCCTCCCACCCAATAATGGGTTTTGTCCTCATAAAATGCACGAATACTCACCACTTTGAAATCCTCACGACTGATATAATTAATCAGATTAAAATCGGTGTAATCAGGATTTGAGAACTCAACTCCATAGCCATTTGAGCCTAACCACACCAAGTTGTTTGAACTGATATAAACACAGCTGATGGGCAAGTCGAAGCCAGATTCGTCAACGTAATACGAACGGGGAGCTTCTCCAAATTTAAAGCGATATGCACCACCTATGGATGAACTGAAGAAAATATCGCCCGTGTTGCTCCCTGTGATTGAGGTAATGGCAGTCATTTTTGTAAGTGCCGGGTTATTCTCCGTCAAAGCAATTTCGTTTTCATAACTATGGAAAACATCATCCTGGTGGTTGCAATAGTAGAGTCTGGTCATTCCTGTTAAATAATCTGACATGTTGCACCAGATTCTTTTCTCAGGGTCTTCGTAAAACGAATAACTGCGTATGGAGGCATCCTTAAGGCCTCCGGTTCGGTTAATTGAAAACCTGAGTAATGTATCTTTTTCGGGTTGATAAACCAGCATGGTATCAACAAAAAAATAACCCATCCACAGCCGACCCTTGCTATCGGCATACAATTTCTGAACTTTATTTAACCGCAGTGAATCTTTCTTATCATAAAAATAATAAGTGCGCTCGAAGGTATTCGGGTTAATCTTAAAAATCCCATAGCCATCGGTGCTAAACCACACATTTTGTTGCTCGTCGATGGTGCAAGAGGTGAGCCTGTTTGCCCCCATCGCAATGCGGGAAGAGTCGGTTTCCCTTAGCGTTTGGCATATTTCTGTATACGGATTAAAATAGGCAACGCCGTTGTTGGTAGCCATCCAAAAATTTCCATCAGGGTCTTCTAACAATCCGGCAATGGTGTTGTTTGGCAGCGAAAGGGTGTCATTAAAACGGTGTTTAAACACCCTAATCTGGTAACCATCGTAGCGGTTTAACCCATCGGCAGTACCAAACCACATAAACCCGCGCTGATCCTCGATAATGCTCAAAATCCTGCTTTGACTAAGGCCTTTTTGAATGACATGCCTTTTATCTACCAATATCCCATCGTGACCAAAGCCCTGAATAACAATAACAAGTACGATAAAAAGTAGAAATGTCCGACGTAAAATTGATACTGGCATCACAAAGTAAATTACTTGACACAACTTATAGGCACTTAACAAACGAACTGTCCACTAAACCACGCAGCAAGATATGAATAAAAACAATACCTGGGTGAGAAATGATAACTTTTTTATACATTTGATTTCGATTAAAGAAACCATTAAATGAATGATCATCCTGACAATTACTATACTGAAGTAAGCAATTATTATAACGATGATGCCAGGCTGGGGTTTGAAGACCGGGCTGAATTAAACTCTATTCTGGATAAAATTAGAAATGATTTCAGACGCATTACCATTAAATACCCGTTTTCAAAAGTCCTGGAGATAGGTTGTGGCCCCGGTTTTGATGTATCCTGGTATGCCGAAAAATATCCCGACTGCCACTTTACTGCTGTGGACATATCTCCGGAAATGATTCGACTTGCGCAACAAAAAATTGATGACGCCGGGTTAATAAATGCTGAAGCCATTGTTTCTGATGAGAGGACTCTGATTGATAAGTTCGGGGAAGAATCATTTGATTTAATTTATGTATATTTTGGAGCCCTGAATACTGTTCAGGATCTTGGCCGCTCTGCAGGAATAATTCATAAACTTTTGAAGAAAAACGGGATAGCTTCGTTAAGCTTCGTCAACAAATGGTATATGCGTGAGCTTTTGGTTCAAATGGTTAAACTAAACTTTAAAACAGCTTTTGCCCGTTTAGGAAAAGTTTGGGGTGGTTATAGTGTTGATCGTCATTTGCCCTCGCATTGTTACAGCCCGTCTTTTGTAAGAAAATCTTTCGCCCAATTCGGGGTTTTGGAGAGAAAAGGCTACAGCATTTTTTATCCACCCTGGTATAACGATCACAAAGTAAGAAACAACCCTCAAAAATCAGAAGCACTTTGGCAAAAAGATCAGCGAATTCAGAAAACGCCCTTGTGGTCGATGGGGGAGTATACCTTATTCGTTTTTAAAAAGTTGTAAGGGTTATAAGTCTTGAAAAACAGCTCTTAAAGTCTCTTCAGGATTTGTAAATTTATAGGCGCTAAGTACGGAAGGGTATCGGGTTTCCAGTATAATATTGGACTGAAAAGCATCAAGTGCAGCGGTTTCCAGTTTTGGGTAAATTTTTGAATAGGGCACAATTTCAGCCTTAAAAACACGGGCAACAATTTCAGCAAACGCTTTTTGCATTATCTGCACAGGACTAAAAATATTATATACCCCGGTTTCATCCACTACCTCTGCGTATTTAGTCATAAGCGCCGAAGCATCCTTTACATCGATTAACGACATATAATTGCTCCCTTTTCCAAACAGAGGTATTTCACCACTTTTTTGGATGTTTTGTAAATAAAACCATTCGAACCAGGAGGCATCACCCAATAACCATGGAAATCTTAAAACCAATACTTTAAACTTATCAGTTCCCTTTTCGTTCAAAATAGGAAGTTCCCCTTTTATATACTGCCGGCTATAAGAAATGGGATTCAATTTGGCGAATTCATTGTGAGGTTGTGGCGAGTTTCCGTATGCAAGACTACCTGAGGCAAATATAAGCCTGGTTTCAATATTACTTTTTTTGATCTCTTGAATTAGTGTTTTATTCAGGCTATAAGCTTTTTGTGCAGCTAATATGCGACCCAGACGTCTAAAACCTGACAATGTCGGACGTCCGCAATGGAAGATGCAGGAAGGTTTTATGCGGGATAAAAGTTCAGAAGATACACTTTTAAGCCCGCCTTGAATAACCCGGATTTTTTTATGATCTGGAATTGGAGTTTTGTTTTGCACGGCATAAATTACATCGTAATTTAGTAACAAGGTTTTTAGCACACTTTTACCCAAAAAGCCGGAACCTCCAATAATCATTACCGTTCGCATGCTGAAAAATCTTTGGTTAAGCTGGTTTTTTCATCGGTTTTTAAAGCCGTTAATATCTGCAATTGATAGTTCGCCGGATGATTTTTTGAGACATGAATGGTGGTATGGAAAGCCTGATCATACTGATCCATCGGATAGGATTTGTGTTTCCATTTTTTGCGCCATTTATTATCGGTTGCTTTCATCAAGATTAAATTCAGTTTATCCGCACCAATTAATGTTATCATCCTTTCAGCAAACCTCTGTAGCATGTTTCTTTTCGAATTGACCACATACCTATGATCATCGGCATATGACTCATTTGGCAAAAAGTCCCGAATCCAGTATTCATTAACTTCCTTGAGTTTTGAAATTAATGAAGCGTTAAAAACCGGAATCAGTGTAACTGTTTCAATAGCCGAATAAAGATTTTTCTGGTCAATCTCCAGGGCAGTTTCGTCCACAAAATAATTCATGCAGTAAAAATGCTCATTCCCCCTGATAAAACTTGTTTTTTTAAACAAATGAAGTAAAGTTCTGCTAATCCAAAGACGGTTTTTTTCTGTTACGATAAAATAATCAATATCACCATCCGTGTCGGCATAATATTTTGAAAGAGAACCGGATATGGCTATAGCTTTCACAAATGGGAACTGCATAATTTTACGCACATACTTGTTTGCTTTTCCCAACAGCACTTCGGCTTGATTTTTTCCCCCTATTCTTCTTTCCGACCATTCCGGCTTGTCATCAATGCTGTAAAAGCCATCTGAAGAAAGAAATACCCTTTGATCATGCTGCATTTGATTCAAACAAACTACAACCTCCTCTAAAGACGCTGCTTTGCTAAGAAAACGATGTACCTCCTGAGCCGGAAGCGGATAGGAAAACAAGGCAAAATACCTCAAGGTCGCCAGGATGCTCTCCTGTAAATCTGCTGTATGTTCAGTCCTAGTCAAGTTTGAATAATATTTTTATGGTGGTCATGATAAATATTTCAATATCGCCAAAAAAGCTCCAGTTGTGTATGTATTCAATATCCGAGCTCAGCCTGTTTTTGTAATCCTCGTCATCAGCAATCATACCATGATAACCTCTAACCTGTGCCAGCCCTGTCATTCCTGGCTTTACGGCGTGCCTCATATGATAATTGGGGCTCATTTGTGCATATTCCACATTATGGCGCAACATATGCGGCCGAGGCCCTACTATGCTCATATCACCCAAAAACACATTAAAAACCTGAGGCAATTCATCAATGTGATTTTCCCGCAAAAACCTGCCAACTTTTGTAATTCGCGTGTCGTCAACCTGCACCTGCAACCTGTGGGCCTCATCGTTTTTTACCATAGTGCGAAACTTAACGCAATGAAATGTCTTGCGCCCCCTCCCTGTTCTTTTTTGTATGAAGAATGGAGCACCCTTCGAATCAATCAATATGACAATAGCTACAATGGGAAATAACCAGGGCGCAATAAGCAACAAAAACAAAACAGACCACACGACATCTAAAAAACGCTTTAGAAATCGGTTAAAAGGATGATCGAGTTTGTTGTTGAGACTTATCTCTTGATGAATCTCAAAAACAGGTGTGTTTAATGGTTGAAGTCTATATCCGAAAATCATCAGTTTTTTTTAATTTAGTCGGGAAATATGCCGAATATAGCAGGCAAAAATACACTATTCCAATTTGCCGCTCCAAAACAGACTCTGTTAAAAAGAACAATAGGATTATTCCAATCTCCCATGAATTTGCATACTTATTAATTCTGGCTGTTTTTATCAGTACACCAATGATGAGGAGCAGCGACAAAAAGCCAACTATACCGCTCCTTACAAGTGTTTCCATATATTGATTGTGAAAATTGTAATTCAAATACCCGGTGTCTTCTGTTCCCGCGTAGCCGGTATACATTCCTTTCTCTATATACTTGGCGTTGAGCAACTCCTGAGCCTGATCCATCCCTAGGCCAAACAACCAGGCCGTATTTTCCTGAAGTAATTCTATCCCTAACCTTAATTGAATTAATCTCAGGTTCAGGCCATTCAACGGGCTATCGTAGGCATAAGTCTCATGGTTTACTATTTCTAAATTTGCATCTGCAATCTTCGATAACCTTTGAGTTAACGGGATTATCAGTATCAAGAGCAAAACCAACATAACAGGAAGTGCAAAGCGATACGACCTTAAAAATCGGAATATAAAATGACGATGCTTTATTAAAATAAAGGGTATGCCAAAAGTCAGAAGGAGCTTTGAGGCCATTAAAAACAGAACTACCGTAAGAAATAAAACAGCGCTTAGGCCTGCATATTTATACTTAAACAACCAGGGCATTTCATCCATTCTCAGCAAGACAACAAGGATAAAAAAACTAAAATATACAGCACCTGAATCAAATGGCTCTGCAAGGCTATGATAGGTAAAAACACCGAGGCTGAGACTACCAGAAAAACGCCAGGCCGATTCTGAAACCATCAGGATACCAGCGAGGAGTACGGAGAAAAACAAAGCTGATGAAGCGGTAGATGAAAACTCCTTTTTGGTTGTTTGAGAAATCATGAAAAGCATCGGAAAAGCCAATAGCGGCAACTGCTGCTCAATTTCTTTTAAGGTGAATAGATTAAAAAGCCGTTCTCCTGTAGGGATAAGCTGTACAAGGAAGTAGAGCACAAGTGGCGCTGCATAAATCAGATACTCTTTATTGACTGAGGGAGGTTTGTGAATGGCTTGGATTGCAAAAATAACGAACGCTAAAACAATCGCAATGCTGTTAAGCTGAATACTTAACGGCAGAGAAAACCAAATGGCAAACCACAACCATTGCTTTCTATCTCGAATATTGAAGGGCTGCACGTTCATAAAGATCACAAATTTGTTCCCAGTTATAGTGTTCCATCAACAGGTTTATGTTATTTTCAACCTGTAGCGGTTCTATTACCATTCGTTGACAATTAAATACAGATGACAGTTGTGTTTTATTGGCGAAATATTCGCCATTACTTAATAAAACATGGCGGTTAAAATCATTATCGTGGGCTATAATCCGGCACCTAGAAGCCATCGCTTCAAGCAACGAAGGATTGGTTCCGCCAACCGAATGTCCGTGAATGTAATACCGCGAAAAATGCCTGACCCCATCCAATACATCTTTGTTGAAGTTGGCATCCTTGAATACAATACGCTCCTCTTTGTATTTGGAAATCAACTCATTTCTAAACCTGGTATGATTTCCAAAAAGGATCAATGGAACGGAATCAACGGAGTCAATTTTAGCCTGAATAATGGTTTCGATCATGTTCTCAGGTACCATCCGGGCTATTACCAAATCATATTCCTGTTTCCTGAGATTATACTGACTGAGGCTCTCCTCTGAAAAACTTTTTGGTATCTCTACACCATAAGCTATTTGCAAAACCGGTGTTTTGTACTTCTTTTTCAAATAATCTTCAATTCCCTTATTATCTGCTATTAAAGCATGGCTGTTAACTGCGGCCAGTTTTTCGGCATAGGATAAAAATATCCTCGCATATTTTGAATATTTTGTTCGTTTCCACTCCAACCCATCCATGTTGGTAATATGAGCAGCGCGAGGATCCCAGAGTTTAAACCATACAGAATCACTGGTATAGCCCATATGAAAAATTACATCGTGTTTTTGTTGACGGGCTGATAAATTGCTCCGGAAGTCGTACAAAAATTGTCCGGCAGATCCCATGCGTTTTTCCGGATCTCTGTTATAAACAAGTTGCACACCTTTCCATTCATCTATCCTGCTTTTCTGAACCAATGAACAATAAACCACCACTTTATGCCCACGCTCAACCAAACGAGGCGCTAATTCCTGAACTGCTGCTTCATAGCCTCCATATTCGTTAGGAATACCTCTTGTGCCAATAATTCCTATGGAAAGTCTATTTTTCATGGTTAAGCACTTTTTTATAAGCAACTAAAGTTTCCTCTGCCGCTCTTTTCCAACTATAGTTTGCCAACACGTATTCTCTAAAAGAAAACTCATTGGCTTTATTGAGCTCAAATTCCAGAGCTTTGATAATGCTTTGGGTATCTGAAGCGTTACAAAATGAAGCTTTTGACTTAAAATATTCGCGGGTATCTCCACCCGATCCAACAACCAAGTTGCAGCCCATTGCACCGGCCTCGAGAGAGCTTAATCCGGTGGTCTCGAACCAGCTTGGTAAGGCATGAACCTTTGATCTGGCATAGTATTTTAACAAATCTTCCTGAGGAATAAAATCAACAAACTCAACAGAAGAACCTGACATACTCCTGCAAAAATTATAATACTTAAGGTGATTTGGAGGAGGTTTCCCGATGATGGTTAGCTTCGTCCCAAGCATTTGTGAGGCTTCGATGAGTCGGTGTTGGTTTTTTAATCCGTAAATCTGACCTACACACAACACCCTGTCTTCCTCTCTTTTAACATGGGGAATTTGGCCAAAAAGGCTGACGTTGATTCCGTTGGGAACCACATGATAAGGCACATCTACATGATAATCTTGTGTAAGCCTGTGAAATTCAGAAACTGAGTTCGGCAAGAGAAGGTCTACCTTCGAAAGAATCTTACCAACAGCACGCTTGTGGCTCAGTAAATATTCCGGGCTCACCAGCTTGTCCTGCCTTTTGATAAAACGGAGGTTGTTTTTTAAATACTCAGCACCGTTTTTACCAAATAAGCGCAATATTCTTCTTTGTATCCCTACTCTTCCCTCCTGATCAAATTCAGAATAGTCCAAGTAAATGGTGCTCAGGACAACAGGTTTTCCGGCTCTTTTTATGTGTTTTAAATGATCGGCCGGCCTTATGATATTGAATAAATGAAGCAGGTCGTATTTTGCGTAATCAATGTTTTCATCGGCCTTTTTAATGTCCACCTGAACCCCTAATTTCCTGAGCTCTGAAGCTGTATTTACAGCTTGCAGATTGTCGCCACCAACCACCTCAAAAAGAGTAGATCGAACAATAAATGCTATTTTTAATGGGGTACTCACGAGGTCTCCTGTTTTTGCGAATTTATGTTAAATTCATTAAACCTGAGGCCAAAAACAAAAGCCCAACCTACCACCTCAGCTGCATTGCTGATAAAACTTCCTGTAAACTGATAAATAAAAAGAAACAGAAATAAAATGAATGAATAGGTGTTCTGATAAAGCCTGAACCTGAAAAAGAAATAGATTTCTGCCAGTAGTTTTGCCAAAAAACCATAGAGGCCATAAACAGCCAACATTTCGGCCATTGAATTGGGAATTCGGACAATCTCTGCAATGTTACCCTGATATTGGTAATGGTTTACAATCATATCGTGGGCCACAATTTTAATCTGACCCGGGCCAATCCCAAACACAGGACTGTATTGAACGATTAAGTCTTTGGCAAACATAAACGAATAAACCAATCGTCCCATGGCGCTGGTATCCTGTCCGTTGAGTATATTATTGATTCGGAAATAAATGGGGTTTTCAGGCCACACAAAAGCCAAGAATACCAGAATGGCAATAAAAGCGGTGGAGCTTAAAAACACAAAGCGCTTGTAAAATGCATTTGAAAGCTTCCAATAAAACAGCATGGCAATAAACAGAGATAGCAATAAGCTGGCAATTACACCAAAAGAAAGCGACAACAGGAGGGATAAAAAGATGGAAAGCCCGATGATCATGGCATGCTTTTCGAATCCATTTAAAATTCTAAGCATGAAAAACAGAAAAACGGGCATCATGATAAATGAATAATATGAGGCTTCGTAAGTAAATAACTTAAGTCTGGGTATTACCTGTAGTCCTTTGGTGATGATTTCATTATACCATAAAAGTTCTCTGATGTTTTCGAAAGGCAAAACAAGCAGTGCAA
>DJVY01000025.1 GCA_002440885.1 Bacteroidales bacterium UBA6244
ACTGGCTACCTGGTAGCGTATCAGCAGAACAAAACGCAAGTCTTTAGCGGAGAATTTAATGTTGACGGTGTGAGCTGGAGTCGTAGCATAAATGAAAACACTTATGTTCTAACCGGCAATCCTTATGCCTGCGCCATTCGATGGAACAATGCAGGAGCAAGCTGGATGCTGGATGGAATAGCGGAAATCGCAAAGATATGGAATCGGACAAACGGAAGTTATTCCGACTTGCTGCCGGGCAGTATTATACCTGCTACCAATGCGTTTATGGCTTTGGGCGAAGGGATTTATTCAAACGTAAATGTACAGCTTACTATTCCACCAGATGCCAGACTGATCAGTTCTACTCCATTTTATAAATCTGAAGATCCTATTGGTGTTCTCCTGAAAGTTAGTGAAGTTGAGGGTCGGACAGCACAAGAAAGCAGGATCGTGTTGCATTCGGAAGCATCAGAAGACTTTAGCCCGAAATGTGATTCAAAATTCTATTCAGGGTATGCACCCAAGTTTTATTCCATTAAGAAGAACGAGTATTTGTCTACCTATGCCGTGACTGATTTCGCTCAGGCGCAGGAAATCCCTTTTGGGTTTGAAAAAAACGAAGCCAATGAATATATTCTGGAGATAATTAGAGATCAGTCTATTACAAGCCCTGAAGTTTACCTGAGCGATCTAAAAACCGGAGCTTTTCAAAATCTTAGTAAAAATCCGGAATACCATTTCACCTCGGAATTAACCGACGATCCGGCCCGATTCATCATCCAAACGGGGCAGGTTAGTGTTCCTTCCATCAATCAGGAAAATGAATTCAGAATTTACTTTTACAATGAAATGGTTTGTTTCCATTCCGGCGATGCACATAGTACCATGAACCTGTACGATACCCGCGGCCGTCTTGTAGAATCTCAAATACTTAACGGCATCGGATTACAGCAAATTCATGTCAACCTTACCGAAGGCATTTATATTGTACAGGTTACAAACGATAAAGGAAAAAAATCAGGAAAGGTATTCATCTTTTAACCCGTTGCATTCCACTAGAGTCGCTTTTCCAACCTGTTCTGAGTCAAAAACAACGATATCTATAACAGAATTTATTCTTTACTCAATACTTATGCTTAAAATCTTGGCTACATTTTTTATAAGACGACAACGCATTAAGAGAATAAAGCGTTTCATAATTAACAACCATGACTGCTAACAGGCTCTTGACACAATATAAATCAATAAATTAATCACCAACTTCACCGAACGAGATTAAAATAGCTGTGCGAAAAGGACACAAAGATGATTCGGGTTAAAAAATCCTCATAGGCCTCAAAAAGCCACCTGAAAACGCATTTGAAAAATGTTGGCGTGATCGCTTGCGTTGATTCCCGCATAAATGTAGTTGGCCATAACGCGGGTTGCAGGGTTTAAAAACCAGTTGAGGCCAATGGTCAGGTTGTCCATTTTTCCTCCGATAAAATCAAAAGAGTTCATGTTTAAAGAAGAATACCTGGCGGTAACTTCAAAAGCACCCCATCCACCTTGTTCTCCCAGGTTTTTTTTGGGGACTATCCTGCCGAAAGTAGCTGAATTTCTGTTGTAGATTTTGTGCTCACCTGTTATAGCCCAGCCGGCGGTTATATACCAGGCATGTTGTGTGTAAGAATGGTGTTCCCATTTTGATTCTGAGCCCGGAAACAGGCTGTTAAAATAATATTCTGATTGCAATGTGAACTGATTGCGTGCCAATGCCAATTCTCCGGCTATTTTGTCCACCGCGTAAACTTCATCAAAAACGGCTTCAAGGTATTTGGGAGCAAGGTGCGACTCTGGACGAGAAGAATACACAATTTCCTCATTGTCTTGAAATTGATGTGAGTAGGAAATCCCGACGTGTATCAGATGAAACTGCTTTTGATCGGTGAAAAAGGGCAAACTAACCAGACGGGCGGTGAAATGCGAGGCATTACCTTTTACGCGCGAAAGTCCTTGCGAATTAAAGAAATACCCTGCCATCATGGTAAGACGTTTATTTAGAATTGAGTTAAAAGCCATAAATCCCAGGTTGCGGTCGGGCGAGAACACATCGGTAAGTGATCGTTCCATTTCAGGGATGTCGTTTGAGCTCATCAGCATTTCAAAACCCATAGGCTCCTTAAAGTTTCCGGCTTGCAGATTTCCTACAAACGGGATATGGGTGTACCTCACAAATACATCTTTTAGCTCAACCGGGCCATTTGCAAATTCGAGTTGCACTTTGAACTCCACATTGGAGTACAATCGTCCTGCCGCAAAAAGCCGAACACGCCTGAACTCGCTTCCGTTTTCAGTGTCAAATTTTTCCGACAAGATAGCATCCTGATGCATAAACATCACATCGTATTGCAACCGCCCACCAAATTTCAGGGATATGGTTTTATCTTCATTCTCCACAATCAGGTTTTTGTTCCACCTAACCCGAAGATTTTCGTTACTTTGCGAAAACAAACAGCTCTCATAAACAACAAGAAGAGAGAGCATATGCCACCATTTAAGCATGTTTTTGGTTTTGATCCGGGCGGCAAAGTTAACATTAACTTAACATTGGAACGTAAACAGGCTAATTTTGAATGATTTTATATTAAGAATCAGGGACAGAGAAATCCTGTTTCGAAATTAATGGAATGACGCCAAAGCCAATAGCCAAAAGCTAAAAGCCATAAGTGGGTCTTCCCGATTTTCAACACCTTCACACCTGATTAGTTCAAGTTTAGTTTAAACCTGACATATATGGGGTTATGGTCGCTGTGGGCGAAATTCAGGTCAATGGCACGAACTGTTTCTACTGTGATGTTGGGCGAAAATACCAGGTAATCGATGGTTGAAGTCATGGTTTCGCCTTTGGTGTAGGGTGTATCAACCCGGCGGTTGGTGGGTAGGGTGTTGTCATAAACCCATTGCCATGTATTGGGCAGAAAGTTTTCAGGCATCTGAACTTGTGTAAGACCAAAGCGGTGGCCACCGAAGAAAGCATCAGGATGAAAAGATGGAGGTTCCTGATTCCAATCGCCGCCCGCCACAACGAAATTTCCCTGATTGTACTCATGAAGCATTACTTTTTTAATGGTTTCAAGCTCTTTGCGACGAAGTACTGTATCGTAAATAAACGCGGTATTGTGGGTGTTGATAAGACAAAGCGATCGGCCGTCCGCCAACAGATACCGGTTGAGGATAAAACAGCGGTCGAGTAAAAAAAGTCTGTCAGGCCAGGAAGTAATCAACGGGTAGGCTACACGTAAACTCTCGCTGGCCTTGAAATCCGACAAAGTAGCCATACCCGAAGTAACCTTTCCCATAGGATTGGCAGGTGGTAAGGGCACAAAAGGCACTTTGTAGTTTAATGCAAAAGTGGCGTAATAAGAAGGCAGGGTGTTCTTTACCAATTCCATTTGATCGAGGTTGTAGGTCCGATCTGAATCGAGGTCTATCTCCTGCAGAAACCAAAATGGCAGGCTATCGCTCGATTTCAAAAACCCCAATATTTCTTGCAGGTTGGTCTGGGTATTGTCGTAGGTGTCGCGCACCCGGCTGCCCCCATCATAAAAGAAATCCATTTCATTTCCCAGTCCGGCATAGCCTAAATTCCAGCTTATCAGACTCAGCGATTTCTGCGTCAGGCTACTGTCGGCCATGGTTTCACTGCGTTCGAGCACGACGATGGGCTCGGGTTTGTAATCGGTTAACGTGATGTAAACAAGAAAGGCTGATAAAGTCATCACCGGCACAAGGATAAGAACCAATACAATCCGTATTACTTTTTTTATGATCATAGTCATAAAGGGTGTATTATTGGGTATCAAATCTACAAATAATGCCTTTTGGTTAATAAAAGCGAAAAAATATTTAATAAACTAAAATTTTAGTTTATAAATCGCGTTAGAGAGCTATCGGGGTTCATAAACCGTAAATGGCGAATTTGGCAACCAAGTGCAAAAGCTATACACACTGGTTGCCTGGTGAGCTAAAGATGCAGTTGCCGGATAAAAAAAGATTGCGCATGAATAATACTATAGTCATTTTATGTTTTTTAGTCCTGATTTCGGGTGGGGTAAAGGCTCAGGAAAGCAAAGCCGCCCGAATGGCCAGGCTGGAGCAGGACACCGCCTTTTTGGCCTGGCAGGAGGCGATTAAAAAAAGTCAGGCCATCAACCGGGAGGCCTTTTATCGCATGTTACAGACGGTGAGTCCGGATACAGTGTTTAAGCTTAGCCTATCGGATCTGGGGCTCGAAGTGTGGCCTGATCTTTCAGCATTCGACTCGCTCACTTCGCTTATCGCCACCCGAAACAATTTAAGTACAATCCCCTCTTCGGTTTCATCGCCTGCGCGATTGCGTAAACTCACCCTTTCGGGCAACCATACAAAAAAGGCAAAATTTGCCCGAAACGATTCAATAACCAGTCTCGATTTGTCGGAGAATGAACTGAAGCGTATCCCGCGTTCAGTTAAAAAGTTGAAAAACCTGAGGATACTAACCCTTAACAACAACTTCATTCGTAGGGTGCCCCGGTGGATGAAAAACATGGAGCACCTGACCGACCTCGACTTAAACTATAACCGCATCAAGCTGCGCAAGTCATCCATCAGGCGACTCCGGAACATGAAAGTATTGCAGCTTGGCGGGAACCAAATCACCTCGGTTCCTGACAACCTGGAGGTGCTTTTTCAACTAAAGAAATTCAATCTGGGGAAAAATAAACTTACCGGATTACCACCTAGCATTGGAGACCTCGACAGCCTGAACACCTTGATTTTATACACCAACAGTTTTACGGAGATTCCTGAAGACATCCTTCGCTTATCACAGCTACAGGAGCTGGACTTTTATTACAATTCGCTTGAATCCCTTCCGTCCGGATTAGGTGAAATGAAAAATCTGAAGCGCTTGTTTCTGGCTTTTAACAAAATACCGGAATTGCCCGACTCGCTGGCGCTGTTAACTCATCTGACCCATTTATACGTTCATCACAACGATTTGACCAATATTCCCTCATGGGTTTTGGAATTTTATCACCTCGAAATCCTCGACATCAGCTACAATCATTTATTTGAGATACCAGATTTTTCGGTGATGCCGGCCTTATATGAGCTCGATATTCAGCACAACGAAATTGCCTGGTTTCCGTGGGAGATATTGGAAAAGAAAAATCTCAGGCTACTGATTGCCAAAGACAACCCTTTTATTTTGGACAAGGAATCCGCCGGCCAGCTCAAGCAAATAGCCAGACAATTACAGCAGGAAGGCGTATCTGTGCTGTACTAGATCAACGGGCGAAGTGCTTCAATCAGGTGCTGAAAACGGGTATTTGTTTGGCGATAATTATTTTTTAATACTTTTGCGTGTACTTAATAGTGAAACTATGCCCATACTTGGAAGCATTATCAAGAAGGCTTTTGAACTGCGTAACTTGCCTATGGAAAAGCAACGGAGCAAATTCGATCCTGTTGCGGCTCAACGGAAGGAGTTAAAAAAGCTGTTACGCAAAGCGCAATTTACAGCCATTGGTGAACATTACAAGTTTTCGAGAATACTTGACTTGCCCGACTTTGAAGAGGCTTTTAAAAAGACGGTAGCCATGCACGACTACCAGTCGATGTACAAGCGATGGTGGTACAGGGCACTAAACGGCGAGACCTATGTAACCTGGCCGGGTAAGGTAAAATATTTTGCACTCAGCTCCGGCACATCCGATGCCTCAAGCAAGTATATCCCTGTTACCGATGATATGCTTAAAGGCATCAAGCAAGCCACTTTGCGGCAGCTGGTTTCGGCCACCAAGTACAATTTCCCGCTTGATTTTTACGAAAAAGGGATTTTGATGATTGGTGGAAGTACCCACCTGCAATACAACGGCACATACTACGAAGGCGACTTGTCGGGGATTACTGCTGGCAATATTCCATTTTGGTTTCAGCATTTTTACAAACCCGGACGACGCATTTCAAAAACTTCCGATTGGGGTACCAAGCTCAAAGAAATGGTGAAAAATGCCCCTACCTGGGACATTGGCATTCTTGTCGGTGTGCCGGCCTGGGTTCAGATACTACTCGAGAAAATCATTGCAGAGTACAACCTGCAAAGCATTCACGACATATGGCCAAACCTGAAAGTATATGTGCACAGTGGTGTTTCGTTTAAGCCCTATGTAAAAAGCTTTGAAAAACTCATGGCCAAACCCTTAATGTACAACGAATCGTATCTGGCCAGCGAGGGCTATGTGGCTTTTCAAAACCGCATTGATGGAGAGGGTATGGAGATGGTACTTGACAACGGGATTTATTATGAATTCGTTCCTTTCAATTCCGACAATTTTGATGAGGAGGGGAATCTCAGGGAGCAAGCCACTGCCCTATCAATAGGCAATGTAGAATTAGGTAAGGAATACGCCTTGCTGATGACAACCAACGCCGGAGCATGGAGATATTTATTGGGCGATACGATTAAATTTGTCGATAAAAAGCGATCGGAGATTATTATTACTGGACGTACCAAGCATTATATCAGTATTTGTGGAGAGCACCTTTCGCAAGAAAATATGAACAGAGCTGTTGAATTGATGCAGGAAGATCTCGATGTGGAGGTCAAGGAATTTACTGTAGCCGGTATACGTCACGGTTCGCTTTTTGCACATCGCTGGTATTTAGGTACTGATGATGCCATTGATCCTGAAATAGCTAAGCAAAAAATAGATGGCCATTTAAAGAATTTGAATGACGACTACCGTGTTGAACGGATGGAGGCGATAAAAGACTTGTTTGTAAAGGTACTGCCTGCTCAGGTTTTCTACGATTACATGAAAGAAAAGGGCAAGGAAGGCAGCGCCAACAAATTCCCCCGGGTATTAAAGAACTCCCGTTTGGATGAATGGGACGAATACTTGAAGAAACGCGGGTTTGCTTAGGAAAAATTATTCGGATGGATGTATTTCTCGAAGGTACGATATTAGGATTTTCACTGGCATTCCTCTTTGGTTTTGGTCCGGCGTTTTTTGCGCTGATACAAACAGGGATACATCGGGGGTTTTGGTCGGGTCTCTCGCTGGCAGCAGGCATTTTTCTTAACGATTTAATTATCATTTTCATTGCTGTTTTTGGTGCTACCAGCATTTTTGGCGGCAAAGAAAACTACCAAATTATGGGGGTAGTGGGGGGATTATTGCTTATTGTTTTTGGAGTAGTTACTTTTTTCAACAAGATAAAACACACTGAAACCGAGAACCAGGAGCTAGAGCTGAAAACACCACATCCTGTTATTTTTATTGGCAAAGGCTTTCTGCTTAACGCGGCCAATCCTTTCGTATGGATTTTTTGGGTGAGCATTGTGGTTGGACTAACGGCACGTTTTGCTGCCAAACAAAGTGAGTTGTACCTCTTTTTTGCCGGCGCATTATCAGTAGTTTTCATCACCGATGTGATTAAAACTTTTGCCGCTTCTCAGTTTAAAAAGTTTGCCACCCACAAATTTCTGGTACTGGTGAACAAGCTGGCAGGCATCGCTTTGACTCTTTTTGGGATTTTTCTCATCATAAGGTCTGTTTTTCAGCTATAAAAAAAGCCGCCATCCTCTCAGACAGCGGCCTCAATTGATTGAAAGCATTTATTTTATAACGCCTCAGCCGGCTCAGCAGGCATGGTTTCGGTACGTGAAGGTTGTGGCATCGATTTGCGAATAACCATCTCATCAATCAAGTGGGTGGCTCCTGCAAACTTATCGATGATAAACAGCACGTAATTGGTGCTCACCGATATGGTACGTTGCACATCGTTGTTAAAAGCGATGTCGCCACTCATGGCTTCCCAGTTGCCATCAAAGGCAATGCCTATAAGCTCACCCTTGCCGTTCATTACACCTGAACCGGAATTTCCTCCTGTAATGTCATTGTTGGTAAGAAAACAAAGCACCAGTCTTCCATCCTGTCCGTAAGGACCGTAATCCTGTTTTTTGAAAAGCTCTTTTAGTCTCTCATCTACAATAAATTCATCATTCGATGGATCTTCTTTTTCCATGACGCCTTCCAGGTAAGTAACAAAGTCGTAATGTACGGCATCAGCAGGGTAGTAGTCCATTACCTTACCGTAGCTAAAACGCAGAGTAGAGTTGGCATTGGGATAGAATTTTTTGTCAGGATACATTTCGCGCATGCCTTGAACAAGCAGTCGCTCAGCAATACCGAGTTCATCGTTTTCGGCACGGTAGGTCTGGCTCACCTCCATTAATTTGGCCATTAACTCATTGGCGCTGATGATAGCCGGATCTTTTTCAATGGTTTTCAGACTGGGATCGTTCAGGAAAGCAGCAGCTTTGCTTTCGTTTGCCAAAAATGAATGGCTGTAAACATACTTAGCCAGTTCGGTATAATTGCCTTTGTGTTTTTGCAACATTTTTTTCAGGTATTCGGGTTGCATGGAAGCAGGCAGACTTGTAAAATAGATTTCCATCATTTTGGCGAAAACTGCTTCGTCAGTGGCTTCGTCGTAGTTTTTATACATTTCGGTAAGTCCTTCCTTCATTCCGGCAATCTGTTCATCCAGTTGTTCTTGCTTTTTAGCTTTTTTAGCTTTGTCTTTTTCCTCTTTCACATTTAACATAGCCTCGCTAATGCCCGAGAAACTTTGAGCAAAACTCATGATATCGGCTCCACCAATGCCGGTAGTGCTGGCAATAATGAGGGGTTTTATTTCTGTTGACTTTTTCTGATAGTCAGCATCGATAACACTTAACACGTTGCCATATTTTTCTTTTCGTGCCTCATTTTGATTTACCCATGCCATAAACTCAGTTTCCTGGGCTTTTTTCTCACCGAACACGTCCAGATTTTTTATCCCACGTTGCTGACCGATAAAGTATTTCCAGGTGTTAGCGATGGAAGCATAGTTGGAAGCATATTTAATTCGCACCTCCTGGCTTTGGTTCATGAATTTTTTCCAAACGGCCAATTTTTCACCAAACACCTCAATCAGCGGAGGATAATAATATTCCATGTTAAATTCGATGCCTGAAGAAGTCAGGTAGCGGTCGGTGCTACCCGGATAGCCCCAGATCATGGCAAACTCATTTTCCTGAATGGGGTCGAGAGAGATGGGCAGGAAGTGTTTTGATTTGAGCGGTACATTTTCTTCGGCATAATCGGCGGGTGTTCCATCAGGAGCGGTATAGATGCGGAAGATAGAAAAGTCGCCTGTGTGACGAGGCCACATCCAGTTATCGGTATCGCCACCAAATTTTCCGATGGAAGAAGGAGGAGCCCCTACCAAACGTACATCACGGTACACGGTATAAACGAACATATAGTATTCGTTTCCGTCAAAAAAGCTCTTAATCACCACATTGTATTTTCCATCTTCGGCGGCTTGTTTTTTAAGTCTGCCAGTAATTTCGCGAATAGCTTTTGTACGGGCACTTCCTTTAAGTGTATCGCTGATGAAAGGGATAATGCTGTCGGTAACATCGGCCATGCGGAACAAGATGGATGCTGAGAGGCCTTCATTAGGCAACTCTTCGGCGCGACTCATAGCCCAAAATCCATCGGCCAGGTAATCGTGTTCTACCGTGCTGTGTTTTTGAATGGCATCGTAGCCACAGTGGTGGTTGGTGAACATCAGACCTTCGGCACTGACCAGCTCGCCCGAACAGAAATAACCCTGAGGATTAGGGCCTTCCGACAAACCAATAATGGCATCTTTCATGCTGCTCTGGTTTACACTGAAAATCTCTTCGGGAGTCAGTTGTAACCCCATTTTCTGCATGTCAACATAATTGAGCCGCTCAATAAACATGGGCAGCCACATGCCTTCGTCTGCTTTTACTTTTACTCCTGTAAACAGCAGGAAGGCCATAAAAATTAATAGTCCTTTTTTCATTATTTTGAGATTGATTGGAATTCGATAATTATCATAAATTGTACCAATAATAGCAAAACATTGTAATGTAATGCATTATGATTCTTAAGCATATTTTTTGTCGCGCGTACTGTTCAAAAACGAACACCAGTATTTTATGATCGGACAGTAGTCTATTTCAGTCCGAGCATGTGCGGACCTTGTTCAAAGTAAATGTCGACAGGAATACCGAGTGCATTTATTTTGTCGAGATCAGCTTGCAGGTCAGCCGGGATGGTGCCTTTTGATTCGATCCATGCCGAAGCTGCTTCATAATCGCCATCACCCTGAATGGTCAGGATTTTGTTTATCAACTCGGAAGAAGCGGTTTTCATGGCTTCAAAGTTCACTTCATAAGTTCCGTTTTCGTGGCGTGTAAAAGCCCCCTTTTCGAGAAAGAAGTTGAACCGCATCATGTTGGCCATGCCGTGAGCACTACTTGCACCAAAACGCACCGACCTGAAGATACCGGCCATGAAGGTAACGTAGTTGTCCATCAGGTCTGCATCGTTAAACTCGCCCATTTCATTCAGCTTTGTCACCAGAAAAAGTCCAAGCATATCGGCTTTACCTTCTTCAATAGATGAATATCTTTCTTTCAGGGCTTTACGTACAGGGCCATTTCCGTTGATTGTGTTTTTGATGCCCATACCATGCGCTACCTCGTGGAACATGGTGTTGGCAAAAAAGGCATCGAAGGTGATGTTTTTGCGTTGCTCGGGCACGATCAATTCATTGGCAATAGGAACCAATATTTTGTCAAATTTGGCTTGCATGGCATTTTTAAGTTGCAGCTTCCTGGTTCCTTTTTCAAGCTGAACACGTTCATCGTTGGGCAGATTGATGGCGATGGTTTTTCCGGCCATGTTGCAATCACCTGCGTAATACACTACATCGTAAGCATTGAGTTGTGCATCCAAACCCGGAACTTCTGCTTTATAGGCTTCAGCCACAGGAATTTCTTTTTGTAAATCAGGTAAAAAGGAAGCAAAACGCGCCAGGCGATCACTCCATTCGATATCTTTTATCAGAATAAACGCTTCATGCGCGGCTTTATAACCAAACAGTTGGTCGGTATAATTTTCTATAGGGCCTACCACCATATCAATTTTGTTGTTGGTCATTTCGAGCCAGGCTATATCGCTGGCGAAATAGTCGTCGGTAAGCAATGCCTGAGCCCTAAGATTCAGGTAATTGGCGAAACCAGGATCTTCGGCCAGCAAGGCAGCTTGTTGCAGCAGTGTGGCTGCTTTTTCGATTCTGTCGTTAAAGCCTTCGTGGTACCATACCGTTACAAGCTCACCTTTGTCGTTGCGGCGAATCAGGGTATAAAGGCTGGTTTTGTCGGGGTTATCAAATTTTTCAAATTCTTCTTTGGTCATATCCACCGGATAAAACTGCGCACCGGCAGGTTTAGCGCCATAGCCCGGAATAAACGTGGCCAGGTTATTCATTTCATCCCATGGTCCATAGTTTATTTCGGCATAACTTCTGAGCTGTGGGTCATCGATACCCAGCAGGAAAGCGTTTTTTTCCTCTACATTTTCAAGCCAGAAGATCTGATCCATTAATTCGGCAGCCTGGAAGAGCAAACCGAGCATCTCTTTTTGGTTCTCACTCAGGTGACTGATGTCGGTGGTAAGTTTCACTTTGGCATACTTTTTCATTTCGTACGGCTTTTCGGAGGTTTCTTTTTTCTCGCCATCGCCACAGCAACTTGCTGTTAATAGCGCAATTGCGACGAAAGTACTCCACAACAATGTTGATTTAATTTTCATGATTACTGGTTTTATATTTGGCAGCGAAGTTAATAAAAATGAAGCAATTGGCTAATAAAATTCAAGGATTGTGGTGTCGTTGCTTTTCAGAAAAGCGATACAAAAGGATTCGCTCAACCCCCT
>DJVY01000182.1 GCA_002440885.1 Bacteroidales bacterium UBA6244
TCAAAGTCGGCGATAAGTGTACTCCAAACACTTTCGGCCTCCCCGATAACAATGGCATCGGCATAATTGAGCGCTTCCTCCGGCATCATCGATACATGAATTCCTCCCATTACCGTGGGAATTCCTTTTTCTCTGTAAACGCCAGCGAGCTCATAGGCACGTGTTACCTGCGAGGTAAGGGCTGTGAGTCCAACCAGATCAGCCTCACGGTAAGTAAATCTCTCAAAATTTTCGTCAATTAGCTCGATGTCCCAGTGCTCAGGGGTGAGTGCTGCAATAATCCCGAGAGCCATAGGAGGATAAATACTTTGGTGATCACGAATCAGCCCCATACGCTTGGTGCTGAGCGGATTGATGAGCAGAAGCTTATACTTTTTTTGCATGGTATCGGCTCTAGGAAAAAGGATTGGTTTGCAAAGATCCCACGCCAAAAACATCAGCCAGATGCCTTATCGGTCGCTCCCCTTCAAAAGCCAGGTTATAATATTGCAAATTAGAGCCGTAAGACCAAATTCCTGCCGTAGCACTTTTGGTTTGTTTGATGGTGCGGATAAATTTACGTTTGAGCGTGGGCTCATTGTACAACCTGTCCCAGTTCTCCTTTATCTCACGCATCATCTCCCCTCGTTCCATCAAATCATGCCTGAACACCACTTCGGCAAAACTGTAATGCTGCCAGTCGTCAGGATAGTTGTTCAGGATGAGTCGGTTTTCCTTTTCCATGCGTTTGTATAATCCAGTTCCGGGTAGCGGAGTCAGAATGGTAGACTGTACGGCATCAATTGAAGCGGCGTTGATGTATTCGGTTCGATGCGCCATACTTTCCGGAGTATCTGTTTCGAGGCCATAAATAAAAGCCCCCAGAACACTGATGCCATGATGGTGAATTTTCGCGAACACTTCTTCGTAACTGTCGATTCCCATTTTGGCATTCAGCTTTTTGTTCATATCCTTTAGCTGGTCAATTCGCTCCGATTCAATCCCCAGCAGCACCATTCTACAGCCACTCAGTGCAGCATATTTAAGCACTTCATCGTTGTCGGCGAAATTCATTGAGGCCGAGCAAAACCATTCAATTTTTATTCCCCTTTCGATGATTCCCTTGAAAAGCGAAATGGCTCTCTCCTGAGATTTTTTTCCGTATCCAATCAGGTTATCGTCAACAAAATACACCAGCGGATGCTCCACAGTCTCCAGCTCATCAAGCACTTCCTCTATTGGGCGCAGACGATAGGTACTGCCATTAAAGGTATGAACCGAGCAAAAATCGCAACGCATCGGGCAACCACGGGTAGTTTGTATGCTGGCAAACTTGTATTCGGGATGAAAAAGATGCCGCGCCGGCTGCACCGCGTTTTCCATACTCAACATTTCGCCATGATAGCGCTTTTTAAGCTTTCCCTGCTCAAAATCCATGATCAGGGACTTCCAAACACTCTCTGCCTCACCAATAACCACGGCATCGCAAAAGCGTTCGGCTTCGTCGGGCACCATCGAAGCATGAATCCCGCCGATTACTGTGGGGATATTGTTCTCACGATAAAGGGCTGCCAGCTCGTAAGCTCTGGTAACACTTGAGGTAAGTGCTGTAAAACCAACTAAATCGGCTTCACGGTATTCAAATTTATCAAAGTTTTCGTCCCATATCTCAACTTCCCAATTGTCGGGAGTGAGGGTGGCAATTATACCCAGTCCGATGGGTGGATAGATAACATGTTTATGTATGATAAGCCCTTTTCGCGTGGTGTTTAAAGGGTTTACGAGCAGCAGTTTTCTTTTTCTTTCTGTCATCAGTAGTTTTAGTAGAGTGAGCAAAGATAAAGAATTAAATCAAAAAATGATTTTGAAGTCCTCTTCGGAAAAAATGCGACCTTTGCTTTTTTTTGAAACCGGAAGCTTTTAAAAGAATGGCCAAAAGAGGTTTTTTCAGGGATTTTATGGGTGTGCTTAACAGCAACATCGTGTCGTTGGTAAGCGCCTTACTTTTGGTTGTTTTGCTCACCCGATTTCTGGGCACTGAAGGCTATGGTGCATACAATGCGTTGATAGTCATTCCGCTCATCGCGGTAAGCCTGACCCACCTGGGCATCCGGGGAGCTTCCATTTACTTACTTGGGAACAAAAAATACGATGAAAACCAACTGGTTTCCTCCGTGGTAATCATTCTCATCGGAGCCAGTGTGGCCGGCATTTTGCTCAGCATAGCCGGATTTTACTTCTTCAGCAAACAGGCATTTGATTATCTGCTTATTGGAATGGTTTTGTTTGTCATACCGTTGCGACTGACAACAGTTTATGCAGGAGGTATTTTTTACGGTAAGGACGAAATGAAGAAAGCCAACGAGCTCAACTGGATGATCAACCTGATTAACCTGGCGCTGGCAGCCGTTCTCGTTTGGTGGCTTGAACAAGGGCTTACAGGAGCTGTAGTGGCCTCGCTTGTTGCGCATCTGTATGTGGCGGTGGTGGCCTTGCGCATGTTAGCAGGTCAGTTCAAGCTTAGGTGGAAGATTCATGCCCACATCATAAAACACCTGCTTAAGTTGGGCATCCTGTTCTCGATGTCGTTTTTTGTGTTACAACTAAACTACAAAATCGACATCCTGTTGCTCGAGCAGCTCAGCACCCTCGAAGAAGTGGGTCTGTATTCATTGGCTACACAAATTGCCGAGCAACTTTGGCAGATTCCTCTGGCTGTAAGCATCGTGCTTTTCAGCCGAACGGCCAACAATGATGTCAAATTGGGGCACGAAACCGTCCTGCCACTAACGCGGGTTGTTCTGCTGCTGGTGGTGGTTATAGCCATCGGGTTATTTGTCTTGTCTCCATGGATCATTCCTTTGTTCTTCGGTAAAGCTTTCACGTCCAGTAGTTTTATGTTGCAAATCATCCTTCCCGGCATTGTTATCATGTCAGTTTTCAGGGTACTAAGCGGACAAATTGCCGGATTAGGAAAACCTCAGGTCACCTTATATATATTCATCCCTGCTTTGTTTATCAACATACTGCTCAATTACTTATGGATACCGGCCTACGGAGGAAACGGGGCAGCTCTGGCTTCAGATGCCAGTTATATATTAGGTGTGTCGGGGTACTGGGTGTATTATGCACGACTGAACCATTTTTCCATTTTAGAAATTTTTCGCTTTAAGAAGTCAGATTTTAACGTAATCACCCCTATCACAAAGAAAATAACAAGCCGATGGAAAAAATAACAGATCTTCCTTTTTTGTTTATCGTGGGTCGTCCACGGTCGGGAACAACTTTATTGCGTACCCTTTTTGATGCGCACACACAGGTATCTGTCCCTCCCGAATGCCAGTTTATAGTTAACCTTTACGGGAAATATGGAAAAAAAACCAATTGGACAAAAAAAGAACTAGCTATCTTTTTCAATGAGTTACAGAAGCAGTGGCGTTTCGACTTATGGAAACTCGACAACGAACTTCTGATGCAAAATCTGCTCAAACTCGAAGGACATCATACTTACGCCACCATTTGCAAATCGGTTTATCTCACTTATCAATCCGTTTTCCCAAAGGAAGAAATAATGCTACTTGGCGACAAAAATCCTGGATACACCATCTACACGCGCCGACTGCTGAAAATATTTCCCAATGCCAGATTCATACACATCACGCGCGACTACCGCGATAATTTCGTCTCGATAAAAAATGTAGATTTCGAACTGCCCTTGCCCGCTTTGGCCGCGCAGAAATGGGTGTACTTTTTCAAGAAAATCCAACGCGACAGCAAGAAAAACCCATCAGCATATATGCATATCAGGTACGAAGACCTTGTAAACCAGCCTGAAGAATCGATGAAAGCCATGTGTGGGTTTGCAGGAATAGCCTATCAACCGGGTATTTTTAATTTTCATGAAAAAAAAGAAGAAGTGTTGGCATTGTACGAACCCGGATTTTTAGAAAAATACCACGCCAGTTTATTGAAGAAAATCAATACAAGTCGGGTAGGGCTTTGGCAAAAGCAGCTCACAGATCGGGAAGTTAAACTATTGGAATACACCGCCGGAACGACAGGTATCAAAGCCGGATACCAACTTTCAAAAACAAGATTTTCATGGCTGACACCCGTTCAGGCCTTGCCGGGAAGAGCAATTGCCGCAGCCCTGTATTTGGCGACACTGGTGGTTGACAAACTTCCTGCCACTATCCGGATGAATTTACTTAGCAAGGGACCTCGTGTTTTGGGTAAATTGTTCTTACGCTTGTTCAACCCGGCTAAATTAAAGGAGATTAATAACCTTACCACAAAAAACAAGACCCCTTAACTGTACCTTTACAGAAGCAATTCACTGAAAAAAGTCAGGTTTTAGTAACCTGATCAACGAACTGTTAACGGTTAGGCCATCTGAAAACCATTTTTTTTGGATGCGATTAAAAAAATATTCTACCTTTGCCGCGCGTTTGATAAAAACGTTTGTGGAAAGATTTGATTGATTGCAACCACGGATAAAAAATGCTAAAGCAACATTTCGCCGCGAATCACACAAACCTTCCCTACTTTGTTTAATCATAAATAAATAATGATATGTCATACTATTTTACCTCCGAGTCTGTATCCGAAGGGCATCCCGACAAGGTTTCCGATCAGATTTCAGATGCGGTATTGGACGAAATGCTGCGGCACGATCCCAACTCAAAAGTAGCTTGCGAAACACTGGTCACCACTGGTTTGGCCATGATTGCAGGCGAAGTAAAAACTTCGGCTTACGTCGACCTGCAAAGAGTAGCACGTGCTACCATTCGCCGTATTGGGTACACCAAAGCGGCCTATCAGTTCGACTCCGATTCATGTTCTGTGCTCTCGGCCTTACACGAGCAATCGGCTGACATCAACCAGGGCGTGGTGCGCCAAACAGAAGAAGAACAAGGAGCTGGTGATCAGGGCATGATGTTCGGTTTTGCCAACAAAGAAATGGAAAACCTGATGCCATTAACCACCGAAATTGCGCACGACCTGCTCTTCGAGCTGGCTAACATTCGCCGTGAAGGAAAAGAAATGACCTACCTGCGTCCCGACTCCAAATCGCAGGTAACACTGGAATACGATGATGACGGACACCCTGTAAAAATCGACACCATCGTTATTTCGACACAACACGACGATTTTGACAGCGAAGAAAAAATGCAGGCCAAAATCAAGGAAGATTGCGCCAATATACTAATACCTAGAGTGAAGGCCACTTACAAGAAAGAAATTCAGGATTTATTTTCGGCAGACTTGAAATTATTGGTAAATCCCACCGGAAAGTTTGTTATCGGAGGCCCTCATGGCGACACCGGCCTTACCGGCAGAAAAATTATTGTGGACACCTATGGTGGTCACGGAGCGCACGGAGGTGGTGCCTTTTCGGGTAAAGACGCCAGCAAAGTCGACAGATCTGCGGCCTATGCAACGCGACATATAGCCAAAAACATGGTAGCTGCCGGCGTTGCTGATCAAATTCTTGTTCAGGTAGCTTATGCCATCGGGGTGGATAAACCAGTTGGATTTTATATTAACACCTACGGAACGGCTCACGTGAAGGATGAAAATGGAAATACCATGAAAGACGGAGCCATCAGCAAAAAGATTGCAGGTCTCTTCGACATGCGGCCCTTTGCCATCGTTTCCCGTTTTGGGCTTAAGAATCCCATTTTTGAACCTACAGCTTCTTATGGTCATTTCGGTAGAGAACCGTTTGAAAAAGAAATCGAAGTATACTACGAAGATGCTTCCACTACTTTTTTGGAGAACAGAAACGGTTTAAATGTTTATACTAAGCGTGTTACATTTTTCCCTTGGGAAAAACTGGATTATGTGAATCAAGTTAAAACCGCTTTCGGNNAATACCCTATAAAAATCTAGCGAACAATAAGCTTTTTTGTATGCAACACTTCGCCGTTAAGCACGATGGAATAAAAATAAATTCCACCTTCCATTTGACTTACATCCATTTTCATGCTTGTGCTTCCCTGATCGAATGTGTACTCACCTACCACAGAACCTAATAAGTTTGAAATGCGAACCTGAGCTGTTTTCACTTCAGGAACTAACTGGTAGTTAATGGTGATGAGATCGTTGGCAGGATTTGGGAAAACATCGGAAAACGACACCCCGCGAAGTATGTTCTCATCGATGGCATCAGGACTGGCTTTAAAGATTACCCTGAAAGTCTGACTCTGCGATTCATCGTCCTTGTTGAAAAAAGTGTAATCAACAGTAGTACTACCAGGATGCTCCAGCGGAGTGTAATGTACGGAGAAATAGTCAGGTTCGGTGGTAAACCCCGGAGCCATGTAAAAAGATTCTGTCGATTCATCAATAAAAGGAGCATAACAAGCCACCCAACAGAAATAATTATCTGTGCCTTCGACAGCGGTAATCACTGTTCTGCGCACTTTAACACTCATCCCAATATCCGAAATGTTGGTTACGAGAGGGTCGAAATAAATCTCGCTATCCAAAGGGCTTCCAACAACCTCTATTTCACTGCCATATACGTGGCCATCTTTAGAAAGTTCAAAATATTGAGCCTGTGTCGAAAAGGAAGCCACAAGAGCGATAATAGCAAAAAGTAAAAGTTTTTTCATAGTAATTTTTTTAACGAAAATAATACAAAATCTATACCAAAATTAACTTAACTTTATTCATACGTTAATTAATCACAATTGACATCACAAAAGGGGGTTTGGTTGCGTGCCAACAAAAAAACTGCATCAAACAGGGTTCAAATTCACAATAAAATGACGTGACCGCCAGACAACCATTAAAAAAAAGGAGTTGTCATGATATAGTTCATCTGGGTAGTAGTAAAAAAATATTACATTTGCCCACAGGTTAAATATTTATCAACTAAGCAATTAAACTAAAATCAGACGTTATGACGAAAAGAATTACCTTATTTTTCACACTTTTAATGGTGTATGCCATTGGTTTTTCGCAAACAATAGTAGGCACTGATCCTGAAAACAAAAACGTTGTTTTGGAAGAATTTACCGGAATACATTGCGTTTTTTGTCCTGATGGCCATGCAATTGCACAATCTATTTACGATGCACACCCCGACGATGTTTTGCTGGTGTATATTCATCAGGGCAGTTTTGCCACTCCCTCAGGCAGCGAACCTGATTTCAGAACACAATGGGGAAATGCCATCGCAGGACAATCAGGTCTGACAGGTTATCCTGCCGGCACGGTAAATCGTCACCTCTTTTCAGGCTGGTCGCAGGGTAGTGGAACGGCCATGAGCAGAAACTACTGGACATCCGCTTCGAATCAGATTATGGCCGCTCCCAGTTACCTGAATGTAGGGGCTGAAGCTACCATCGTTACTTCAACAAGACAATTGGTGGTTGAAGTGGAAGTGTATTATACCGACAACAGCCCTGTATCTTCAAATTACCTGAATGTGGTCATTCTTCAAAACAATATCCTCGGTCCACAAACGGGGGGCAACATGGGCAACAACTACGTGCACAAGCACATGTTGAGGCATTTCCTTACCGGACAATGGGGAGTGGAAATCACTGAAACCACCACCGGATCGCTGTATTCGGCCACTTTTGCTTACGAACTGCCTGAAGATTACAACAGCGTAGATGTGGTGCTCGAAAACCTCGACATCGTGGCTTATGTTACCGAAACCCATCAGGAAGCCATCAGCGGAATCATGGCCAACGAAACCTATATCGCTTCAAACGACTACGATGCGGCTATCCTGTCAGCTTACTATCCTAAAACAGCTTGCGCGGGCGTAATAGCACCGGAAGTTGTGTTGAAGAATTATGGCGTTAACGCCCTTACCACGCTCACCTTTAAATATACCATGAACGGTGGTGAGGAAGCAACTTTTGACTGGACCGGAAACCTGGCCCAAAACGAGTCGACTATGGTAACATTGCCTGAGATTGCTTATGATGTGCTGGCAAACAACACGCTGAACATCCATTGCGAACAGCCTGACGGAGAGGTTGATCAACTCCCGCAAAACGATAGCTTCAACAGCAGTTTCGAGCAATCGCAGTACTACCCCGAAGCTGGCTATTTTGGCGTACAAACCCTTGGCGATCCTCAGGATGTTACCTGGAATCTGACCGACGGAAATGGCACTGTAATTGCCGAAGGCGGACCATACAGTACACCGGGGCTGCAGCTCGAAGCCATCGCCTTCCCTGAAGATGGATGTTATACGCTCACGCTGAACGATGCCAGCGGACAAGGACTTTCGGGTGGTTTTTACATCATAACCGACGAAAGCACCAACGTGTTGTGGACAGGTCCAGCTTTTACCAACAAAGTATCCGCAGAGTTGGCTTACGATTCACAGGTAGGTCTGAGCGAAGTTGATTTCACCGGTGAGATCAACATTTTCCCCAACCCGATTGCCGACATGGCCACCATGGAATTTAATCTAAATAGTAACGTGGTAGCTGAAATTGGCTTGTACGATCTGGTAGGAAGAAATATCGCCACACTCTATCAGGGTCAACTGACTTCAGGACATCAGTCAATTCCGCTAAACACCCGTGGAATCAACAGCGGTGTGTATTTCGTAAAGATTAAACTCAACAACCAAACAGTCATCAAAAAGGTGATCATAGGTTAAAAAATACGTACTCCAAAAATGCCATCTCTTATAAAAGGGATGGCATTTTTTTTGGGAAGTAAAATGAGGAAATAGACACTGCATGCTCTTACAGGCAAAAAGGATAGCCAACTTCCCTTTATCGTAGTAATTAACTGCCGCTATTTGCTTTAGCTACTGTGGATCCACATCGTATTGTATGATAATGGGGCGGAATTGGCTGTTTGTTTTGAAATGGTCGGCTGAGTCGAGCATCTGCTTTTTAATGTGGTAGCTGTCGGCCTGGCGCGGGAATTTGATAAGAATATGCTTAATGAAGTAGTTTCTTACTTTTGAAACCAACGGGTATTCAGGGCCTAAAACGAGTTTGCCGAATTTTTTTCGGTATTCAACAGCTAAACTGGAAGCCCCGGCATTAAGCAGGTTCGCATCTTTGTGCTTTAACCTGACGATAATCAGCCTGTAAAACGGGGGGTAATTAAACTTTTGTCGTTCGTAAATCTGTACCTGATACATTCCGACGTAATCGTTATTTACCACCAATTGCAAAACGGGATGCTTTGGTTTCCAGGCCTGAATAATCACCTGACCCTGCTGGTTTTTTCGTCCGGCACGCCCACTTACCTGCGCCATGAGTTGAAAGCCACGCTCATGGGCTCTGAAATCAGGATAGCTAAGCATGCTGTCGGCACTCAGCACGCCTACCACTTGCACATGATCAAAGTCGAGACCTTTAGTCACCATCTGCGTTCCTGTAAGGATATCGGTTTGTCTGTTTTCAAACTTCAGCAGGATTTTCTGGAACGCGTTTTTCGATCGGGTCGTATCGTAATCCAACCTGTCGATTCGTGCTCCGGGCAACAGAACGGCCAGCTCCTCTTCCACCTTCTCTGTCCCAAATCCTTTCATTTTCAATCCTGTAGCACCGCAATCGGGGCATGAAGGCGGCACAGGGGTACTATAACCACAATAGTGACACTTCAGTAATTCGCTCTTTTTATGGTAGGTCAGGGTCACATCACATTGCTTGCATTGTGGCACCCAGTGGCAGGTATCGCACTCTATACGCAACGAAAAGCCTCTTCTGTTTTGAAACAGGATGGCTTGCTTGTCGTTAGCCACCGCAGCACTAACCTCATTGAGCAAGACCGAGGAAAAATGTGATTTCGACAGCCTCAGACGCTGTTGTTCACGCATATCAACAACACGAATTTCCGGCATTTCAACCCCGCCAAAACGTTCAGTAAGCTCAGCAAGCCCAAATTTACCCTGCATGGCATTAAAGTAGGTTTCAACCGCCGGTGTAGCAGAGCCCAGCAGCACCTTTGCGCCGTGCAACGAAGCCAGATAGATAGCCGCATCGCGGGCATTATATCGTGGCGCGGGATCAAACTGCTTATAACTGCTGTCGTGTTCCTCATCCACAATAATCAACCCCAAGTTACTGAATGGAAGGAAAATAGCCGATCTTGGACCGAGTACTATATCCCGCTTTTTTTCAGTTTTTTCGGCATTGAGACCCAACCATACTTCGGCGCGTTCGTTGCGTCCAAACCGGGAATGGTATACCCCGATCCTGTCGCCAAAATAGCGTTGTAATCTGGTAATTATCTGTGATGTGAGTGCTATTTCCGGAAGCAAATAAAGCACTTGTTTGCCCATATTCAAGTACTTTTCCATCAACCGGATGTACACTTCAGTTTTCCCGCCCGAAGTAACACCATGCAACAGCACGACCTGCTTCTCCACGAATAAGTTGTTGATATGATTGTAAGCTTGTTGCTGGTGGTTGCTTAAAACAACCATTTCTTCGGCTTGTCCGGCCACAGTTTCTATCCGGCTCACCTCCCGTTCTTCCATCTCAAGAACACCTTTGTCCACCAGCGTTTTAAGCACCGCAGCCGAAGCACCGGATTTGGCCAGCAGTTCTTGCTGCCTGACTACCACAGCACCGTTAAGCGGAAAACCAACCAATCCAATAAAGGCCATCAACACTTCCAGCTGCTTGTGTGCTTTTCGCCCTAATTCGTCCATCACCTGCCTGAGGTGGTCTTCGTCGGCAGCTGCCTCTGAAAGCCGGATAAATTTTTCTTTTTTTGGTTTATAGGTCTCCTCCAACTCCTCTTCCATGATGATCAGTTGTTGCTCGATCATGGTTTTCAAAACAGGCAACACTTTGGCGATACCAGCGATACGCGTGAGTTCGCCGATGGTCAGTTTTTTTTTGTACAGCAAGGCTTCTGTAATCCGGTATTCGGCTGTTCCAAGTGGCTCACGATCCGGCACATACGCGGGATGCAGCATGACTTTCGACTCACTCGCCAGCTTGAACACCGAAGGTAAAGCTGCCGCCAGAACTTCTCCTTCCGTACTCATGTAATACGATGAGATCCATTCCCAAAAACGCAACTGAACCGGAAGAACAACGGGATCGGTGTCAAGAATGGAAAGGATATACTTTGGAACGTAGTTAACAGGAACTTTCTCATGAACCGATTTGACAATGCCGGCCAAAACACGCCTTCCTCCAAACTGAACGGCAACCCGTTTCCCAACGGCAATGTCCTCATTCATGGCAAACGGAATGCGGTAGGTAAATGTACCCACTACCGGCAGTGGCAGCAATATTTCAGCAAAAAGTGTGATGCGTTCCATTACGACAAAGATAACAAACAAGCACGCTGCCCAACCCCGTAACAACGAAAATTATCTGAAAACGCAGACTCCATTCTTCGGAGCACTTCGGTCGAAGACAGGGTTAAACCGAATCAGCGCAGGATTACAAATATTTTTGTTTGTTCCTGTCAGGTATAACTACTTCTAAACAGTTACCACTTTGCGCACCTGTTAAGAATTAGTATAAATCGTTAGTAATCAAACATAATTGAAAATTCATAGTCCGAGTTATTAACAATTTTTTACTTCGCTCATTGTTAATAAGTTGATACGAGCAATTTTACAAAACACAAACCATTGATTTTCAATATTTTTAAAATTTGGCCAAACTTTTTTTATGTTAAAAACGCAACTTTTTTTTAACAATGTGGTAAAAGGTGGTAAATAATGTAAAATTGTGGTAAATAGTTAGTACATTTACGCCATAATTCTTCGTTTTCAATGATCAATATATTAGGGACATACGAATGCAAACTGGACACGAAAGGACGTTTAATGTTCCCCGTGCAATACAAATCCCAGATTGGGGAGGCGCTTGCTTCGGGTTTTGTGATCAAGCGCAGCATTTTCAAAAAGTGTCTTGAATTATTTCCGGTGAGCCACTGGCAGGAGGAAACTGCGCTGGTGAGCAAGCTCAACATGTTCAAAAAGAAAAACGCGGAATTCATTACCAAGTTTATGGCTGGTGTAAAACCCCTCGAGTTGGACGGAACGGGCAGGATGCTCATTCCTAAAGACTTGATGAAATACGCGGGTATCACCAAAGAGGTTGTACTTACATCAGTTGTAAACCGCATCGAAATATGGGACAAAGTGGCCTATGAACAGGCGGTTGACTTTGACCCGGATGATTTTGCTGATTTGGCAGAAGAAGTGATGGGCGAGTTTGAAACTGAATAATATAAAATGTATCACAATCCGGTATTACTAAACGAAAGCATCGAAGGTTTACGCATTGATCCCAACGGGATTTACGTGGATGTTACCTTTGGCGGCGGCGGTCATTCACGCGAAATCCTGAATCGATTGTCGGGTGGCAGGTTACTGGCTTTCGACCAGGATCGGGATGCCCTGAAAAACAGCATCAACGACGACAGGTTCACGCTGATCAACCATAATTTCACGTTTCTGATGAACTTCCTCAAGTTGCACGAGGCCTTCCCTGTTGATGGCATACTGGCCGATCTGGGCGTGTCGTCGCATCAGTTTGATGAAGGCCAAAGAGGATTCTCCACCCGATTTGATGCTCCCCTCGACATGCGCATGGGCCAAAACAACACCATGACTGCCGCAGAGCTGGTGAACACCTACAGTGAAAAGGAGCTCATCAGAATTCTTAAAGAGTTTGGCGAGCTGAAAAATGCTTATCACGTGGCACGTGGAATCATTAAAGCTCGCGAAATACAACCCATTGCTACAACAGCCGAGCTAATTGCCGCGGTAAAAACCTATTTCCCTGTTCACAAACTAAATAAATACCTGGCGATGGTTTTTCAGGCTTTACGCATTGAGGTTAATGATGAAATGAATGCCCTGAAAACATTGCTCACCGAAGGCATGAAAGCCCTAAAACCAGGAGGACGTATGGTGGTCATCTCTTACCATTCGCTGGAAGACCGCCTGGTAAAAAATTACTTCAAATCAGGAAATTTCGACGGCCTGCTCGAAAAAGATTTTTATGGCAATATACAGGTCGATTTTAAAAATATTTCAGGACGACCAATCACTCCGGGAATCGAAGAAATAGAAACCAATCCGCGTGCCCGCAGCGCCAAACTTAGAATCGCAGAAAAAAAATAACGATGGTAAAGGCTAATACAATAAAAAAGAAAGAACCGGTAGTTGAAGAATTGCCTGCTGCTCCCACTCAGAGCTCACGCTTTGGCGTGGCTATGAAAGGCGTTCTGGGCGGTGATTACCTTTCGCAGGGCACGTTCACGCTCCTGCCTTACCTGCTTTTTATTGCTTTTTTAGCCTTCACATACATATCCAACAACTACCTGGCTGAAAATAAAATTCGCGAGATCAATCAGTTGCGAAAAGAAGTGAAAGAACTGAGGTATGAATACATTCATCTTAAATCAACACTTACCCAACTTGAAAAACAATCGCAGATTTCGCAGAAACTTCAGAAGAAGGGGATCAGGGAAAACACCGAGCCGCTAAAAAAACTTATAGTTCCACAAAAAAGGAAATAACAACAATGGATATAAAAAAAGACATATTGTGGCGTGTTTATCTGGTTTATTTCGGGATGCTTATCTTCGGAATAGCTATCGTTGCAAAGATTGTTTATATCCAAATAAATGAAAAGAAGGCCTTAGAGCAAAAAGCCATCAACCAGGAAATAAAAGTATTCGACATTGAAGCCGCCCGCGGAAATATTCTGGCTGCCGATGGAAGTCTGCTGGCCACTTCCGTACCCATCTTCGAAGTAAGATTTGATGCCGCCAACCCTGCCATTTCGAATGCTGTGTTTAACGAAAGTGTGGATTCAATCGCCAGAGGTCTGGCGCAAATACTGAACAAGTCGGCCAGAACCATTAAAAACGACCTGGTAAAAGCCCGAAAAAACGGGAACCGCTACCTGCTTATCAGCCGAAAAACAAGTTATGACCAACTGAAAGCCATAAAAAAACTACCGATTTTCAGAAACGGGAGATATCAAGGCGGATTAATTGTGCTACAGAAAACTAAAAGAGCCCTACCCTTCAACGAAATGGCTGCCAGAACGATCGGTTATGTTATTGAAAAGGAAAACCTGTATGTAGGCCTAGAAGGGGCTTACTCTGAAACACTTACAGGTAAAAACGGAAAACAGGTCATGCGCCGGATAAATCAGGGCGACTGGATACCCATACACGATGAAAATGAAGTAGAACCTATGGATGGGTTAGATATCGTAACTACACTTGATATCGAGATTCAGGATATGACCGAAAAAGCGTTGCTCAACACACTCATCGAAAACAAAGCCTTCCAGGGTTGTGCCGTTGTTATGGAGGTGAAAACAGGAAAAATCAAAGCCAATGCCAACCTGCGTTACGACAGCCTGGATGGACGTTACAAAGAAACCTACAACTACAGCATCGGAGAAAGCATCGAACCTGGATCTACGTTTAAGCTGGCTTCCATCCTGGCCGCCCTCGAAGACAAAAAAGTCCAACTTACTGACAGCCTAATCACCGGTGAAGGATACACCACCTATTATAACAGAGGCATGCAGGATGTTCATAAAATTGGAAATGGCAGGGTAACGGTACGCGATGCTTTTGAACATTCCTCCAACGTGGGTATCTCTAAAATCATTTATAATGCCTACAAAGACGAACCGGAGAAATTCGTCGAAAGGCTCTACTCCTTCGGGCTTAACAAACCCCTTGATCTGGAGATTCAGGGAGAAGGACGTCCGCAGATCAAGCATCCGTCGAACAAAAAAACCTGGTACGGCACTTCGCTGCCCTGGATGTCGATTGGTTACGAGCTCACTATCACGCCCTTGCAAACACTCACGCTGTACAATGCGATTGCCAACAACGGAGTCATGATGAAGCCCTATTTCGTTACCGATGTAATGGAAGGCGGACTCCCCAAAGAGCACTTCGACCCGGTGGTGTTAAACAAAAAACTTATAGCCGACACCACGCTAAAGCTGGCTCAATCGCTTCTCGAAGGAGTAATTGAGCGTGGCACAGGAAAATCCACATTCAGAAACACACCTTATAAAGTAGCCGGAAAAACCGGAACGGCACAAATTGCCACCGGAGGTAAATACAACAAAACCAACTACAACGGCACCTTTGTAGGCTATTTCCCTGCCGACAATCCGGTTTATTCGTGTATCGTTGTCGTTAACAACCCATCGGCTGGTAAATATTACGGTGGAAGTGTGGCCGCTCCGGCATTTAAAGAAATTGCTGATAACCTGTATGCTACTTCTATATCTCTAAATCTGCCTACAGATCAATCTACTGACACCATTCGCGTGGCCAATGCTAATCGCCCTGTTTATTTCGCGGATTTGGCAACCATTTTTAGTGATCTGAAAATACCTTTTACCGAAAGTCAGGGCGCTGAACCATGGGTAATATCCACAACAGAAAGCGGATCGAACTCCATCTATGCTGTTCGTTTTCACAACAATACAGTCCCAAACGTCAGAGGGATGAAGGCAAAAGATGCCGTATTCCTGCTCGAAAACATGGGAATCGACATCACCCTTTCCGGACGCGGCGTGGTCAGATCTCAGTCGATAAATCCTGGTCAGCCAATTACCTCAAACATGCACATCAAACTAGAACTATCAAATCTGTAAACATTGAAATCGTTACAAGACATATTATACGCTTGCGGAGCAGTTGAAACTCGCGGACAATTGGATATTCCGGTTGAAAGGGTTGCATTCGACTCCAGAGACGTATCTCAGGGCACTGCTTTCGTGGCTGTTAAGGGCACACGGACAGATGGACATGACTACATCGGACAAGCGATAGCAAAAGGTGCAACCGCCATTGTTTGCAACGAGCTGCCGTCCAACATGAGTGAAGGGGTAACCTATATCCGGGTAAAAGATTCCGCGCTGGCCTTGGGTATGTTGTCCTCCAATTTTTTTGACAACCCTTCCAAAAAGATGAAACTTGTAGGGATAACAGGTACCAACGGTAAAACAACTACCGCCACCTTACTTTACAAGTTGTTCCGTAAGCTTGGGTATCCATGTGGATTAATCTCTACCATCTCATACAGGATAGAAGACACCGAATGGCCTTCAACACATACCACTCCCGACGCCATTAGAATTAATGAATTACTCTCGCGTATGGTATTGGCCGGCTGCAGTCATGTGTTTATGGAGGTTAGCTCACACGCTGTAGATCAGGGACGTATCGCAGGTCTTGAGTTCACGGGAGGCGTTTTCACCAACCTCACCCACGACCACCTCGACTACCATCAAACCTTTAAGGCCTATCTGGAAGCCAAAAAAAAATTCTTCGATCAGCTGCCCTCCAAATCTTTTGCCTTATCGAACGCTGACGACCGGAACGGCAGCATTATCCTTCAAAACACACGTGCCCGAAAGAAATATTACGGATTAAAAAACATGGCCGATTTCAAAGGCCGGGTCATGGAAAACCAGATCAATGGTATGCATATAAAAATTGACAATACCGAGGTCTATTCACCACTTTCGGGTCTGTTTAACGCATACAACCTCATGGCCATTTACGGCACAGCCATGCTTCTGGGCGAATCAAAAGAAGATATCCTGAGAGAAATAAGCTCGTTGCAGGGCGCAGAAGGAAGGTTTGATGTGATTAAATCATCCAACAACATTACCGCTATTATCGACTATGCCCACACACCGGATGCCCTTGAAAACGTGCTCAGGACTTTGAACGACCTGCGTACCCACAACGAGCAGCTGATAACCATAACAGGCGCAGGAGGTGATCGCGATAAAACAAAACGCCCGTTGATGGCCGCCATAGCTTCGCGGTTAAGCAACAGACTGATACTCACGAGCGATAATCCGCGTACCGAAGACCCTCAGGTCATCCTGGAGGAGATGGAAAAAGGTGTTGAGATTACGAAACGATCAAAAACAATGGTCATTGTCAACCGCAAGGAAGCCATTAAAACCGCCTGGAATCTGGCTCAGCCGGGCGATTTAATTCTAATTGCAGGCAAAGGTCATGAAAAATACCAGGAAATTGGAGGGGTGCGCTATCCCTTCGACGACAAAGAAATTATTTTGAACTTAATGAATGAAGAATAACCATGCTTTACTCACTATTTCAATATCTGGACAATGCTTTTAACTTCCCCGGAGCCGGGGTGTTTAACTACCTCTCGTTTCGGGCAGCTATGGCAGTGATTACCTCTCTAATCATTAGCCTGCTTTTTGGCAACAGGTGGATTTCGTACCTCAACCGCCGACAGGTTGGCGAAACCATCCGCGATCTGGGTTTAGAAGGGCAGCTCGAAAAACAAGGTACGCCTACCATGGGTGGTCTGATTATTCTGGCTTCCATTTTAGTCCCAACGCTTCTCTTCGCAAAACTTTCCAACATCTATATACTGTTAATGCTTTTCACTACCGTTTGGCTTGGCGCGATAGGTTTTTCGGATGACTACATCAAGGTCTTCAAAAAAGACAAAAAAGGTCTTCGTGGCATTTACAAAATCATTGGTCAGGTAATTCTGGGTTTGATAGTAGGCTTGGTGATGTATTTTAACCCACAGGTGGTGGTACGCGAAAAGGCCAAACCCGCCTCCGAAATTGTCATTACCCTCGAAGAATCCGGCCCTTCTTCAAAGTTTGCTTATGAGCAGATACAGAGCACCAAAACCACCATTCCGTTTGTAAAAAACAACGAATTTGACTACTCCAGTTTATTAAGCTGGATGGGCGATGGTTACGAAAAATGGGCTTTTCTGATCTTTATCCCACTGGTCATTTTTATTATCGCTGCCGTATCAAACGGTGCAAACCTCACCGATGGCATGGATGGTCTGGCCGCCGGCACATCCGGCATTATTGGCGTCACGCTTGGGCTGCTGGCATGGGTTTCGGGCAACATCATTTTCGCCGATTACCTCAACATCATGTACCTTCCCAATGTGGGCGAACTCACCATTTATATTGCAGCCTTCGTCGGTGCAACAGTTGGTTTTTTGTGGTTTAACACCTACCCGGCCCAAGTTTTTATGGGCGATACAGGCAGCTTGTCGATTGGAGGAATCATCGCCGTTTTTGCCATTATTATCCGTAAAGAACTGCTTATCCCTATCCTGTGCGGTATTTTTCTGGCCGAAAGCCTTTCTGTTATCATTCAGGTATCCTATTTTAAGTATACCAAGAAAAAATATGGAGCAGGGCGTCGCATATTTAAAATGTCACCCTTACATCATCATTTTCAGAAACTCGGCTACCCAGAGCCAAAAATCGTACAACGGTTTCTCATTATTGGAATTTTTCTGGCGGTGACCACCATCATAACCCTTAAACTCAGGTAAAACCCTATGCATAAAAATCGCAAAATATCGATTTTAGGCGGCGGCGAAAGCGGCATTGGCGCAGCTGTGCTGGCCAGGCAACAGGGATTTGATGTGTTTGTGAGCGACAACAGTGGCATAGGTGAAATTTACAAACAAGAGCTGATTGCCCGCAAAATTGACTTCGAAGAAAATGGACATACACTGGATATTTTGTTGGATACAGACGAAATAATTAAAAGTCCCGGCATTCCCGATCATGCTCCGGTAATTCAAAAGCTGACCGAAAAAGGCATCCCGATTATATCTGAGATAGAATTTGCCTCACGCTTTACCCAGGCTAAACTCATTTGTATCACCGGAAGCAATGGCAAAACCACTACCACTTTGCTCATTTTTCATTTGCTTAAAAATGCAGGGCTAAACGTGGGATTGGCTGGTAACATCGGACAGAGTTTTGCACGTCAGGTCGCTGAACATGATTATGATGTGTTTGTCCTCGAAATAAGCAGCTTTCAGCTGGATGGTATGTTCAAATTCAAGGCCGATATCGCGGTAATAACCAACATCACACCTGATCACCTCGATCGATATGCCTATCAGTTTGAACGATATGTCAATTCAAAAATGAGGATTCTTCAAAACCAGACACCCCACGATGCCGTGATATTCTGTGCCGACGACCCTGTTCTGGCGCGTGAGATGTCCTTACGCCCGCTGGTGGCTCAAAGGTTCCCTTACTCCTTAACACCCCATCCCGTTATCAACGGGGCTTACCTCGAAAACGATAAAATTAAAATAGTACACCTTAATAACCAATTTACTATGACCCTGGAACAATTAGCACTACAAGGAAAACACAACATCCACAATTCGATGGCAGCCGGTATTGCCGCCAAACTTATGGATGTAAGAAAAGAAAGCCTGAAACAAAGCCTTTCCGATTTTCAGAACATCGCCCATCGGCTCGAGTTCGTTTCGAGCGTGCATGGGATAAGCTTTATCAACGACTCAAAAGCAACCAATGTCAATTCTACCTGGTATGCCCTCGAGTATGTTGACAAACCAACTGTATGGATTGCAGGAGGTGTTGACAAAGGCAACGATTACGAATCGCTTAAACTGTTGGTGAAAGAAAAAGTAAAGGCCATTGTGTGCCTTGGGCTCGACAATTCCCGAATTCATGAAGCATTCGGTGAGCTGGTGCCGGATATTATAAATACCGAATCGGCCGAGGATGCAGTAATAGAAGCTTACCAACTGGCCTCGAAAGGAGATATTGTTCTGCTTTCACCCGCCTGCTCCAGCTTCGACTTGTTTGAGAGTTACGAAGACCGTGGCAATCAGTTTAAACAGGCTGTAAACAGACTATAACCATGACCTCTCTGACAGCAAAAATAAAAGGCGACAGGGTAATCTGGGCTGTGGTTTTCCTGCTCAGCTTGCTTTCATTTCTAGCCGTGTATAGCTCTACCGGGACGCTTGCCTACAAATATCAAGGAGGCAACACCAACTATTACATGCTAAAACATGCTTTTGTATTGTTGTTCGGGTTGCTTTTTATGTACCTGGCACACAGGATAAAATACACCTATTACTCACGTATTTTCCAGGTCGCGCTTTTTATCGCCGTTCCTTTGCTGCTCGTCACCCTGCTCTTCGGACTCAACTTAAATGAGGCCAAACGTGTGCTTCCTCTGCCCTTTGGACTCACTTTCCAGACGTCCGATCTGGCTAAAATTACTTTAATAGTTTATCTGGCCCGAATGCTAAGTAAAAAACAGGACGACATAAAGGACTTCAGGTCAGCTTTCCTGCCCATCATTGTTCCGGTACTCATCGTTACGGGGCTAATCTTTTTTGCTAACTTCTCCACGGCAGCCATGCTGTTCATTACCAGTCTGGTCTTAATTTTTATTGGCAGAGTAAATTTCAAATACATCCTTGGCATGGTGGTTCTCGGTTTGGTTGCCATGTCAATAGCTGTAGCTATCCTAATGGCGTTACCCGAAGGCCAGCAGGGGCGTTTGGGAACATGGAAGAACCGCATAACCTCTTACGTTGATGGCAAATCGGCCGACAACTACCAGCTTGAACAAGCCAAAATAGCCATAGCTACCGGAGGCTTATTGGGTAAAATGCCAGGCAACAGTACCCAGCGAAATTTCCTTCCTCACCCCTATTCCGATTTTATATTTGCCATCATTATCGAAGAGTATGGCCTTGCCGGCGGTACCTTTGTCGTGTTGTTGTATTTGGTACTATTTTTTAGGGCTGTTAAAATTGTGACCAAAGCTCCGGGCACTTTTGGGGCATTTCTGACCATTGGCGTGGGCTTTTCTCTCGTTTTTCAGGCCATGATAAACATGGGCGTTGCGGTTGGGCTTTTGCCGGTAACCGGCCAGCCACTTCCCTTACTGAGCATGGGAGGCACTTCCATCTGGTTTACGAGCCTCGCCATAGGAATCATCCTTAGCGTAAGCAAAGAAATTGAGCAACAAGCACTTATTGACCAAACGGTTGTAACAGATCAGGTAGAAAATGAATAAGAAGAAAATCCATATCATGTTAAGTGGTGGTGGCACGGGAGGCCATATCTTCCCGGCTGTGGCTATTGCCGACGGATTGAAGTCGGAGCTTGAAGGAGCTGAGTTTTTATTCGTGGGAGCCATTGGTCGCATGGAGATGGAAAAAGTTCCTCAGTCGGGATATAAAATCGTGGGTTTACCCATCTCAGGCATTCAAAGGAAAATGACCCTGCAAAACCTTTGGTTTCCATTTAAACTGATTACCAGTCTGCTCAAGGCAAAAAACATCATAAAACAGTTTAAACCTGATGTCGTTATCGGCACTGGTGGCTATGCCAGTGGCCCATTGCTATACATGGCCGCCGGGCAACGGATACCAACACTGATCCTGGAACAAAACTCATACCCCGGACTCACCAACAAATGGCTGGCCGATCGGGTAAACCGGATTTGTGTGGGGTATCCAGGCATGGAAAAATATTTTCCAAATGAAAAAATAGTACTTACCGGCAGCCCGATTCGTAAAGAAATTACCCATGCTCAACTAAGCAAGGCAGAGGCTTGTGCCTATTTCGGGCTGAATCCTTCGCTTCCCGTCTTGCTTGTTATCGGAGGAAGTCAGGGTGCACGCCCGATAAACGAAGCACTTGGCCACAACCTCGACTCTTTGCTATTGGAAAATATCCAAATTGTTTGGCAAACCGGAAAAACAGGACTCTCTCAGGCTCAAGCCATTGTTGGTGCCACGAACGGGAAGGAAAAAGTAGTGGTGAAGGATTTTATCCGTCAGATGGAATATGCTTATGCCTGCGCCGATGTTGTTGTTTCACGCGCCGGAGCGATTGCGATTGCCGAAATTGTAGCTGTTCGCAAACCAGCCATCCTGATCCCTTTACCGGGTGCCGCCGAAGATCACCAGACGCGAAACGCACGCACCCTCTCCGACAATGCTGCCGGAATACTTATCCCTGAATCTCAGGCCTCAGCCAAACTGGCCAACATGGTCATCCGACTGATAATGGACTCAGAAAAAAGAAAAGAAATGGCCGCCAACCTGGCACTGTTCGACCATCAAGATCCTACAAAAGCCATCGTTGACCAAGTTGTACAACTAATAAACGCCAACAAAAAATGAAAGCCGCCAATACACATATCTACTTCCTCGGCATCGGTGGCATTGGCATGAGCGCATTGGCCCGATATTACAAGAACCTGGGCTATGAAGTGGCGGGTTACGACCTTACCCCATCGGCTCTTACGCGGCAACTCGAAAACGAAGGCATGCACATCCATTATCATGAAGAAGTATCAAAAATACCTCCACAAACGCAATGGGTAGTCTACACCCCGGCCATTCCTGCCGATAACAAAGAACTGGTGTTTTGCCTTAAAAATTTCACAACTATAAAACGCGCCGAGTTGCTGGGGAGTCTCAGCCGTGAGCACAACACCATCGCCGTAGCCGGAACACATGGAAAAACAAGTATTTCGGCTCTTGTTGCCCATTTGCTTAAAAACGCTGGCAAAGAAATAACCGCTTTCGTCGGTGGCATTACCAACAACTATAAGTCAAATCTCATTCTTTCACCCACAACCGATATTTTTGTGGTAGAAGCCGATGAGTTCGATCGTTCTTTTCTCCGGTTACATCCCCAGGTAGCCATTGTCAGCTCAATGGATGCCGATCATCTGGACATCTACCAAAACCACGACGCACTTAAAAGCACTTTTCTGGAATTTGCCTCACAGGTCGACCCAAAGGGATTGTTGATTTATCATCATACACTGGAAAAATACTTTAACAAAATCCCTAACAAAGTGAGTTACGGAGCATATCCTGAGGCGGGATTCAGCGCCAAAGACATCTGTGTTCAGGATCACCGCTTTTCTTTTACTATCAAAACACCTGAAATTGAGATTACCGACCTGTGGCTTCAGGTTCCGGGCCTTCACTACATTGAAAATGCACTGGCGGCTGTGGCGGCAGTTTCCCAATTCGGTCTTACTCCGGACGAAATAAAGGAGGGATTGAGTACGTTTTCTGGCGTTGAGCGACGCTTTGAGATTAGAAAGTCCACAGGATCAAAGGTTTTAATTGATGACTACGCCCACCATCCCGAAGAAATCAGGGTTACCATAGAAGCTGTAAAACGACTATACCCTGAAAAACGAATTCTTGGTTTGTTCCAACCCCATTTGTACAGCCGCACCCGCGACTTTGCCGATGATTTTGCCAAGGCACTACAAACGCTTGATATCGTGGCTTTGCTACCAATTTATCCCGCACGGGAAAAACCAATGGAAGGGGTAAGTTCTGAACTTTTACTGACTAAAATGAACCACCCGGCCAAATTTCTGGTGAGCAAAGAAAATCTGGAAAGCTTTATTCTGTCGCAAAACTTTGATATATTACTCATGATGGGAGCCGGAGATATAGGTCTGATGGTGACGCAAATTGAAAAAATCCTGGCGCTATGTTAAAAAAAATACTCACCATATCAGCTATCGTGTTGGCCGGCATCGGACTACTTGCTCTTTCGGGGTTCGCCTACCACCTGCATTCAAACGAACGGATAAGTGAAGTCATTATAAAGGTATCGCCCGCCAACGACGGAGGATTTGTAACTGCCAAACAACTTTCGACAACCATTAACCCTAAGGACACTTTGTTGACGCGGCGGATAAAAGAAATAGATGAGCAAGCCATTGAAGAGCAACTTATTAAAAACGTGTTTTTGGAACATGTCGACTGCTTTACAGGACTAAGGGGGGAGATTTTCGTTTATGCAAAAGAACGCGTGCCCATTGTACGTGTTTACGAAAAGAACCAAAAAAGTTACTACATCGACGAAAACGGGAGCTTTTTCCCAGTTCATCCGAGCTATGCCCCCCGCGTAATTATTGCCAATGGGTACTTAAACAACCTGCGGCAACAAGGCCATGAAAACATTTACGACACCATTTACAGGCAAACACCCCTTTTCGGGATGTTCAACCTGATAAAAAAGATACGATCCGACAGTTTTTTCAATGCACAGATAAGCCAGATTTATTTAAACAGTATCGGCGAATGGGAGCTTGTCCCCGAATTTGGCGAACATCTGATCTTGCTTGGCGACCTGAGCAACCTGGAGGAAAAATTGGAAAACCTGTATGCTTTTTACCATGAAGTGAGTCAGAACAACGATTGGGAAAAGTATCAGTTGATCAACTTAAAATATAAAAACCAGATAGTTTGTACAAAAAAATAACGCTATGGAATCTGAAATCATCGTCGGTTTAGACATCGGCACTACGAAAATCGCCTGTATAGTCGGGCGCAGAAATGAATTTGGTAAGATTGAAATACTTGGCTATGGAAAAGCGGAATCGATAGGCGTAAAACGCGGTGTGGTGGCCAACATCGAAAACACGGTGCAGTCCATCAAAAAAGCTGTTGAAATTGCTGAAGAAAAATCAGGTGTATCCATTAAGTACGTCAACGTAGGTATTGCAGGTCAGCACATTAAAAGCTATCAACACCGCGGGAACATCATGCGCGAAGACCCCGACAGCGAGATTAGCACCGAGGAAATTGACCTGCTCATCCATAACATGTACAAGTTAAACATGTCGCCGGGAGAGGAAATCATTGATGTTATTGCTCAGGAGTTTATTATCGACGGAGAAGGAGGCATCCGCGAACCTGTGGGCATGTTGGGCAGTACGCTGGAGGCTAATTTTCATATCATCATTGGTCAGACGGCCGCGGCTAAAAACATCTACAAGTGCATTAAAAAAGCGGGTCTCGAGATGGTAGATCTCATTTTAGAACCAATCGCATCAGCGGAAGCGGTTTTGAGCGATGAGGAAAAAGAAGCAGGCGTGGTGTTGGTGGATATCGGGGGAGGTACTACGGATATCGCTATTTTTCAAGACCATATCATCAGACATACCGCAGTGATTCCTTTTGGTGGTGATGTGGTGACAGAGGATGTAAAAGAGGGCTGCACGATCATTAAAAAACATGCCGAAGAACTCAAAGTGAAATTCGGATCAGCCCTGGCAAGCGAGAACCGCGACGATGAAGTGGTAGCTATTCCCGGCTTACGCGGAAGATCACCGAAAGAAATTACGCTAAAAAACCTGGCTTTCATCATTCAGGCACGTATGGAGGAGATCATCGAACAGGTATATTTCGAGATAAGAAATTCGGGCTTTGAGAAAAAGTTAATCGCCGGCATCGTGCTTACCGGAGGTGGGGCACAACTCAAACACATCGACCAGCTTACCGAATTTACCACAGGCATGGACACACGGATAGGCTATCCTAACGAACATCTGGCCAACGATGTAAGTGATGAAATGGCTATCCCCATGTACTCAACGGGCATTGGGTTGGTTATCGAAGGAATCAAACGCTTCGATTACGAAAAAAGAAAAGTAGGCTATAAAGAAGAACCCACGTCAGACACTCCAGCAACCGACAACGGAAGGAGCAAAACACCCAAAGGAGAGTCTGGTTCTTCCCGGTTTATTGAAATCATTAAAAAATGGTTCGACAGCGATGCTTCGGCCTAAACAATTAACTTTTTATTGTTAAAAACTAGTATAAGTACTCCGTAACAACATATTCATTTGATCTATTTTTATAAAACGAATAATTTTACCCGCATATGATTACTTTTCAGCCAAAACAACATCCGTCCTATATCAAAGTCTTAGGCGTAGGCGGTGGAGGGACGAACGCTGTAAACCACATGTTTAAGCAAGGGATTACAGGTGTAGAGTTCGCTATTTGCAACACCGATGTACAGGCTCTTGAGTCGAGTCCTGTTCCAACTAAAATTGAGATCGGCAACAAAGACGGACTCGGTGCAGGAGCTAATCCGGAGGTGGGCAGAACAGCTGCCGAAGGGTCTATCGAAAAAATCAAAGAGCTGCTTAACGATACAACCACCAAGATGCTGTTCATTACGGCCGGCATGGGAGGCGGTACAGGCACAGGTGCAGCTCCGGTTATCGCCGAACTGGCGCACGAATTGGGTATCCTGACCGTAGGTATTGTGACCCTTCCCTTTCATTTTGAAGGAAGAAAACGACGCAAACAGGCCGAAGTGGGGATAGAGGAAATGCGAAAACATGTCGACTCTCTTCTGGTAATCAGCAACGACAAACTCCGCCAGCAGTTTGGCGATCTTGTGCTGTCGGACGCTTTTGCCAAAGCCGACAACGTGCTCACCACCGCAGCCAAAGGCATTGCTGAACTAATCACGGTAACCGGGTATGTAAACGTTGACTTCGAGGATGTAAAAACCGTAATGAAGAATAGTGGCAGAGCCATCATGGGATCGGCCAGAGCTGAAGGTGAAAACAGGGCCATCCACGCCATCGAACAGGCCATGAATTCACCGCTGCTGAACGACAACGAAGTGAAAGGCGCTACCAGCATCCTGCTTTACATCATGACAGGGGCAAACGACATTACAATGGACGAAATTACTGAGATAACTGAATACGTTACCGCAGAAGTGGGTGTTGATGCCGACTTAATCTGGGGAACGGGAACGGATGAAACGCTTGGTAACCAAATCGGAATAACCATTATCGCCACTGGTTTCGAAACAGTTAAACAAGTGGAAGAGGCTACCAGGGAAGCGACCATCGTTGGGGTTGTAGGCACATCAAACAAAGGCCCGGCCACGGTAAAAACGGAAGTGCCCGCCACACCAAAGATAACTGCCCCGGAGCCAACCATCGAATTGAAAACTCCAGTGGCGTCCATCCAAAGGCCAGAAACAGTGACTAAACCTGAAAAATCACCTGAACCTACAGATTCGGGTCTCAGGCATACCTTAGAAACTGAGACGCGGGAAACAACCATTAAAAACCAGTCTAATGCCACTCCTGTTAACCTGATCCGCCATTCAGAAAAATCATATCTGAGCGTCGGACATACGGTATCTTCTGATAATACGGCAACCTATAAAACGCCCGTTGCTCCGAAACTTCCTGAAAACGAAGAGGAAGCCATTTCGAAAAATGCAGCTGAGCGTATTAGCAAACTCAAAACCCTGAGCATAAATCTGCGGTCAGCTGAAAAAGTCGACGAACTCGAAAGGCAACCGGCTTACCTCAGAAAGAATTATCAAATCGACGAGACCAGCCACTCTTCAGACACCGTGATCTCGCGGTTCACCTTGGGCGAGGATTCAAAAAATCAACCGGTGATCAAGAGCGACAACTCCTTTCTTCACGACAATGTAGATTAAAAAAGCACAAACCATGAATCTCGAAATACTCATCAATAACGACATTAAACAGGCTATGCTTGCCAAAGACAAGCGTAAGCTGAATGCGCTCAGGGCTATCAAGTCGGAGTTGTTGTTGCTGAAAACAGGTAAAGACACTTCCAGTATGGAAATCCCGGAATCAGTCGAAATCAAACTGCTCCAGAAACTGGTGAAGCAACGTAAGGAGGCAGCGGCCTTGTATTCCGAACAAAACCGTCCTGATCTGGAGGAGGAAGAAACGTATCAGGCTGAGATTATCGAAGCCTATCTGCCGGAGCAAATATCAGAGGAAGAACTTGCCGCCATTATCAAACAGATTATTTCGGAAACCGGAGTCACCTCGATGAAAGAAATGGGCAAGGTAATGGGACTGGCTTCGCAGAAACTTTCAGGAAAAGCCGATAACAAAACCATTTCAGCTATGGTGAAAACCCTGTTAAATCAGGCCTAAGGTGAGAGATGACAATAAAAAAAAGAGGCCCTCGATATGAAGGCCTCTTTTTTATTTAATGGACTTAACGGTTACGCACCCAAAGCGAAACGTTTGAAAGCAACAACGGTTAATCCTTTTTCTACATCGTTCAGGTAATCAGCCACACTTTTTTTGCCATCTTTGATAAAAGCCTGGTTGAGCAGTGTGTTTTCCTTGTAAAATTTGGTCAGTTTACCCATGGCAATTTTCTCCAGCATTTCTTCCGGTTTGCCTTCCTGACGGGCCTGATCCATTCCTATTTCCATTTCACGATCGATGGTAGCCTGAGCCACATCGCCTTTGTCTAAAGCTACGGGAGCCATAGCGGCAGCCTGCATGGCCACATCTTTACCAGCCTGTGCCAGATGATCGCCTGCTTTATTGAACGCTACTACAGTGGCAATACGATTTCCGGGATGGATATAAGCATAGGCGCTTTCGCCGGCTACGAAATCAAATTTTCCGAGCTCAATTTTTTCACCTATCACACCGGTTTGGTCTACCACGGTTTCAGCAACAGTACGTCCATTGAGTGAAAGTGCACCCAGTTCGTCAGCTGATTTAGCCTGGTTGTTAACAGCCAGATCGGCAATAGACTGAACATAGGCCACGAAGTCATTGTTTTTGGCAACGAAATCTGTTTCACAGTTCACCATAACGATAGCGGCATATTTACCATCAGCGGAGGTTTTTGCAAGCACAACGCCTTCGTCAGCGCTACGGTCGGCACGGTTTGCGGCTACTTTTTGACCTTTTTTACGGAGGATGTCGATGGCTTTTTCCATGTCGCCTTCGGCTTCCACCAAAGCTTTTTTGCAGTCCATCATACCCGCACCGGTAGTCTTTCTTAATTCGTTTACTTGTTGGGCAGTTATATTCATTACTTCTAATTCTAAAAATTAAAAACTATTTCTTAGCTATTACTTTACGTTTTCTTTTTGGCTTGGCGTCTTCTTTTACGCCGGGTTTAGATGTTTTTTCAGCGTTTTCATCTTCTTCTTCTTCAGCCACAACCAGGTTGGTAGATTTTGTTTTAACATCATCCATTTCCAGATCATCGGCTTCGGCATCCAGTTCATCCTGTTTGTCTTTGTTCAAACGTCTTTCGTTTAAACCTTCGGCAACAGCCTGAATGGCAGCATTCAGAATAATGAAAATAGATTTTGAAGCGTCATCGTTGGCCGGGATAGGAAAATCAACCAGATTAGGATCGGTGTTGGTATCAACCATAGCGAAAACAGGGATATTCAATTTGCGGGCTTCAGCCACGGCAATCTTTTCCTTGTTGATATCCACCACGAAGATGGCGGCAGGAAGGCGGCTCATGTCGGCAATACTACCGAGGTTTTTTTCCAGTTTAGCGCGCTCGCGGGTAATCTGCAGGCGTTCTCTTTTACTGAGGTTCGACCATGAACTGGTCGACATCAGCTTGTCGATGCTGGTCATTTTACGAACGGCCTTACGGATGGTGGCGAAGTTGGTAAGCATACCACCGGGCCAACGTTCTGTAACATATGGCATGTTGATGCTTTTTACCATATCAGCCACAAGCACTTTGGCTTGCTTTTTTGTAGCTACAAAAAGGATACGGCGGCCTGAGCGTGCCAGATTTTTGAGGGCATTTTGTGCCTCATCGAGTTTAGCCTGTGTTTTGTACAGGTCAATGATGTGGATTCCATTGCGCTCCATGAAGATGTAAGGAGCCATAGCGGGATTCCATTTTCTTTTTAGGTGACCAAAGTGGACACCGGCATCGAGTAATTCGTCGAAACTAACTTTTGTCATGGTGTTTTTTTTTGTTTACGTTCACTAAAAACAACTGCTGAATAGTCTTTTTGTTAATCAAACAAGAGTTACAGCAATTTGGATACTAAACATATTCCGGGGAAGTATAAACTATCGTTTACTAAACTGGAATTGTTTACGGGCTTTAGGCTGTCCGGGTTTCTTGCGTTCAACCATACGTGGGTCTCTCTTCATCAGTCCGTTTTGTTTCAAAATCGGACGATACTCAGGATCAATTTTAACCAGAGCGCGGGCAATGCCTAACCGAAGTGCTTCGGCCTGACCGGTAATACCGCCCCCGTTGAGGTTAGCTTTGATATCGTATTTGCCTAAATTGTTGGTTAACTGTAAAGGTTGTTCAACAACATAGTGCAAGATTGCAGTAGGGAAAAACTCTTTGTAATCGCGTTTGTTGATGGTAATTTTTCCGGTACCTTCCTGAAGATAAACCCTGGCGACCGCAGTTTTTCTTCTGCCTAATGAATTAACTACTTCCATAGGTTTTTTATCTGATTGAATTTATATTGATTTTCTTTGGTTTCTGGGCTTCCTGCTTGTGCTCGCTACCCACATACACATAAAGGTTGCGGTAAAGCTGTGCTCCCAGTTTGTTTTTTGGCAACATGCCTTTAATGGCCTTCTCAACCAACATTTCAGGCTTTGTTTCTAACAACTGACGTGCTGTTTTTGAACGCTGACCGCCCGGATAACCTGTATGACGGACATACTCCTTTGCATTCAGCTTATCACCTGTTAAAACAACTTTTTCAGCATTAATAATAACCACGTTATCACCACAATCAACATGGGGTGTAAAGTTGGGTTTGTGTTTACCACGAAGGAGTTTGGCCACATTACTGGCCAAGCGTCCCAGGATTTCATTCTCTGCATCTACTAACAACCATTCCTTGTTAACGGTGTTAACATTCGCACTTACTGTCTTATAACTTAGTGTATCCATCTAATTAATTGTTTCTTAAGCCGTTTAATCAAAAGCCCTGAAAATTGGGGTGCAAAAATAGAAACTATTTCACTAACTACCAAATTTGTAAACATTTATTTGTGAATAAAGTTTGGGGGCTTGCAGCGAAGATCAAGTTTAATGCACTATTAAGCAATTTTTGGTGGCTTTGTCCCGCGAAATGGCGATGTTTGCACCTACATTGCCTCACGACAAACGTAACTGGTTTTGCATTTTTTGACAACGATTCAGGAGGAGTAAAGTTTTGAAAAGGAAATTCATTCATCAAAAGGTTATTTTATTCATCAAACCTAAGCTGGCATTGGAGCAAATTTACTAGTTTTACCCACCAAAATAATTATGACTTAGTATTCACCTGATAAAACGCATGTACATGAAGAACATTTTTATTGTCGCGATGTTGCTGACACTTTTTTGGATCATCCCGGCTCAAAGTCAAACAGCGAAAAACACCCTTGAGCTAACTCAAATATCCGTTGAGCTAAACGGCAAAAAAATAACCACAGAACCCACCATTGCGGCCACATTACTTCCTGATGTCCCCACCAGCGTGCTGATTTTCAAAACCGAAGACCTGAGTTACTACACCGAATTCACCTATAAATTTAAAGGCCGGAGGGTCAAGCTGCAGCACCGCGACTACCTTATTTTAAGTGATGGCACAATCAAACGCGGCAAAGCCTACAAAGAAATGCAGGAACTTAAGGTATCAGTGCCCGGAGCATTCAAAGGAAAAGCCTCCAACAGTATGCTGTATGACCGACGGGAGATGTCGAATGTGTTTGTCAGCTATCGGTTTACTTATACCTATAATTAATGCTAAATTTTTCTGTCTCCATTTTTAAACCCATACTAAAATAATAAAAAGATGAAAAAAAGTAATTTACTCGTAGCCGCCATAGCCGTTTTACTAACGGTGGTAAGTTTTGCATTTTACAGCTTTAAACAAAGTGATGAACCCGCCAGGATAAAATGGTTGCAAATTACTGCTGTTGAATCGGTAGTGCCCGGTGGCATAGGGCGCTCCAGAATGATCTCCATCGACGATGAAGGCAAGATGGAAGAAATTAAAATTCAGAACTTTTTCAGCATGGCCGGCATCAATTTCTCGAATATCCGTCAAAATGACCTGACCATCACAAACAAAATTTCAGAACTCACCAACGAGGGATGGGAATTGTACGATGTTACTTCAGGCGTTTTCTCAGGAAATAAAGACAACACCAACGGGATTTTTATCACGCGTTATCTTTTCAAAAAGAAAGAATAACCAGCGAAATATGGATCACTGATTTACCAGGTTTTAACACTGAAATGATGTGGATAAAATTAAATTACTAGCTTTGCACAAAATTTGCTTTCCTGTTGAAGGCAAAAAGCACACACCAAACCAATGGATTATAATACAACCCGCGAGAAAATGACTATTCCTGAATATGGCAGGAATATCCAAAAAATGATTGAATACACGGTTGGCATCGAAGACCGGGAGAAACGTAGCAAGTCGGCTGCCTTTATTGTAAAGGTGATGGCTCAGCTAAACCCAAACATTCAGCAATCGGACGACTACTTGCACACTTTATGGGATCACATGCATATTATTGCCGATTATCAACTTGATATTGATGGCCCTTATCCGAAACCCGAAAGGGAAGCCAGAGAGCGTAAACCGGATAAAGTAGAATACAGCACGCGGAGAATCAGGTTGCGTCACTATGGAAGAACCATAGAGGACATCATCCATAAAGCTATTGATTATGAAGAGGGTGAAGAAAAACAAGCCTTGATTTTTGCTATCGCCAACTACATGAAGCGTTCGTATCTTACCTGGAACCGCGAATCGGTAAACGATGCCATCATTAGCCAACATCTGGAGGACATGTCGTGGGGTAAATTGATTTTCAACCAGGAACAACCTCTTATCAGCGTAAGCGAAGTGGTACCAAAGAAAAAACCGGTTGTCGTGCAGAAAAAGAAAAAATCATTCCAGAAAAACGCCGGAGGCCACCGCAAAAAATACCACAAATAGCAAACTTATTCATGCTTTTTTTGTATTAAACAGCCCTCCGTGGCTGTTTTTTTTGTTCCTTTACCTTTATTAATCCATCCCGGGGTGCACGTGAATTATCCCATACACTCCGGTAAACAATAGTGTCTTTTTAAAAGCGTTAATCTGGTATGGCATCTTTTAAAATAACTGGCGGAAATGAACTCTCGGGCTCCATCGTTCCGCAGGGAGCAAAAAATGAAGCATTGCAAATTATTTGTGCCGTGCTGCTCACCGATCAGGAAGTTCTACTTAAAAATGTACCCAACATCAGCGATGTGAACAGGCTTATCGAGCTGCTTGAAGGACTGGGTGTTTTAGTCAGCAAAATTAAGGACGACACCTTTACGTTCAATGCGGCCCATATCAACATGGACTACCTGGAAACGGAGGACTTTTATAAAAAGGCGACGTCTATCCGCGGAAGTGTGATGATCTTAGGCCCGTTGCTCGCACGCTTCGGCAGAGGTATCCTCCCGCAGCCCGGTGGAGATAAGATTGGCCGCCGCCGCCTCGACACGCATTTCATAGGCTTGCAGAAACTGGGGGCTGAGTTCATTTATCATCCCGACAAGAAAAAATATGAAGTAAACGCCCACCAGTTAAAAGGCAACTACATGCTCCTCGAAGAGGCTTCCGTTACCGGCACAGCCAACATCCTCATGGCCGCGGTGATGGCTCAGGGAGCGACCACCATTTTTAATGCAGCCTGCGAACCCTACCTCATTCAGCTGAGCAAAATGCTGAATTCAATGGGGGCAAACATTTCCGGAATTGGGAGTAACCTGCTTACCATCAAAGGGGTAACACGGTTAAACGGCACATCGCATACCATGCTCGCCGACATGATTGAAGTGGGTAGTTTTATCGGCCTCGCCGCCATGACACAGTCGGCCATAACTATAAAAAATGTTCAGCTGTCCGATCTGGGGCTCATCCCCTCTACTTTTAAAAAGCTTGGCGTCGATGTCCGGCAGCAAGGCAACGACCTTTTTGTCCCCAAACAAGAACAGTACACCATCGAGACCTTTATCGATGGTTCTATCATGAACATCTCTGATGCGCCGTGGCCCGGGTTTACTCCCGACCTGATCAGCATTGTGTTGGTTACCGCCATTCAGGCTGAAGGTAGCGTATTGATACATCAAAAAATGTTCGAGAGCCGCTTGTTTTTCGTCGATAAACTTATCGACATGGGGGCGAGAATCATTTTGTGCGACCCGCACCGGGCAACAGTCATCGGGCTTAATCACGCCAACCCGCTACGAGGAATTCGCATGAGCTCACCGGATATCAGAGCCGGGGTGGCTTTGCTTATTGCGGCCCTGTCGGCGCAGGGGACAAGCATCATCGACAATATCGAGCAAATCGACCGGGGCTATCAAAATATCGACCTGCGTCTTCAGCAGTTGGGAGCAGCCATCCAGAGGATTTAGATGATGCGCTGATTATGTGCATAAAAAAAGCATATCCCCTACCCATGATAGCGATCGGGGAAAAAGAGATTCTAAAAAAACAATGCAACAATTGCTTAAGCCCTACAGGCTAGAATTTTAGCGAAGCTGAACAATTTCCCACTAACCGAAGAACAACGCGATTGCTCGTAGAGCATAAGCGTTTGTAAAAAGAACAGCCCTCCCCTTTTGCTCGTAGAGCATAGGCTTTCCCAAAAAAAAAGAGGCTGCCCTTGCGAGACAGCCTCTTTGGTAGTTAGGTAAAATAATATTAATTAACCATCATCTTACGTGTGACTTTTTGATCACCTGCTGTAACAGTATAAAAATAAATGCCGGTGGTTAATTGGCTACCATCAATTGAAATGGTATGTGTTCCAGCCATTTTATGGCCGTAATCGTTCATGGCAACTTTTTGACCCGTCAGCGTAGTTACTTCAACTGCGATGTTGGCTGTTTTGGCCAGTGTTACCTCTACATAAGTACTTCCGTTGAATGGGTTAGGGAAGTTTTGTGAAATCTCCAATGATCCGGCAACAGTCTCTTCTACATCAACAGGTAGCGGACTTACAGCCAGATATACTATGTTGTTCAGGATAGGATCGTGTTGTGGCGGATCGGGCTGTGTGCTGGTTCCTGGCATATTGTCGGTTTGGTAGAGGATATGGAATTTTCCGTTTACTGTCTTTGGGGCAACGCTCGGATACACACATTCACTAAATATGTGGAATACATCGCCAGTATAATCGGTAAAAGCACTCCAGAGGCCATCGCCTTCGGTAAAACGTCCCCAGATATGGTGGAAATTGTTTTCGCTGTTGTCGAAGCCAACAGAAATGGCGCTATAGAACACCTGTACTATTTTTACACCCATTTCGTCGCGCATGGTAACGATTTGTGGCATGGTAGTCATCGAAGCACCGTAGTAAGGAATACCCACGATGGTGTCTTCACCATTGGGTTGTGTCCAGGCAGCCAGGTTGCCATTTTGATACAGGTAATGAGTTTCCCAATCGTCGGGGATGATGTCGGCAGTAAGTTTGGCTGTGTCCAGAGCGGGCATTGCTTCGTTCCAGTAAACCAAACCATCTGAATAAGGATAGTAGTTCCAACCAGCTGCAGGATCTTCATCAAGGTGCACCTGACGGCCAAAAGCAACGTGTACTATTCCTTCGTCGTCAATGGCTACGGCATTGTAACCGTCGCCACCACCACACTGTGGCAGTGTTCCTTCTTCACCGGTAAAGAATGGCATGGGGCTTTCATACACCAGCATACGTTCCCAGTTATCTCCACCATCGGTTGATTTCATAACCACTCCGTCTCTGATGCCACCAAAGGCAAAAAAGGCCAGGTTTTCACCCTGAGGCTGTGCAAAAGCGTAATCATCGCCACCCCATCCGCTGGTATAGTCGGCACTAACGCCTTCCAGAATCATGTTCATTGGATCCCATGTCTGGCCACCATCGGCAGAGCGTGAATAGAGCAGAGCGCCATCGAGATCTTCGTAGATACTTCCGTCATTGGCTACACCAGGAGTTACACAGATCACATGGATAATTTCATTGTTTTCGCCTGAAGTCACCATTCTTGGCCACAGGATGTCCTCATGACCGGCAGGACCAACCAAATTAAAGTAGTTCCAGTCGCCTGTACCTTTGGTTTCGCGCCAGCTAAATACCAAACCTGCATTTCCACCTGAGTGGGTACAAACGATTTCGCCATTCGCACCGTAGGGAGCGTAATTTGGCCAACCGGTTCTTACGTCTTCAATTCTTTCGGTAGGATAAGGACCCCAGCTGCTTCCATCATGGTAGTTGTAGCCGGTACCACGATCAGGGTACGATACGGCGGTCATGCCGCGTGTCCAGGTTGCGCCAATGGTTCCGTCTTCAAAAGCGAAAATTCTGTTGGGCATTGAAGAGTTGGTCTGTAAATCATACCAGGTTTCACCAACAACCACATCAGCGGCTCTTGAATTACTTACCGTAGGGTTGATTTCGGCAGAGAAGTTTTGTGGGTCAACCTGCGGAACATTATCATGTGCCGTAACAGTGTTGTACCATTTTTTTGGTGTGTACTGGCTTACTTGTGCAAATGAGGTGGCCACAAAGCTGATTGCCATTACTGCTAATAAAAGTTTTTTCATTGTAAAAGTGTTAATAATTAAGTGTTTAAATAATAATATGAACTGTTAATTCCTTCTGTATGAATAAACTGTCCCATTTTCTTAACGAAAAACCATTGATCAGTTTATTCAATTCTCTTAATTGTTCGACTATATGACCTCTTTAAACGCAAATGGTTGCTTGTAGCGAAATATTTTTTAATAACCCATGTTTCGCGTGTAATTTTTTGAGCTTTTATTTCTGATAGTCAATAAAATATGATTCAATTTTAACCTTCGTGTCACTTCGTGGCTTCTTTGTGGTCCTTCGTGATATAGCTAATAGGTTGTTACACGGAGCTGCACAAAGAAGTCACGGAGGT
>DJVY01000008.1:0-3387 GCA_002440885.1 Bacteroidales bacterium UBA6244
GGAGAGAACAAGGTGACAACCTGCATGACTTCCCCCATCATAAAGGTTGGAATCCAAACACCGCCAAGGGCTGCCAGAATTACTACCGAGATTGATCCAAAAATTGAAGCCTGCTCCTGACTTCCGGCCAATGTGCCGACCAATATCCCGTAGCCGGTGGCAGCAAGCGCAATAAAAACTGTGAGCACGGCAAGTGCCATGTAGTTATTTCCTGGATCAAGTTGATGTAATCCGAGTTGCGGAAGCAGGTAAATTCCAATAAAAAGCATGAGCAAGGCCTGTAGAAAAACCACCACAAAGTATGTGGTCATCTTACCCAGAATTGCAGCCAAATGAGCCCCCGGCATGGTGCGCAGCCGGAGAAAAACCCCACTCTCCCGCTCTTTGATCAGGTTGCCTGCAAGCGGCACGACGATAAAAAACATGGCGAAAACAGCCCAGGCAGGCACATTGTGTTGAGTAGCATTGGGTATGGCCACATCATCGTCGTGCGTGGCATATTGCTCTTTTATATCGACTAAAAGTCGGGGCGCTTCAGGCTCTTTAAGCTGAATTTCAAGCAGTTCATTGATAAAACCCGCGTAAACACCGAACATCACCTTCGCCTCAACCATCGATGAAAACTGACGCAAAGCACTGATTATGGCCTGCTTGAAAGAATTTTTAGTTACCGGATCGAAATACACATCCACTTTTGCCGGTGATTCCGGCCTTAGGGTTTCGTTTTCGAGACCGGATGGAGATTCCTGCGGCAACTGCTGCATCATGTTGTACCGCATGTTGTTTCTTATTGAGTTGCTCGCCCCTTCGCGAACCACAATACCAATTTGAAAGTTACCGGCGGCCACCTCGCCGCGCAGCGTTAATTCATTCAACACCATGCCGTTCAGACTGTCGATGACCTCAAAAAATCGTGAGTGTTTTAGTCCTTCAACAATATTTAATCCAAAAGTGTCCTGATCGTAATTAACCACAAGCACAGGTATTTTTTTCTCCTCGAGCACACGAAAGGTGGAGTCCTGAAGCAAGGTCATAATCAGCACCAAAGCCGCAGGCATAAGAAAAAGCATAGCCAGCCCTGCTTTGTCGCGTTGCAGCAGCAATCGTTCTTTACGCACAGAAGCCAGATATCTATTTATGAAAGCAAACATGCCATTATGATTTAATCCCTGAGATGTCGTCCGGTAAGGTGTAAAAAAAGTTCCTCCAACGAGGATAAACTGTGCTCCTCCATCAAGCTTTTGGGTGCACCCAAGGCAATAAGGTGACCATGATCGATAACCCCGATGCGCGTACACAGGTTTTCAGCTTCGTTGAGGTGGTGTGAGGTATAAACAATGGTGGTACCGCCGCGGTTAAATTCATTCAACGATTCCAAAATCATGTGTCTTGAATGCACATCTACGCCCACAGTTGGCTCGTCGAGGAATAAAATTTCAGGTTGATGTAACAGCCCGGCAATTAAATTTACCCGACGTTTCATCCCACCTGAGAAATTGCCAACCCGATCGTTTCTCCGCTCAAAAAGCCCGAATCGCTTAAGGTATTCAGCCACGCGAGGGCGGAGGGTTTTGGTATTCACTCCGGCCATCTGTCCGAAAAACATCAGGTTTTCGGTGGCAGTAAGTGTTGGATAAAGAGCGATGTCTTGCGGCACGACGCCGATAAGTTTTTTTATCCTGTCTTTATCAGATTGCAGCGATAATCCGTCAATGACAACGGTTCCTTCCGTGGAAGGCATTAATCCGCAAAGGATTGAGATGGTGGTGGTTTTACCCGCACCATTCGGGCCAAGCAGGCCGAATATCTCTCCTTTACTTATTTCCATATCCAGCTGGTTTATCGCCAACGCGTCTGAACCCGGATATTTTTTTTCGAGTCCCTTAACTTTAATTATAACCGCTTTTTCGTTCACGAAACAGCTGCTTTAAGTTTTTTAAAAAAAGCCTCTTCCTTGTCAGCAATCACGAGCAGCAAATTGGCTGCATGATCGTAGCTTTCGTCGGCTGAATTTCTGTTTTTAACTATCCTGCCGGTGATTACCGCAAATTCGCGCCAAAGATCCCCAATTCCCGACAACTCAATCGAAAGGTCGCGCAACACCGGTTTGTTCAGAACCACAGCGGCTTCTTGCAGGAATGCGCCATACATAAACCTAAAACCAGCTCCACCCGTGCCAATTTCTTCCTGCGCCCGCACAATTTGTCCGGTATAGGAAGCCGCTTTACGCGCCCCTAGTCTGGATGGATAACTGCGTACTTTTCGCGACAAAAACCTGATCCCTTTCACGCCAAACATGGGGATCGGTATGGTAAGCATGTCTTTGCAAGTGTGTTTTATCCCTTTAATGATGGCTTGCTTCAGATCAAACTCAGCGGGAATTTGTTTCACCCAATACATATGACCGTTTGGTGCAAAAGTTCCTTTGGCATACCGCACTTTTAACAGCTCATCGTAGGTAAGTTGCTCCATACCATTCATTACCGGATCGCTGATAATATAATTTCCTTCTTTTTTTCCCACCACCACCAGGTTATGGGCGTTAAAATGAAAACGGTACGGATCAGGGAAATAAGACAAGTGATACACGCCCACAAGCATTCCGGTAGGGATACCCAGAGCCAGGTTCTTATCCAGAGCTTCCATGGCCTTCGCGGGGTTACGGAACTTTTTCCTTTCAAAGGAAATCCCCAGTCTCCTGGATATTCGTTTAAAAATAATTCCCGGAAGTGGCCGAAAGGAAGTCACCGGAATGCCTCCTACCTTTAAAAAAGGCATGTGAGAAAAAAACAAACCCGATCCGATACCAAAAACCATGGGTTCACTCAGCTGGATGCCATAGAAACCCAGCAGGTTAGATACCACTCCATTTTCGCAATGGGCCGACTGTTTATGTTTAAAATCAATGGGTTGATCCATCTCTATTTTTCAGATTTTAGGCGATTTATATCAATTAACTCCTCAACACTCAAATTGAAAACTTTGGCATATTTTTCAAGAGTCGGACGTGAGAGGCGCGAAAAAGTTTTTGGATTCAGGTGGCGTTTTACCGTCCAGCGCCACATTCCGGTGTACTTGGCCAGAAGGCCAATGTCCATAATCTCTTTTTCGATATAGTAAGCCAGAGGACTTTTTAATCCTGAAAGCACTTGCTGGCGGGCTAACTCTGTTTTGGTATGCACCTGATCCCAGGCTTCTTTCATGACTTCATTCTTAGGCTCCCATCCTAATGAGGGCACCGTGGTGTAATTGCCGTTTTCATCGAGCGAGTAAACCGGCTCGCGAAATTTACCCTGCAACATATTGGCGTCATCCTGAGGTACTTCTGTTGTTTTCATGCCTTTTTGGTTTTATCGGTTTGTTCACTAAGAAAAATCGACAAGTCGG
>DJVY01000008.1:3480-37319 GCA_002440885.1 Bacteroidales bacterium UBA6244
ATGAGTCCGGATTCAGAAAACAGTCCATCGGAAACAAAAATATTCTCCTCACCTATAAGCAAAGCCGACACGGTGGAAGTACTGTCGGAGCTAACCAGTCCTTCAACCATAATCATGGGTTTCCTTTGCGGGATAAGCTTTTTCATCGCTTCTTGACCGAACATCAGGTAATCTGGCTTCATGGTGATAATTTGAAGGGCAAAATTAGAAAAAAACGGGTACACTAATCAGGTTGGGTAGTGGTTAACCAATTCATCCGACATAAATCGATTTACTGCTTCAGACAGAAAACAAACGACCAAATAGGGTTAAAAACATCAGGATCAACAGGTACTACACCACCGTGAGCAACATGTAAGTATACGAAAAACGTGCACTTTCCGGAACCATAACCAAGATTCGCTGATCTGGTTGAAATATTCCTGAGTGGTACATTTCTTCGAGCATCAGCAACGCCGAGGCTGCGCCTACATTGCCTATATAGGGCAGGTTCATAAACCACTTTTCTTCGGGAATTCGGATGTTGGCTTCCTCAAATCCTTTTACGGCCTGATCACGGAAAAACATGGAGGAAAGATGTGGAAGGAACCAATCGACTTCGCGCTCATCAAGCCGGTATTTTTCCAGAACCAACTTCAGGTGTTTGATCCCGGTGGCAATAACATGCTTCTGAAGGAGTTTAGCATCTTGTTTCAGACTAAAAACCGATTCCAGTGCACGTTGGTCGTTCGTCATTTCGCGCCACCCTACCAGGCGGCCATCGCCCGATTTGGCAGATCCGGCATACATGCACGTCTCCAATTCTCCGGCCCAGCTTTTTACATCAATCCATTCGATACGCAAGCTAAGTTTTCCCGTTTCAGGCTTGTTGCACAGCAAAGCAGCAGCAGCACCATCGGAAAGCATCCAGCGGAGAAAGTCTTTCTCAAAAGCGATAAACGGGTTTTTTTCAATTTCCAATCTCTTGTCTATCTCATCCTGAAAATTGCGGGCATGCATCCACGATGACATGGTTTCGGATGCTACCGAAACCGCCCGGTTCACCTCCCCGGACTTAATGGCCATGTAGGCATATTTCAGCGAAAGCATTCCGGCATTGCAAGTTCCATGTGCCGACATGGTTTCCATAGGGTGCGCTGCCAGCTCACCATGAACCATGAGCGCGTGGGCAGGTTGCAGTGCATCAGGCGAGGTAGTTCCGGCAGTGAGTAAATCAATTTCGTTGATGTCGATATCAGGATTTAAGACTTTTTTTACTGCCAATGCCGACAATTGGGCATTCGTGTGGGTGATATTACCTTGCTTATCAAGGGCATAATACCTGCTTTTAATTCGGTTATTTCTTAAAATTAATCCCCGGCTTTTAGAATCATTTCCGTTGATTTTACCCAGATACATCTCCATTTCATCATTTGGAACAGGCTCGTTGGGCAAATATTTTTCTATTCGGGTAATGTAAACGTCACTCATGCGCTTTTTCAATTTTCCCCATCACTTGAGTGATACGGATTGATAATATTTCAGGTTCGATTTAATTCTTTTTAAAAACAAGGGCATCGTCAGATAAAAAATGGCCGTTACCAGCGGGGAAATCACGAAAATAACAAACAGCAGATACCACTTAAACAGATGCAGCCTGCCAGCACGTGCCTTGTTTCCCGGATCACCTTTTTTAAGTACAAACGAAGCCCACAGCCTGAACATTTTTTTTCCCTTATTTTCAGTAGACACCACATTTGGGCTCAGTTCAACCGCTTTAAGGCGGATTAACTCCTCCTGAAGTCCTACGTAATTTCCTGACCGCACCGCTTTTAAAATAGGTGGCCCAAACCGATCGGCTTCTTCAACGGCCATTTCAGGAATGCCAGGTTTTGGGAAAATGCCCCACAAACGGTCTTTCCTGCCTGTCCCCATCCAATAAATGATGGTTACCACACTTACCAAATTGTTGTGCGTATCGCACAATGCAATGTTGCCCACATGATTACCTCCGGCATCAGCGATCATTTTCTTCACATCTTCCTGGGCGTTTACCCACATGTTGCGTGCTCCAATTACCGTTATCACGGGTTTTCCGGCAAGCAGTTTTCTCCCATTATCTGATTTCAGAAATGTGGTAAGGGGAATAGGGGGCGACAAAAACCAAACCGGATATCCTAAAATTACCAAATCGTAATTGGCAGCTAAATTGCACTTTAGCGGCTGAAGTTCGGACGGAATCAACTTTACCGACTCAGGCATGGCGTCATAAAAGTCAATTCCTTTCCATGGAAATGGAAAATCAGGAACAGGCTTCAATCGTTCATGTACAACCTCGGCATGGCCCTTAAATATAGCAGTAATGTTAGAAACAATTGCTTCCAACTGACCTGATTGTGAATAAGTAACAGAAAGGATTCTGGTCATGAACTTCAAAACATTGAGTGTGCAAATTTATGGATTATCTTTAAATATTTAGATCTGACAAACGAAATTGGAACATATTCACTGCTATTTCGATCCGGCAGGGTGGTGATCAAGATATTCTTTTTCGTAATCCTTTGAAAACATGAGTGGCACAACGATAGTGGTATCATGCACAACAGCAAACGCGGCCTTTCTGAATTTTGGTGGTTGCGGAATACCGGGTAAAGGATAATTAGAAATGCCAACAGGCTCGGTCGGAATACCGAATTCTTTGGTTGTCAGGCGACCTGAGCCATCAATGTCCTGAAAAAGGGCAATGGCATATTGTCCACGGGCAACACCTTTGAACGTCACTTCAACCGATTCATGATGTGGGACAACATGCAACGAGTCGATGGCATTTTTTTTTGCCTTAAACGAAACTTCATCGTGATAAAGTCCAACGATAATGGGTGCGTTCATGGTTTCAACGCGCGTGATGGTGACTTTTACGTCGACCCCCTTTTGGGAAAAGCCGGTCACAACGACGAAGAAGACAAGAAGCAAGACGAGGTATTTGATCATAATGTTGTTGTTAAGTATTATGGCGCTTATCGACGAAAACGATTGGTTTTCGGGTATGTTCCGGCATTTGGAGAGCCGAGATCTCCTCTGGTTTATGAAAAGATATCTCAGGTGCAACGCGAAGTTTGGCTCTGAAATGATCCTTTATTCGTTTTTCCATTCCCGGCAAAATTTGATGAACACCGGCTTTAACCAGAATGTCATCGGTTCCCAAGGAGTTCGTGGTAACCTCAACGATATAATTTTCAACCTGTTCAATCTCGTTCAACACATCATAAATGGCCGGAGGATAAAGGGTTGTTCCCTTAAATTTGATCATCTGCTGTTTACGACCCACCACCGGACCTAACCGCATGGTGGTACGTCCGCAGGAACAAGGCTCAGTGTAGTGATAGCACATGTCACCAGTTTTGAATCGAAGCAACGGCATAGCTTCCACGCCGAGTGTTGTAATGGTTACTTCACCTACTTCACCCGGTTCAACAGGCAAATTTTTGTCGTCAAGAAATTCAACGATAATCATCTCCGGATGGTGATGTCCTCCTTTTCCGGCCCGACATTCCGTAAAAGCCGTTCCCATTTCGGTAGAAGCATAGGTGCTAAAAAGCTGAATATCCCACTGATCTGTTATTTTTCGTCCGAGTGTATTCAAACTGAAATCATTGTTCCGTATGGGCTCACCGATACAAACCGCCTTTTTCACACCTAACTCTTGGTAGTTAACTCCCTGATTTTTGGCGTAATCAATAAGTTTGGGAATGAACGATGGCACGGTTACAAGAACGGTGGGTTTAAACTTTTTCATGCTTTCAAACTGAAGTCGCTGCAACCCCGGACCACTCCTTACAATGCCTGCACCCAACTTACGCAAGCCAAGAAAGTAGGCCATTCCGGCCATAAAACGCTTGTCGAGTGTTACCATGAGCTGAAACACATCTTCGGAAGAGGTGTCGGCGCAGGAAAAGGAAATGTATTCGTTGTAGGCCAGCCTGTTGAGGTCGTTATCCGTCATGGCAAAGGTAACAGGCTCTCCCATCGTGCCGCTGGTGGTAACGTAATCGATGATTTCATGGCGGTCAACACACAAAAAGTCATCATTAAATCGTTGAAGGTCGTCTTTGGTGGTTACAGGCAGCCCAACCAAATCATCTACCGATTGAACTGTCCGGTAATCGATGCCATTTTCCTTGAATTTATTTCGGTAAAAGGTTGATCTGTCGTGCAAATATTTCATCAACTCAGGCAAGCGACCTGATTGGTATTGTTTGATTTCCTCCGGTGATTTGGATTCTATTTCGGGAATAAAAGTCATAAACAGGTGTGCAACAAAAGGTGATTCGATTTCAAATTGAAGTGGCTAAGATAGCAATTAATTTTTCCTGAAAACTTTTACCAGAACAAGATTGCAAGAATTTATGGCCTCAATATGACCAACTCCATGGTCATCATGGCGAATAACGATCAGACTTCCAGCGGGAAGCAGGTGTTTTTCTTTATGATTAAACAGGCGTACTTCCCCGTTAAGAACAAAAACAAACAGCCACGATCCAGCTACCGGGAGATCAATTTGAAAGTTAGTACCCTCTTCTAAATGAACGGCATTTAAACCACCTTCAAATATCGGATTCACCATAAGATTAAAATCCGTGCATTGACCCTGTGAGGTAGTTGCCCATCCACCATCAAACGTGTGTGTCTCAAATTGGGAAAGATGTTTGACACCCATACCCTTGTGCCTGATAATCAACGCTCCGTCAAGTACCATGAGGTATCTATAAAAACCTGGTAACGCAGTAAAAACAGACTCTTCCTGCAACACCCGGGCCGAACTAAGCCTGAAATCAAAATTCCTGGAACTGTAATCCGAGCCCTCCGGGTAAATGAATAACTCTGTTGTTGTTCCACCAGCCCACGAACTGGTTTTAAAATCCTTTTCAAATAGTACTTTCATATAAGGAATTAATTTTTATCGTATTGTTTTTTAAATATTTAAGTGTCTATTAAACCATCCACAAAGCATTACTAAACAGGGCTCAAAGTAAACAGAAAAAAACAAGTGTTTTGTAAATTCGCAAAAAACATAACCCAATGGTTGATTGTCAACCAACAAAGCTTTATCTTTAGGCACTGATTATTGGGCTCGTCTGAACATTCCCAAAACAGGAATGGCTGGAGTCACATAAGCTTTATATAGCTCATTTTCAATAATTAAAAGGTAATGGCACAGCTTTTGATACGTTAATTGAAGAAAAAAAGAAATAACTAAAAATCACATACTATGAAACACTTTATTCGTTTTTTTATCCTGTTGATTGCCATCGGACTGGTATTCAGTTCTTGTCGCAAGACCAACAACGAACCCAATGATGATCCAACTAATTTCCTTGATTTAAAGGTAAGTCAGGCCTTTAACTTTGAGAGTTTTGCTGATGTTCAAACCGCTATTCAGTTGGTAAACAGCAAAGCATCGGGCAAGGAAATTGTACAAATCTATGATGCACATCCCAGTCAGGGAGGCAAACTCATATTAACAGGTGCAGCCGATGAGAATGGGATGTTTACTTTACCCATTCGTATTGCCACACGTTTTGAGGAAGTGTACATTGCCAAACTGTCCTCTGTGGGATTGAATGAATATGTACCCGTTCCTGTTGAAGGAAATAAAATTCAGTTCAACTTTGCGAAAGCAAGTGGAACCAAAACCTTAAGTGAATGGTGCGATTGTGAAACTCCGCTACCGAATAACTTTAACGGTAACCTTGTAATCGACAACAACGAAACGGTTTGTATTTCTGAAGGAAACCACGCAACCATGAAAAAGTTAGAAATAAAATCAGGTGGCGTCCTGAAAATCTGCGGAACAGCAGTGGTTGAAAAATACCAGAGCGATAGCGAAAACGGCACCATCATTGTTTCGCCATCGGGGTCACTTACACTACCTAAATACACATTAAGATACACAGTTGAGAATTACGGAACTACTAACGTAACGGGTTCAGGATCTGGTCAGATTGACGCAACCGTGACCAACTGGGGAACAATGGGCTTTACCATTAAACAAATTCTGCATGGTACGCTCACCAACAATGGCACGCTGACCTCAACCAAAGACTTTGAAATAAACTCAGATGGTGATTTTACCAATAACTGTGAATTTTTAATCACCAATGGTGGTGAGTTTAAACAATCAGGCGCATTTATTAACAATGGTTACCTCAGCGTTTCAGATGAAGCCGAATTTACCGGATCAGGGAACAAAAAAACCATATTGGGCACAGGTAGCTTGATTGACACCGAAAAATTTAAAATAAACGGAGAAATAAGTGGCCCATCGGGAGGTCAGGCACAGATTACAGCTGAAGACAATGGTGATGTGAATGCGGGGGCCGTTCTCAGTAATTTGGACTTATGTGCTGATGATCCTGATTATAACCCTAATGCTACCTACAACAATGTAACTTACTGCGATATTAGTCTGCCTGCTCCTCAATGTGACGCCAATGTTCCACCAGACATTACCAGCTCGTTGCAAATCGGTGGTATTGCAGGTCAGGCCATTACTCCTTATGTAATAACTGCAACCGGGACAGAACCCATTACCTTCAATGCTTCTAATTTGCCTGCCGGACTTTCGTTCAATTCTGCTACCCATACCATCGGCGGAACACCTGCAGCTGCTGGCACTTACAACATTACCATTTCGGCCTCCAATGTGATGGGTGAAGACGTGGAAACTTTGGTTCTCATTGTTACTCAGCCCACCGCACCCCCTGTTATCACAAGTCCGCTAACAGCGTCAGCAACTGTAGATGAACCATTTAGCTACACTCTCACCGCTAGTGGAACAGGCCCTATAACCTATGATGCCACCAACTTGCCCGCCGGACTTTCTTTTGACGCCGGAACACAACAAATTACTGGTAATCCAACAGCTGCCGGAACATACAACATTACCTTAACGGCAACCAACGCCGGTGGCACAGCTACCGAAACGCTCGTGCTTACCGTTGGCACTCCGCCCACTATTACGAGTCCGCTTACCGCTTCAGGAACAGCCGGCGTTCAATTCAGCACCTACACTGTTGACGGAACGGGAACACCAGAAATAACCTACTCGGCCAGCAATCTGCCTCAAGGTCTCACTTTTAACTCCGAAAACAACACCATTAACGGTACACCTTTGTTCCCAGGAGAATATAATGTGCTGCTTACCGCAACAAATGCTTATGGCAACGATGCCCAAACTCTGGTTATCACTATAAACGAAGGGCTGCAACCCCCGACAATCACCAGCGTGTTAACGGCCAATGGCATGACCGACTTCCCCTTTAGTTATGTCATTACCGCCGATGGATCGCAACCTATGACATTCAACGCTTCAAATCTCCCAGCCGGACTTACTTTCGATGGAAATACCATCAGCGGTATTCCTACCGTACCCGGAACGTACAACATTGGACTTTCTGCCATTAACGCTGCCGGCACCGACTCAAAAGTGCTGGTGCTCGTTATCCAGACAGGTGGCGGGACAGATACCGACGGAGATGGTGTGCCTGATAACCTGGACGCCTACCCAACCGACCCCACAAGAGCCTTCAACTCCTATTATCCTAACGAAGTGGACTTTGTTAGCGCAGCATTCGAGGATTTATGGCCTGCTTACGGTGACTACGATTTCAATGATTTTGTCGTCAACCTGAACTACAAAATGGTGACCAACGCTCAAAACGAAATGGTAGATGTAATTCTCAAATACCAAATCATGGCCGACGGTGCTTCGCTGGAAAATGGTTTTGGTATTGTATTCGATGCACTTCCCGCAACAGTGGAAAGTGTAACAGGATGCATCAAACTCGGAAATGCCGTGGTAATCGACCCCAAAGGCTATGAAGCAGGGCATACCAACCAAACGGTAATCATACCCATCGACAACATCAACACCATCATGGAAGGTGGCATGGCCAATACCATTCCTAACGGGAAATATGTCCAAACATCGGTGACCACCGTTACTACACACTTCAGCACACCTCAGGCCTCTATTGGCACACCGCCTTTTAATCCCTTCATATTTGTAGATCAGGAACGTGGACATGAAGTGCATCTGAAAAACCAGCCACCAACCGAATTTGTTGATACCGACTATTTTGGTACCGACAGCGATGCTTCTGATCCGGGTGCAGGAATCTACTACATGTCGGCAACAGGCCTACCGTGGGGAATTGAAACACCTGTCAACTTCAACTACCCGATAGAAAAAGCCGATATCCTTACCGCTCATCTGAAGTTTGCAGCCTGGGCACAATCGTCAGGCGTTGACTTCCCCGACTGGTATCTGGACAAACCGGGTTACCGCAACGATGCCAACATTTACGTCATACCATAGTAAGTACACGTTTCATATTTATTAGATTTTTAGATTCGGAAGACCTCATCCAAGTGGATGGGGTCTTTTTTTATAACCCATAAAAAAAATGAGATTGATTATTCCACTGACAATCTTGCTTTTATGAGCTCGGCTGTAGCTGTGTTTTCCATTTCTTTGGTAAGAGCAAGCCTGTAATACTTGTTTGATAAAGCGGTATCACCCATTACGAAAAAATAGTTCCCGGTGAGAACATAACCCTGATAATACTCAGGATTTAAGTCGATAAATGCTTCAAATTCCTCTTCATCGTGCGTAGACTTTTCTTTAATCCAGCTTTTTACTTCATCACGTTGAGCACGAAACAGGGTAAAATCTTCAAATTCGGAAGTCTGTAGAAAGCTATCTGCCGGAATAATTAATGTACTGTCGTAAAGAGGATAAGCACCGTTGTATCCTGCACCTGTATTGAATACGCTTTCGATTTGATAACCCAGGTATGCCCCTAGCTGCCAGGGTGCGGTGCTCACCCACAATTGCTGTCGTAAGGGTTTAAAAACGACACTGTGGTGTGAAATCATCTGTGCCATTGTTTTCTCATTCCCTACACCAATACTTACATTATCAAGACCCCTATAATCACGCAGCACACCAACTGCGTCAGTAACATCCGGGACATCCACCTGATTAAGTAGTTGTTCACAACGCAACTGTCGGTAAACCGAAGCCGACTCTTCCATGTAGGCCGAGTTTGCCGGATCGTTTCGATACACTTCACTTTGAAAGTGATTTGAACAAACGAGCGATGGGTTATCGGTAGCAAAAACCCCTAACCTGGAAGGTGATTTTTCGATGATCACAGCCCGGTTATCTTCGGCAGATCCTATTAGCAATGATTCCGCAACAAAAGTCTGCCTTTTCTCCGCTATCGCGATGGCTTCGTTGATATTTCCTGCATACTGCAATATCTCACGTGCCAGCAGCGAAATGGGGGTGGTAGCTTTTACAGGGATATCAGATTTAGCCGCGTTGATGGTCACAGTAAGTCCGTGGGTGTTTATTCCGGAAACCACACCAATCATGCTTGCCCAGGTAACATACACAAAGTCAATTCCCTTATCGGGATGCACAAAAACAACGATCTTGTCTTCGGCAAAGGCTTCATTGATATAAAAATCAAAATTTCTGCCAACAATCAGACTGCTGTCCGAAGCTCCCATGTTGGCAGCAAATGAAGTACATCCGACCAACATCAGACTTTGCAGCGCGTGTCCGATATCGTGAGCAGCATGATAATTGAGCATTCTATCGTATTTGTTACCAATATACTCGTAGCCATCGGCAGCCGAAAACGATACGCCATAGATTTCTTCCTTATACTCTTCAGGTATATAGGAATCGATATCACGGTTGAACCATCCGGTGAAATATTTCAGGAATTTCAAATATCCGGGGGATGGAATCAGGGTGTTGATCTGCTCCACAAAAGCAGCCTCCTGCTTGGCTATCAACTCTTTGGTGAGCATGCCTCCGGCAGCGCCCAGCTCAAAAGGGCTGCCTTCCAGATACATCTCCCACAAGCCATATTTGTTTTTTTTAAGCCAATTGTTGCCTAAACGATAAAAATCAGCCGATGGTTGCGTGCGCGAAAGTTGTAAGATGGTTTTATCTGCAATTTCAGGAGGGACAATGCGTGTGGCAAAGTTATAATAGACTGATGCCGAGATCAAGACGACTAAAACAACGAGCGCTGTATTGCGCAATCTTCTCCAGAAACGTCCTTTCTTTTTATGCGTATTACTGGTCATTGATTTCATTAAGTAATGTTTGCAAATCTACAAATTCTGAACAGGTAAGCAAGGTGCTCATACTCACCCCCATAAGTCCATGCAAATTAAGGTTTTGCCCTGTTAAATACAGATTTGGTATTTTTGTTCGAGCCCCTATGTACGACGACAAAGCATTACGGTAATCACGAAGCGTTCCATACATGGAACCTGTGGGCGACCCAATATAATCGCGGTAAGTGAGTGGAGTAGCCACAGTATAACCCTCGATGGCTTCTTCAAACTCCGGAAACTGTTCTATCACCAATGCCAACAGTTGCCTGGCCTTTCTCTCTTTAAATGCCTTGTAATCTGCTCCTCTTTTACCCACAGGCAAATGAGCCCAATTCATTACCTCATCGAATTTCATGTAGGTAACAACCGAAACATGGTCCACCGTTTTCGATTCACCAGCAGGGAAATGCATGAAAAAATGCTGTGGCCACGTGTCCTCACAATAATCTCCGGCATACCAAACATCGGGTTGTTTGAAGTAGTTAAAGTTATGATTTCGGTACGAAATAATGCCCGGCTTGATGCTTAGGAAAACTGCAAAAGACGAAATGGTATCTTTTTTTTGCTCCAATCGATGACGGTAATTTTTCTTAATTTTTCCCGGTTCGATCAACTGCATGGTAGTAATAGGGTGCATATTGGAGATAAAATATTGCGCCTCAAAAACTTTCTCGTTACTGCAAACTACTCCGGTTAGTTTCTCTTCCTTAAACAAAAAACGACTAACCTGATGGTTGGCAAGCACCTTTCCCCCCTGGCCCTCAATTACCTGTTTAAGTCGTTCGGGGATCTGCTGCGATGGCCCGATTACACGGTAACTGCTATTTATAAAATAGTGATTAATAAGCGCATGCACATACCAAGGGGTAACTTCTTTTTCGCCTGCATACACAAAATTCAGCGCACTTAACACCTGACGCAAGTCGGCATTGTTTGTCAGGCTGCAAATGAACTCCCATGCATTTACCGACTGCGACGGCTTTTCAGCTAATCCTGAAAGGGGCATCATCAGGTTATAAATTTCCTGCGTGTCAGCTACTTTGTTCACTTCATGAATATACCTATCAATGGCCTCCTTCTCATCCGGAAAATAAGAAATCAGTTTTTGCCGGTAGTTCTCCCATCCGAGAGGAATAGCGTACTCGCATCCGTTGATTTTAAAAACCTCAAAGGACTGCTCATCCATTCGTTGATAGCGGATTCCATCTAAAAGCCCGGCATATTTAAATATTTTATGCATGACCTGACCGCGATCAAGACTACCGATGTAATGAAGACCTGTGCTAAAATGTCGCCCATTATGCGTAAACGATTGAATAGTACCCCCCAGGTGTTGATTTTTTTCAAGCACAAGCACCTTATAACCCTGTTTCCCCAGGATAACCGCACACAGCATGCCAGCAAAACCTGATCCGACAATTACAACATCGTAAATGTTTTTATTGAAGTCTTTGTCCATATATAACAAGATGCACCATCGCCGTTGAAACACCTAATAACCAAAACAAGGTCTGCATCGCAGGCTTGAAGCTGAAACTTTTGTCAATAATTTATTTGATGAAAATATTTCGACAAACATAAAACTTTTCATGGTAAGTTGGCTGTGATCGTGTCATCAAAAAACACCTGGCTCAAAGCATTCGGCTAACTCCCTGACTAAATTCACTTTTTTATTTTAGTTTAACAATAAACCGTCCATGGATAAGTTTTATTTTTGTGCTGCATTCTTCGGCTTAGGCTTTATGCAGACATAAAACAGAATTATTTGATAACACCTTGAAATGAAGATCATTTTTACCTCCGGTACATTAGTAAACAACATAAACCAACTTAAGCATTTCCGACCACACCTATTAGGGATCACATGGCTCGTGCTTTTTGGCATAACCTGTTCAAGCACTTCGCTCAAAGCTCAGGAAACCAGCCGCTATACGCTGGAGCAAGTCATACGGCTGGCGCAAGACCAATCGCCGGATGCCCAAATTGCGCGTCATCGGTTTAAGAGCAGCTACTGGACTTTCCGCAATTTTAAAGCCGAATACCTCCCCGGATTGACCTTAAATGGTACATTACCAAACATCAACCGCAGCATCGAGGCCATTACGCTTCCCGATGGGACATCAAATTACACTTCACGAAGCCTCACCAATTACGAGGTCTCTTTGTCCATTTCGCAGGAAGTGGGCTTTACAGGAGGAAGGGTTTTTCTCAGTACCGGGCTGCAACAGCTCAACAATTATTATACCGACACAACAACAAGTCAGTTTTTAGCCAACATGATCAACATAGGGATCGAGCAGCCCTTATTCAGATACAACCGCTACAAATGGGACAAAAAAACCGCACCCATGCAATACGAAGAAGCCAAGCGAGCGCTCGTAGAAGCTAACGAGAACGTAGCTTCGGTAGCTGTTTCAAGATTCTTTTCCCTGCTCATAGCCCAATTAGAGAAAGAAATTAGTTTAAAAAACCGATCAAATTACGATACCCTTTACCGGATAGCTCAAGGACGTTTTCAGCTGGGCAAGATTGCTGAAAACGAGTTGCTGCAACTCGAACTAAACCTCCTACAGGCAGATGCCTCGGTTGAAGATGCCGAACTGAATTACGAATCCAGCATCTCCGAATTCAGGTCGTACCTGCGCCTCAAAGATGATGTTCCGGTGGAGCTCATCCCACCTGATGTGATTGAACATTTTGTTATTCCGGCCGATCGTGCCATCGAAGCGGCCAAAAGCAATTCTTCGGAGTGGATTGCCCTACAAAGGCGATTGATAGTGGCTGAAAGCAGTGTAAACGAAGCCAAAATGACAGGCCGTTTTGATGCAAATTTATATGCCATCCTCGGGCTAACACAAACTTCAACGGAGCTGCGTGATGCCTACAACAACCCCCTTGACGAGGAACGTGTTACACTGGGCATCACCGTCCCTATTCTCGACTGGGGAAAAGCACGTGGAGCTATTAAACTGGCCCAATCTAATCAGGAACTGGAGGTTGCTTCTGTAGAACAGGAAAGGGTGGATTACGTGCAAAATATTTTTGTCAACATCATGCGCTTTAACATGCAGAAGAACCAACTGCGTATTGCCGCCAAGTCGGATACGGTAGCCCAAAAACGCTACGATCTGACTCAAAAACGCTATATGATCGGGAAAGTAAACGATATCCTCGACCTGAGCATGGCTCAAATTGATAACGACAACGCCAAAGTTGGCTATTACCGCGCACTGATGACCTACTGGCAAAGCTACTACCAGGTGCGTAAACTAACGCTTTTCGATTTCCTAAAGAACGAACCAATTAACGTACCCTTCGAAGACCTGACGAGGTAGAGATGAGGGAAATAAGGTTAACGACAGAGAGAATCTGGTGATTTTGACAGACCCCGGAAATCAGTCCGTTGCTTGTATGACTATTATCTGTCATATCATAATTGCGCCTACGACAACTCATTAGCTTCTTAATAACTGTTAAATGTCCTGCGCTCCATTTATTTTTAGCCTTTACATCGGGATTATTTTGATACTTTTGTACAATTTTAAATTAACATGTTATGTCATACGATCCCGATAAATTTGTAGGCGAAGGGCTTACCTATGATGATGTACTGCTGGTACCGGCTCATTCCACGGTTCTGCCACGCGAAACGGATTTGAGCACGCATTTCTCAAGAAATATCACCCTCAAAATACCCATAGTTTCAGCCGCCATGGACACCGTAACCGATGCCAAAATGGCTATTGCCATGGCGCAGGAAGGCGGTATCGGGGTAATTCACAAGAACATGTCGATTGAAAAACAGGCCATCGAGGTGCGTAAAGTAAAACGAGCTGAAAACGGCATGATCATCGACCCGATTACCCTGCCGAAAGAGGCTTTGGTAAAAGACGCACTACAGATCATGTCAGAATTTGGAATCGGCGGCATCCCTGTCGTTGACAAAGAGCACAAGCTTGTAGGGATTGTAACCAACCGTGACCTCCGCTTTGAGCGCGATCTGGAAAAACCAATCTCCGAGGCCATGACCAAAGAAAACCTGATCACCACCACTGAGTTTACCGATTTCGAACAAGCCGGTGATATTCTCCAGAAACACCGGATCGAAAAGCTGCCCGTTGTAAACCAGGACTACAAGCTGGTCGGATTGATTACCTATAAGGACATTATAAAAATTCAAGCCCACCCAAAAAGCTGCAAAGACAGCAGTGGCCGTTTACGCGTTGCCGCTGCCGTTGGCATTGCTTCCGACACCATGAAAAGAGTAGAAGCGCTGGTAGCTGCCGGCGTTGACGCGGTGGTGGTGGATACCGCTCACGGACATTCACAGGGCGTAATCGACATGGTGCGCCGCATAAAACAACATTTTTCCGAAATAGACCTCGTAGCTGGAAATGTAGCTACCGCCGAAGCCGCCATCGACCTCGTGGGTGCCGGCGCTGATGCCGTAAAAGTGGGCATAGGACCTGGTTCTATCTGCACTACACGTGTAATTGCAGGCGTCGGAGTACCTCAGCTTACCGCGATTTTAGAGGTGGCCAAAGCCCTGCGCGGAAGCAAAGTTCCTGTAATCGCAGATGGAGGGATACGCTATACCGGCGACATTGTAAAAGCCATTGCGGCTGGTGCTGATACCATCATGGCCGGTTCTTTGTTTGCCGGAGTAGACGAATCTCCGGGCGAGGCCATCATTTTCGATGGACGTAAATTTAAATCATACCGGGGTATGGGATCGGTTGACGCCATGCGCGAAGGCTCCAAAGACCGCTATTTCCAGGATGCAGAAGATGACATTAAAAAACTTGTTCCCGAAGGAATAGTAGGCCGGGTGCCGTTTAAAGGTTCTTTAAATGAAGTCATCACACAATTGGTAGGAGGTCTGCGGGCTGGTATGGGATACACCGGAGCGCATACCATTGCCGACTTGCAAAAAGCCAGGTTTATAAAAATAACCTCCGCCGGTGTTGTCGAAAGTCACCCTCACGACATCACCATTACACGCGAAGCCCCCAACTATAGCAGAAACAGTTAGTAACTCATAAAATTACAGAAGAAAAAATGAAACTATTGTCCAAATTATCCTTTTTAATCGCGGCCTTGCTCATGTTTGGCCAGCTTACAGCCCAAAAACCCATTGATAAAAAGACGCTCGTAACCATTGGTGATGAAAAAGTCTCTGTTGCTGATTTCGTAAAAGTCTACGAAAAGAACAACGTGCTGGCAGAAGAAAATTATCGGGAGTCGATGCAGGAATACCTGGATCTGTACATCAATTTTAAACTTAAAGTGCTTGAAGCTGAAGCGCTAAAGATGGATACAGCCATCTCTTTTAAAAAAGAACTTGAAGGCTATCGCACCCAATTGGCTAAACCCTATTTTGCTGACGAAAGGGTAAATGAAGAACTGCTGGCAGAGGCTTACAACCGCATGACCAAAGACATCAGAGCCAGTCACATCTTAATTATGGTGGACGAAAATGCCATTCCTGAAGACACGCTGGCGGCCTACAAGAAAATAACGGAGATCCGGTCTGAGATCAAATCCGGAACAATTACTTTCGCCGAAGCCGCCGCAAAATACAGCGACGACCAGAGCGCCCGCGACCGCGAGGCTACGCCGGGACAGCAAAATTTCAGACCCGGAAACAAAGGTGATCTTGGCTACTTTACAGTCTTTAACATGGTTTATCCGTTTGAATCAGCCGCTTACAAAACCAATGTCAACGATATTTCACAGCCCGTTAGGTCGAAATACGGATACCATCTGGTTCAGGTGAACGATGTACAGGAGGCCATGGGCGTTGCAGAAGTAGCCCATATCTTCGTGGCCTTACGTGCCGACGCCGGGGAAGATGATTCCGCCAGAAAAACAGAAAAAATAAACAACATCTACCAAAAACTGAACGAAGGTATGCCCTTTGAAGAAGCAGTGGTAGAATATTCAGAAGACAAAGGTTCTGCCCAAAATGGGGGTAAACTGAGTAAATTCACTTCCAGTCGTGTTGTTCCGGAATTTGTAATTACTGTAAACAGCCTGAAACCGGGAGAATTTGCAGCACCAATACGTACACTCTACGGTTGGCACATCATTAAACTGATCGATCGCGAAACTCCCGGTAGTTTTGAGGAAGAAGCTCCAAACCTGAAAGACAGGCTTGCCAAAGACCAGCGGGCACAAAAAAGCGAAGAGGCTGTTATCGCCTCTATCAAAAAAGAAAACGGATTTAAAGTGTACGACAAAGCAAAAACAGCTTTGTTCAGCACCATCGACACTTCAGTACTGCATAAAGAATACGTTGCCAGCAATTTAACAGCGCTGACCAAACCTGTTATGAAACTTGGAAAAGAGCAATACACACAGGCAGATCTGGCTACTTTCATCGAAAAAAATCAGAAGAAAGTCGAAAAAATAGATAAGGGCGTTTACCTGAACCAGCTTTTTGATCAGTTTGTACAAGAGAATTGTCTGGCTTACATGGACAGCCGTTTGGAAAACATGTATCCCGACTTCAGCGACCTGATGAATGAATACCACGACGGCATCTTACTCTTTAACCTGACCGATGAAATGGTTTGGACGAAAGCCGTAAAAGATACCCTCGGCCTGCAAAAGTTCTTTGAAGAAAACCGCGATAAATATTACTTCGGAGAGCGTGTGGATGCTACCGTTTACAAAATCAGAAAAAAACAGGACGTTGAAAAAGTAGCTGTGCTATTGCAGGAAACTGAAGGCGATGGTGATCTGGCGAAAGCCTTCGACCGCGACAGCATTCGCAGCGTGCGCATGACACCCGGAAAATTTGAAAGAGGTGCAGATAATTACGTCGATAATGTTGACTGGAAACCAGGTCTTATCGGACCGATTAAATCAGACGTTGAAGATTTAGTTGTGTTTGTCCGTATTCGTGAGGTGATTCCGCCTCAGGCGAAAGAGTTAAATGAAGCCCGCGGTCTGGTTACAGCTGATTATCAAAATTATCTAGAGTCGAACTGGATTGATGAGCTTAAACAGAAATATCCGGTCGTTGTTAACCAGGAAGTGCTTGAAGAATTGCTGAATAGTCCGCGATAAGCAAATCAACTAATTACTGATCCATCTGCGAACTTGTATGAACGAAAAATGGATCACGGAAAAATTGCCGAATCAACCACGCCAGGCAAATAGAGTTAAAGAATGTACGTAGCGAAAGCCATATCATCTGTGTTAAACAATTTAAGCTCCTTAAAGCAGAAGCTTCGGATGCTTGTTTTCGGTACCATGATTCTCCTTTCAGGATGTGATTTGCTGCAGCTTCAGGAAAATAGCACGCCCGTATTAGCCAGAGTAGAAGGGGAATACTTATTTCTGAGTGACTTAAAAGGCGTTGTTCCGGAAGGCCTTCCTTACAGTGACAGTGCGGCGTTGGTAAAAAAGTATGTGAATAACTGGGTCAAAAACAAGCTGATGCTGGCACAGGCTGAGAAAAACCTCACCGAACCGCAAATGGATTTTGAGAAGCAACTCAACGACTACCGTAGTTCATTGGTTATTTACCGGTACGAGTCGTTGCTGATTGATCAGGAACTTGACACCGTGGTGAGCGATGAAGAAATCCAGCAGTATTACCAATCGCATGTATATGATTTTGAGTTAAAAGAAAATATCCTCAGGGCATATTATGTGGTGATGGAATCTGAGAATGAATTGATAGACAGTATTTCAACTGTTTTTATGCTTCCTGACACGCTAGCCATCTTTTCGTTACAAGACTTTGAAAATTTTGTTGACTTTATCACCGTATCGACCGACACAAACCTGTGGATGAGTTTTGTGCAGTTCCAGCAAATCATTCCGGTAGAAAGCTATAACCATGACTTGTTTCTCCAAAACAACAGGTATATTGAGCTTGAGGAAGAAGGGATCAGCTACATGGCCAGAATACTGGATTTTAAAATAAAGGACGACATTTCACCACTTGAGGTTGAACGCACTAATATTGAGCAAATTATTATCAACAAAAGAAAAACCAAACTTATTAAAAAAGTCAGGGAAGATATTTACAACAAAGCGCTGTACAACGGCGATTTTGAAGTGTATTAGCACATGATGGCTAAAAATTGCCTGGTAAGCAACCTCACCTGAATTGAACTACGAAATTTGAATTAATACTGTTGAAAAAAAGAGATGATGAAAAAAATAACAACCACACCAAATCACCTGAAGTTCTGGATGATGTTTTTCGTTGTGATAGCCCCGCTAAGCCTCCTTCGCGCGCAGGATGAGCAAGTAATCGATCAGGTAGTGGCCGTGGTCGGGAAGAGCATCATCCTTGAATCGGATATTCAGAACCAATACCTGAACTACCGCTATCAAAGCGGGATTACAGGATCGGCTTCTGAAATGAAATGCTCCATCCTGGAAGATTTGATGTATCAGAAACTTATGGTAACACAAGCTGAAGTTGACAGTGTTGAGGTTACCGACATACAAGTGGAAGGTGATTTGGAACGACGAATCTCCAGCTTTATCCAGCAGTTTGGCTCACAGGAAAAAATGGAAGCCTACTATGGAAAGTCGCTCAAAGAAATTAAAAAAGAACTCCACGACATTGTTAAAGAACAAATGCTGGCGCAACAGGTACAGAACGATATCATAACAGGTGTAACCGTAACCCCTTCCGAGATAAAAAGCTTTTTTCGCAGTATCCCCGAAGACAGTATACCTATGATTAAGACGGAATATCAGATTGCTGAAATCATAAAAAAACCGCCTGTAAGTGTCGATGAACGCCTTCGGATTAAGGAGCAGCTGATGGAATTACGGAAACGTATTCTCGCAGGAGAGAACTTCGGCACCATGGCTATTCTGTATTCTGAAGATCCGGGATCGGCAAAAAAAGGAGGCGAGCTGGGTTTTTATGGCCGCGGCCAGTTATATCCTGAATTTGAGGCGGTTGCATTCAAACTCAAAGAAGGTGAAATCAGCAATGTACTCGAAACTGAAGCCGGATATCATATTATTCAAATGATTGAGCGAAAAGGTGATTACATCAATGTCCGACACATCCTGCTGATTCCAAAGGTAAGCCCTTTGGATTTGGCTAAAGCCAAAAGTGAACTCGACAGCGTGGCCCGGCTCATTCGCAGCGACTCCATTGCCTTTGAGATAGCCGTGGAACAATTTTCGGACGGCGACAACAGAAACAACGGCGGACTCCTGATTAACGAGTACACCATGGGCAACACATTTGAGGCTGAACAACTCGACCCTCAGGTTTCTTTTACCATCGAGAAAATGGAAGTGGGCGAACTCTCTAATCCTGTCCCGATGAAAACGAGCGAGCAGAAAGATGCCTATCGCCTGCTGTTCCTGAAATCTAAAACGCTTCCCCACAAAGCCAACCTGAAAGACGATTATGCACGCATACAACAATGGGCTTTGCAGGATAAACAAATGAAAGCCATCAACAAATGGATTGACGAGAAAGCCTCTGGCACTTATGTACGGGTGGTTGACGAATACCAGTCCTGCGCTTTTATTCACACCTGGAATACGAAATAAGAAAGCTAAAAAAATGAATCTAACCGAATCAAAATATAAAACCGAAGTGGAAGCAGTAGATGCTTTCGTGGAGAAATTTAAACTGCTGCGCTCAGAAATTGCCCGCGTCATCGTAGGACAAGACAGCGTTGTCGAAAAAACACTCATCTCCATTTTTAGTCAGGGTCATGTGTTGCTTGTCGGTGTGCCCGGATTAGCTAAAACACTTTTGGTGAACACTATAGGAGAGGTGTTGGGACTCAGTTATAACCGCATTCAGTTTACTCCCGACCTCATGCCTTCTGACATTATTGGCACTGAAATTTTAGATGAAAACAGAAAGTTTAAATTCATTCACGGACCGGTATTTTCAAATATCATTCTGGCTGATGAAATAAACCGAACCCCGCCGAAAACACAGGCTGCACTGCTTGAAGCCATGCAGGAAAAATCGGTGACCGTGGCAGGCCATCGTTATTTGCTCGATCTTCCTTTCTTTGTTCTGGCGACGCAAAACCCAATAGAGCAGGAAGGCACATACCCATTGCCCGAAGCACAACTCGACCGTTTTATGTTCAACCTGGTGCTCGATTACCCGAGCTTCGATGAAGAAATGGAAGTGGTGGCGCGTACTACTTCAGGGGCTAGCGCGATGGCAAAAAAAGTGCTAAACTCCGAAGAAATAAACTACTTTCAGCAGCTGGTTCGCAAACTACCCGTCGCTGAAAACGTCATGCAATATGCTGTAGGTCTGGTTAGTAAAACCAGAAAAGGCACTACAACTGCCCATCCCTGGGCCGATAAGTACCTCAACTGGGGCGCAGGCCCGCGCGCTTCTCAGTATTTGATTATTGGAGCGAAAACACACGCCGCAGCTCATGGAAAATATTCCCCCGACATTGAAGATGTGAAGGCAGTAGCTTTACCCATTTTACGTCACCGCATTGTAAGAAACTACAAAGCCGAAGCCGAAGGAATTACTGTTGATCAGCTAATTATGGAGCTCATGAAATAAATTAGGTATGTATAAAGAGCAAAAGTCGTTGTTTTCGGAGATCAAAGCCGTGGCTGGCTATCTCTGGGAAAGAGGATGGTCGGAGCGTAATGCCGGAAACTTTTCAATACGCCTGGTGGCCGAAGTCTCCAAGCCGACAGAAAAAAGTCATCCGCTTGAAATTGCTTTTCCTGCCCTGGCTAACCAGGTTTTTCTTATTTCGGCCAAAGGCAGTTTTATGCGTCACATGGCCAAGCATCCAAAACGCAACACACTTTTTATACAAATTGGCAAACAAGGCACTGACTACCATGTCATTCACCGGAATAAACATGCAATGCTTACAGAACCATCAAGTGAGCTGGCAACGCACCTTGCCATCCACAACATGCTGGTAGAAAGCGGCTCGAAAAACAGGGTAGTCATGCACACCCATGTTACGGAGCTCATCGCACTCACGCATCTGCCAGAGCTGTGTAACGAACAATCGCTTAACCATTTACTTTGGAGCATGCACCCCGAAACCATCATGTTTGTACCCAAAGGCGTGGGGTTTGTTCCTTTTGAACAGCCCGGCACCACAGCCATCGCAGAGAGAACTACACAAAAACTTCAAAACCACGACGTAGCTGTATGGGAAAAACACGGCGCTTTTTCTGTAGATACAAGCCTGGAAGCGTGCTTTGATGCACTAGATATCCTGGCCAAATCAGCCCGCATATATTTTATGGCAAAAAGCAGTGTTGAAAAAAATACAACTTTTGGATTGACAGGAGAACAATTGAATGAATTGAAGGGCATTGTATTCTAAATGGAAATACCTTTTCCAAAATTTGGAACTTTGGAAAAGTTTTATGAACAATCAGGTTTTGTTTAATTGAGGTTACCCCTTTTTTTCAGTCCCTACGAATTCCATAAAATTATCCATATTAACCAATTGCGTGGTCTGCTGTGGGTAGGCATTTTGAAAAGATCTGGGAAACCTGACTTTGGCATCTCTCCATTTAAACTCGAAAGCATGGAGCACTCCATCCATTTCTTCGATGTAATCAATTTCAGCCTGGTCGTGGGTTCGCCAAAAATACGTATTGGGGAAACTTAATGCGTATTGATTCGCCTTGATACGTTCCGAAATCAAATAATTTTCCCACAAGGCGCCTTTATCAAAACGCATGTCCATGTTGGCAAAATTGCTGATGAGCACATTCCGTATTCCGGTATCGTAGAAATAATACTTTTTGCCTTTCTTCAATTCATTGCGCATATTTCGGCTCAAAGCCGGGAGCTTATAAATAACATATGTTTTTTCGAGCAAATCGAGGTATTTTTCCACCGTCATACTGTCGATATTTCCAATGGTCTTCGACAACTCATGAAAATTAACTTCGCTGCCCACCTGAAATGCCAATGCCTGCAACAATTTTTTCAATTGACCAGCCTTCCTGATTCCATCCAGTTTAAGGATATCCTTGTACAAATAACTGTCGGCGATCTCCAGTAAGGCTTCTTTTTCATTACCTGGATTTGTTACTACCTCCGGATAAGAACCAAAAATCAATCGGGTTTCCAGTGTACGCCTGGCTTCCAAAAAATTGGTGTCAGCAACCACCTCCTCATAGCTAATAGGATACAGTTGATAAGTTCTTTTTCGACCGGTTAAAGGCTCCCCTGTTTGGTTGAGTAAATCAAATGCCGATGAACCTGTTGCAATAATCTGCAATTCAGGCTTGGTATCATAGAGCAATTTCAGCTTATTTCCAATATCCGGGATTTGCTGAGCCTCATCAATTACAGCTAATTTTGTATTCGCACCCACAAGTTGCAACAAACGCGTGCTTGTATTGGCCACAGTAAATTCATTTAGCACATCAGCCTCATCTGCATTCAACCACATGGTCTCCACATGCACGCTTTCAACGAGTTTTTTCAACATTGTAGTTTTCCCTACCTGACGGGCTCCCAAAAGCAGTATCACTTTCCCTTTAAAACATTGTTCCTGAATTATTTCTAGCAACTTTCTTTCAATCATAAGACTTCAATATTTGTCACAAAGGTAGATAAAAACATCTTGAAATAGACATTTTAAGCCTAATTTTCCGATTATAATCTGAATATTCGGCCTATATTTTCGATTTCGATTGGAATAATCGGGGTAATGCCAAATGACTTTTGAGAAATGTTAGCACAAAATCCTCTCTGGATATGGTGGTATTCAACCCCAATTTTATCCGACAACCCAAGTCAAAAAAAAAACATGGCCAATTGGTTTACAACCTGCTTTCCCATGCAGAATCTCTCCGAAAAAGTGGCTGGTCAAAAACCTAATGCTAAAAACGTTTCAATCTTTCGTGTAATTGGGTGTCCAGACAAATTGGAGTTGTCCTTAGACAATGGAAGCAAAAGAGAAGATAGGAATTTTAATCCCACTCGGGTTCACAAATATCTGCTAATCAATCCACAGCATTTTCTTCCACAGCTTTTTTCCGCTTTTTTCTTTTGATATGGACATTTCGCGATGGCTCAGGAACAGCCATAAGTCGGGCAATACCCTTGGTTCGGGGAAATTGTTCCAAAACAATTTTTGCAAAAACTGTGAGGGGAATCGACATCACCATGCCCGGAATACCCCATAAATAGCCCCACAACATCAACATGACCAATATGGTTACTACGTTTACCGAAAAGGTCTTGCCCATGAAAATGGGCTCCAGCACACCTCCCATAACCACCTGAACAGCAATAAGAACGAGAATGAAAAAGAGCAAAGTGCCTGTTGGTTCAAGTTCGACAAAGGCAAATAACGACAACAGGGCCACGGATACTACCGACCCCACCATTTGTACAAAGTTGATTAAAAAAGCAAACAAACCCCAAAAAATAGGGAAACTTACATCGAAAAACAAACAGGCCAAAGTAAAGCCAATGCCTGTAAATAAACTAATTACAAATTTAACGATAACAAACTTGATGATGTCTTTTTCAATTTTCATGAAGGTTTTTACAGAAGAATACTTAACCTTAAAGATCGTACTATTCATCATTTGCTGAAAATTGATTGATTCGGATAACAATAAGAACACGAAAAACAAAGTCATCAGGGTCATCGACAAGGTGTTGCTGATAAAGCCAAGGGTTGTGCCAAAATTCTTCAACAATCCGTTATCAATCGAATAATGACTTAACACATTGGTTCCGGGAATTCGCTCAACACCAAAAAATCGTTCTACCACTACAATCATCCTCACCAATTTTTCTTCCGCCCGGCTCATAAACAACCCGTTCTCTGATATTATCTCTCTGGAAGTAAGTTGTATTATTTCCGCTCCAAGCTTAAGGCCTCCCACCAAAATTAAAATAATAACCAAAATGCTTATGGGCTTTGGTATCCGTTTTTTTGTCATCCACCGCATCAATGGAAGAAACAACAAGGCAATAAACATCGCCATGGTGAGCGGCACGAAAATAAAGTCGAGTGTTTTAAGTATATAGAAGACCAAAGGGATAGTAATAATCAGCAATAGGATATTGGTAGTTCTTATGCTATTCATTTTGTGTTAGATATATTGTAATGGTTTATAATTATCGAGTTACTATTTCAGGTCAAAAATAGTACAATTGTGTTCAACTTTCTCAGGCTTAAATTAAGATGATGTAAACAATAACTAAATGCCTCCTTTCGCTAAAACCTACTTCGGGAGGAAATTGTCTCAAGTAAGCTCAACGCAAGGGCAAGTTTTATGGAACACCAAGCTAAAAAGCATGTAAGATGCGGCTAAAATTGCTACCTTTGCCCGGTTAAAAATTTATGTACCCATGTCCATTCGGCTCATTGATCAAACTGAGATAAAAATCCGCTTCGGCGAGGTGGATTCCATGGGAATTGTATGGCATGGCAACTACGTAAAATATATTGAGGAAGGCCGCGAATCGTTTGGAAATCATTTCGGCATTTCTTATTTGGAGATTTATTCCAACAAGTTAATGGCTCCTGTGGTGAACATGAACATCGACTATAAAAAGCAGGTAAACTATGGCGACACCCTCTTGGTAGAAACAGAATATATTGATTCTGAATCAGCTAAGATCATTTTTCATTACCGGCTTTTTCGCAAATCCGATAGCGAACTGGTTGCAACGGCTCAAACCACGCAGGTTTTCATCACCCTCGACCGTGAGATGCTGTTTTATCCTCCCACCTTCGCTCTTGAATGGAAAGCACGCATGGGCCTAACCAAATCAACCAATTAACATGGCGGTCAGGTTTATTTCGTCGAATATCATCACCTCGCTCGGGTTTACTACAGAAGAAAATCTGGAAAATTTACAGGTAGCCGCTGTGGGCATTACTTCGGTGAGTAATCCCCTCCTCTACCCCACTCCATTCCTGGCCTCGGTAGTAAATACCGACAGACTTGGAAATCTTTTTTTAAAAATTATGAATGTGTCAGAAGCCACACGACTCGAAAAAATGATTCTGGTCTCTGTAACTGAAGCTTTGAAACACACCAACGTGGATATCGCTTCACCTCGAACACAGATTATCATAAGTACCACCAAAGGCAACATCGATCTGTTACAAACACCGGGAAATATTGATCCGCAACGCGTGCTTCTCTGGAAAATGGCTGAATTCATCGGGGTGCATTTTAAAAATCCAAATACGGTAAAGGTGGTTTCAAATGCCTGCATTTCAGGAGTTCTGGCCATCAACACAGCTGCAATGATGCTCAACAGGGGCATTTGTGATCATGTGATTGTAGTAGGAGCCGATCTGGTAACGCGTTTTGTAATAAGTGGTTTCATGTCTTTTTTATCGCTTAGTCCCGATCCCTGCAAACCTTTCGACCACAACCGCGACGGACTTTCACTTGGTGAAGCCACCGGAACGTTAATCATGGAAAAAACGGACTCACCGAATAACGGCGACATTCTGTTTGCGGGTGGCGCAACAGCCAACGATGCCAACCATATTTCTGGGCCTTCCCGAACAGGAGAAGGTTCGGTTATCGCTATCAGAAGTGCGCTTAACGAAGCCGGAATTCAGGCCGAAGATATTGATCACATCAACGCCCATGGCACAGCCACCCGATATAACGACGACATGGAAAGCATCGCCATACACCGCACCGAAATGGAAGCTGTCACTGTGAACAGTTACAAAGGGAGCTGGGGTCATACCTTGGGAGCCGCCGGCGTTATTGAGACCGCGGCATTGATTGAATCGATGAGAAAGGGCATTATCTGGCCAACGGCTGGTCTGAGAACCGCAGGCACGGTCCAACCACTTAAAGTTTCCAATAATCCGGAAACGAAAACCTTATCTAACTGTCTGAAATTAGCCTCCGGATTCGGAGGATGTAACGCTGCCCTGGTTCTTAAAAAAAAACAATGAACATGAATCCTGTGATCACCGATTTCTGCCATATCAAAAACAACCAGGTCTTCCACCACGGCAACCTCGTTTTTGCTGCCGAATCAGGCGATAACAGCCGCGATTTTATTAAAGCAGCTTTTAGAAATACCGATGCCAAATATCCGAAATTCTTCAAAATGGATGATTATAGCAAGCTCGGACTGTTGGCTACAGAAATTTTAATGAAATCGAAACCGCTTACCGAAGAACAAACAAAAACAACAGGAATCGTGCTGTCGAACAGCCAGGCCACCCTTGTAACCGACCAACAGTTTCAGGAGACCATTCAGTATGATAACGACTTTTTTCCCAGTCCGGCAGTATTTGTTTACACCCTACCAAATATCATGGCAGGAGAAATCGCCATCAGACATCGTATTTACGGGGAAAATGCTTTCTTTGTATCTTCGTCGTTTAATTTTGAATGGCACGAATTTTATGTCAATGAATTGTTTAACAGTCTAAAAATAGAATCCTGCCTGAGTGGTTGGGTCGATGTGGAAAATAACCGGATGGAAGCGTTTGTTTATCTGGTTCAGAACACAGAAAACTCAATAAAGCATGGCCGACCACATCTGGCAGCTGAGTTAAAAAGAATGTATAACCACCAATAAAAAAGTTTATGGAAGCCTTGATTAAACAACTGAAAGAACAGATAATCAAACAACTAAATCTGGAAGACGTAACCCCAGACGACATTAACGAAGACGATTCACTGTTTGGTGACGGATTGGGTTTGGATTCGATTGATGCGCTGGAGCTCATCGTCCTGTTAGAGAAAGAGTACGGAATTAAAATTGAAAACCCGAAAGACGGACAGAAAATTTTCTTTTCGGTCAGGTCGATGGCAGAATACATCCACGAGCGCCAGAAATAATTCAATCGTACCATAAATGAAGGAAAGCGTTGTTGTAACCGGAATGGGAATCGTTTCTTCGATAGGGCTTAACCTGGAAGAAACGCTGCAATCGTTAATGGCAGGCCGGACCGGGATAGGAAAAATAACCATTCTTGACACCATCCACCGCGATGAGTTTGTGTTGGGCGAGATAAAACTAACCCTTCAGGAACTCAAGGAGCAATTGGGAGTGAATTCCTTGTTACCTTGGACACGCACCGCCTTGCTGGGCGTTTGGGCGGCCCGCGAAGCCTATAAGTCAGCCGGATTATCGGTGGACTCCGGAAAACGCATCGGGATCGTTTCAGCCTCCACCGTTGGCGGCATGGACCGCAGTGAATTGTATTACAAAGACTTCCTTACCGAAGCGCTGCACAGCAACCACATCGACACACACCATGCCGGCAACTCCACCGAAATGATAGCAGACGATCTGAAAATCAAGGATTATCTGACTACCATCAGCACCGCGTGCTCATCTTCATTAAACAGCATCATGCTTGGAGCCAGGTTGTTGCAACACAACCTATTGGATGCAGTGCTGGTAGGAGGCACCGATGCCTTGAGCATTTTCACGCTCAACGGTTTCAATACACTCATGATTCTCGACCGTGAACATTGTCGGCCTTTTGATGCTTCTCGCCGCGGACTAAATTTGGGCGAAGGAGCTGGTTTTCTGGTGCTTGAAAAAGCATCTGATGCCAAAAACAAAAATATTATGGCTCAGGTATCAGGTTTCGCCAATGCAAATGATGCCTTTCATCAGACAGCCTCTTCCGACAACGGAGAAGGGCCCTATCTGGCAATGAAACGGGCCATCGACAAAGCCGGACTTCACACCGACGATATTGATTACATCAACGTGCACGGAACCGGAACGGATAACAACGACCTCACCGAAGGAATTGCCATGATCAGACTTTTTGGTGAAAAATTGCCACCGTTCAGCTCCACCAAAGCCTTTACCGGACATACCCTGGGCGCGGCGGGAGTAATCGAGTCAATTATCGCTATCTTAAGCATGAACAACAGCAAAATTTTTCCGAACATTAATTTCAGAAATGCAATCGAGGAAACAGGACTCATCCCCGTAGACAAGCTCACCGAACACAACATGAACCATGTGCTTACCAACAGTTTCGGTTTTGGAGGAAATGATTCCTCTGTCGTATTTTCAAACGGAAACCTTAACCAACAAATCCGATGATGCATTTTTCCATCTACATAAACGGCAGCGGGACGGTTTCACCTCAACCGACACCAGAAGGACAGGGATTTGACCTACAACCTGCTCAATATCGAGAAAAATATCTGAAAATAACCCCTCCCGACTACAAAAAGTTCATCGATGTCAAATTGCTACGTCGTATGAGCAAAATTGTTAAAATGGGAATAGTTAGTGCACGGTTGGCCATGGAGGAAGCAGGGGTTACACAAACAGATGCCATAATTACAGGAACAGGCATGGGATGTCAGATCGACACGGAGAAATTCCTTAACTCCATGCTTGAAAACAACGAAACCCTGCTTACCCCGACGTCATTTATCCAATCGACACACAACACCATTGGAGCTCAAATTGCGCTGATGTTAGAGAACAAAAACTACAACATGGCCTACGTTCACCGCACTTTCTCTTTTGAAAGCACCCTGCTCGATGCCATGATGCAGATCTCCGACAAGGAAGCCGATACGATTTTAGTTGGTGGAATTGACGAAATTACCGAAGAAAGCTGGCTGATAAAAACACAAATTGGTTATTACAAAAAAGAAAACGTCGACAACCTCAACCTCTACGATGACACCCAAACCGGAGCACTTTCGGGTGAGGGTAGTGCGTTTTTCGTCGTTTCGGCAACACCAGGCGCACATACCCAGGCGGTTGTTAAAGGCGTTAGCACCATGTATAAACCGGAGTCGACAGAAGAAACTGAACGATTTGTAGAAAAGTTTTTGAATAACGCCCAAATGACCCCACAGGACATCGATCTGGTGCTGACCGGACATAACGGCGATCAGTTTTTCGACCAACTTTACGACCAAATTACCAAAGGCGTTTTGAAAAATGTTCCTTCAGGGCGTTATAAACACCTTTGTGGCGAATACGACACAGCAAGCAGTTACGCCCTGTGGCTCGCCGTGCAGATGCTCCGAAATCAACTTGTGCCAAACACCATCAGCTCACACGATTTTTGCGCTAAACCGTTAAAAAATATCCTGATATACAACCATTTCAGAAATATCAACCACAGTTTGATCCTCGTTTCCCAACCATGATGAAAACAGATCAATATTACAGCACACTTTCATTTGAAGTGAACGACAAGGAGCTAAAGGCGTCGGTAATCATCAACCGGGAACATCCAATTCATAACGGGCATTTTCCGGAACAGCCAGTTGTACCGGGCGTCATGCAACTTCAGATCGTAAAAGAACTACTCGAAAGCATGGTGCAAAGCCCTCTGGTTATGAGAAATATGCCACAGACCAAGTTCCTTAACATGATCATTCCTGACGAAGAGCCGATAAACATCCATCTCCAATACAAGACTACTGAAGTAGGTTCCTTTGGCGTCGATGCAAGCCTTAGCAAACACGGTCAGACCACCACAAAAATAAAGGCACTCTACCAATTGAAAAACGAATCATTCAATCAATAAAGTGCCTGATATGAAAGCTGATACCTATGGAGTATCAGTACAAAACCAAACTAAAAGGCCTTTTTGTCCAGCAAATATTTGGCGAAATACTTGGCTGCTTTGGCATAACTTTCACCAACACGACTTCCTGCATCATACATGGCTGTGCCAGGTGATTTTAAAATAGTAAACTCAGCTACTACATTCGAAGGATTAGCGGTTTCAACAAAGGTGACTACCATGTCAGCTGAAGCTCGTTTACTGGCTACACCAACATTAAACCCTGGTTCAATAAACGTGGTATTGACAATCATGGTGTATTTGGTTTTTTCGGAATTTTCGAGCAGCACGACCTCCTTTTTTCTCAGGACATCTTCAAACAACTCGATAAATTTTGGCTGGTAATAGCTTGTGCGGTCGGCCTTCCAGGCATCGAGCCATTTTTGTCCTTTACCGGGCTCATCCTTTTCGGCTTCAGCCATTTTTTTGTCGATGTACTCTTGCTCAGTACCTGGACCAATTTTTAAATCCTTGTCGTAGGTAAATTGCACCCCAATTTCATCCTGACCTTTCAAAAAAGCCAGATCACCTTTTACCTGTTTAATTTTCTGAGCTTGCAGGTTTAAGGCAAAGACAATGGAAATCAATACAATAAAATACTTTTTCATATAATAAACTTTTATAGGTTAGTGGGTATAAAGGTAACTATTTGAGCTTATCGACAAAGAAATTTTAATCAAAAGTTAACGGTAAATGTAAAATACTTATACCAAGGATATTACAATGCGACAATCCCATTACGAAGCTTTGCCATGACGGATACCCGAAACGTTGCACTTCTATTCTAGTTGGTTTTACTAACTTTGTGCACTACAAACCAATATTTATTGTTGTGAAACAAGATACTTTTTATTACAGCCCACGCCCGTATAACTCCATAGAAATCTGGAAAGACGTTACACCGGAAGAATGGCAAAATCCCAAATGGCAGGACCGTCACGCCATCAAGGATGTAAAAACACTGGCTAAGATTATCAAGCTCAACAATTACCAGAAACAGGAAATCCAGCGCACACTCACCACCATGAAAGCAGAGGGAAAAGAACCCATGCGTATTACCCCCTATTACGCCACCCTGATGCAGGAAGATGTGTTTAACCCAAAAATGATGGAGGGCGAAAAAAGTCATATCAGACTTGATCCCATATTTTGGCAAAGTGTTCCAACACCGGCGCATTTGATGTTTAGCGATGCAGGAAAAGAAGGCGCGATGAACGAAGGAAGTCGCAGCTATGGCGCTGTTTACCAAAGATATCCGAACAGAGTAGCATTTTTTGTCAGCGAAAATACCGCTTGCGCCACCTTTTGCAGCCATTGTCAGCGTACCAAATCACTCGACACCACAGCCTATATTAGTCGCCAGGACATACAAAAAGGGCTTTTTTATATCGCACACAACCCCAACATCGACGAAGTACTGGTTACCGGGGGCGATGCTTTGCGTATTGGTGCACGAAAACTGGGCTATATTCTGGAAGAACTCAGTCGCATTCCTCATTTGAGATCCATCAGGATAGCCACGCGCGTGCCTGTGGTCATGCCAATGGGCGTTACCGAAGAGTTGCTCGACACCATCGACCGATCAGTCAACAAATTCAACAAAGGGCCGGAGAAATACGTGTATTTCATGACCCATATAAATCATTATCAGGAAATTACAACTGACTTTCATGAAGCAGTCAAACGCATCCGAAAGCATGGCTATTCGGTTCGCAACCAAACTGTTTTGCTAAAACATGTAAACGCCTATTTCAAAACACTGGCCAATACTTTTCGGAGAATGTTCTGGGCCGGCGTTGAACCCTACTATTTGCTTCAATGCCATAAAGAAAAAGGCCTAATGCAATTTATCACTCCGATCCAAATTGGGAAAATTTACATAAAAAACCTTCAAGGGTGGATTTCCGGCATCAACAAGCCCATATTCGCCGCCAATGTAGAAGGCGGTGGTGGAAAAGTGCTGCTAATGCCGACAGGACACGATACCATTAACGCAGGGATGAATATCGAAGACAACATCTACGACGGGTCGGCTACAGTGAATACATGGGATGGACGCATCATGCCCGACTACGAGGCATTAGGGCGTGCCTCACGCGAGGAATACAACAAAGCCATTAAGGTTATGGATGCTTTTATTGGCCGTCCGGGTTGTTTTTATCCTTGCCTGAATATTGTAGATGAAGAGGGAGAATACATTGAAACCACCAATAGGGGCTGGGGACTGATGCCATCACTAAACAACAGCCGCAAGGCCGAATTGCTTGAATACGAAATTCAGGATAATAACATGCCGGTTACCAATCCGGCTACCATCGAATCGGAACTTGATGTGCAATTCCTGAAATCCAAGTACGCAAGTGACAGCAAAGCCCAAAGCCGATTCAGCATAAAAAAACTCTAACAATAGCTTAACCTAAAAGGAGATGTGCACTACCGACAACCTCAACCCGGATGTCACCCTACGCGACTTCAGCCGCGAATGGATACTATCGGCCAGCCGAAGCAGTGGCCCAGGAGGCCAAAATGTAAACAAGGTAAGTTCAAAAATGGAACTGAGATTTGATGTGATGTCATCGAACTTGCTGTCAGAAACAGAGAAAACCTTGATTATGAAACTACTCGCTCATCAGATCAACAACGAAGGCTTTCTCATACTAACCTGTCAAACCACACGATCGCAGTTGGAGAACAAAAACAAAGTCATTGAAAAGTTCTATCAACTGCTCAAAAAAGCAGTGAAACCGGCCAAAAAGAGAGTCCCCACCAAACCGGGGAAAGCCAGTCAGGAGAAAAAGTTACGCGAAAAGAAATTGATCGCGGAGAAAAAAGAAAGACGCAAAAAACCAGAGGACGATTAAAACAGTTGGTTCTGAAAGGATAAAAAGCAAGGTCGTTTATGTATCTGTATTTTCCCGGCACCAGCATTGTATTAATCTGTATATTTGTCGTAGGGTATATTTATCATCTTAGTTTTGAATACAATAAGAGATATCAACTCATCCTGATCTAGAATAAAAGTTAAGCCGATGTCGATGAAACCTTTGTTATGGATGTTATTATTTCTGACCAACTCAGTCTCAGCTTTTGTTCAAGTACCGGTAACCGATACCATTGTTCCTCCACCTGAATTTCCGGAAATCATAACAGGCTCTCAATATCCATGTGAAGGAGAATTATCGTACTACACCTGCGATATCCCGATTGGTTGTCAGGCTAACTGGTTCATCAACAGCATCCCACAATCTGGCCAAGCCGACACACTGGAAGTCGTCTGGTGGCAACCTGGCTCTTTTGAAATTAGCATGCAACTCAGCTGCGACACGTTACTCCTTCAGCCCTTAACCCTACAAGTTACTGTTAGCCCTCTACCCAATCCTCCAACGGCAATTTCAGGAGAAGATAGCACTTGTTTATCCTCCACCCACACTTACTCAACCCAGGTGAATGAAAACGAAACATGTCAGTGGAAGGTTAACGGGATTATTCAGCCATCGGATTCTGCTTTTATTTCCTATACATGGATAAATTCGGGGATTCATGAAATAGAAGTCAGAGCGATAAACGAATGTGGCCCGGGAAATCCGGTCTTTTTGTATGTACTTGTTGATGATTGGCCGGTGGTTTTTCTCGGAAACGACACCACACTTTTCGATGGAGAAACACTTGTTTTGGACGCAGGAAATCAGGGAGCGGGGTATTTATGGTCGACAGGCGAAACCACTCAAACTATCCTTGTTTCAAACAGCGGTAGCTACTGGGTCAATGTAACCAACGGATGTGGAGAAGCCACCGACTCCATCAGGGTTGAAGTGATTACCGACATGAATCAAAACATTGCACACCCTGAACTGGAAGTCACTTTATCGGGCGACTACCTTACCGCACATGTAAATCTACATACCATTACAACTGTGGAGGTATGGGATGCACACGGGCGACTAATCAGCCGGCATAACTCATCAGAAAAGTATTATATTCCACAAAAAGGAATATTGATTATCAGGGCAACGACAAGAGAAGGCAAAGTTTTTAGCAAAATATTTATAAAATAACCGAAAAACAGAAGAGAAACTTTTGGTCATTTATAATAGGAGGCGACTGCACACCTCAGCGGAGTTTATCCAATATTTTGTGTTT